>JBBQBL010000089.1:0-9665 GCA_038317805.1 Micropepsales bacterium
CGGCCCTTGGACGGCTGGATTCAGATGAAGTTTATCTCAAAAACATAGCCGGCACTGGGACTTCCGGTGCCTTCGAAACCGGGCGGGCCCACCCCGGCATCGCAGGAGATCAGCTTGCCATTGTGCATGGCCAGGCCATGGGCGTCGGCGGTGCCATCCTCGAACTCCGCGGTCTCCAGCAGCTGGCCGGTGGTGGCCGAATACTTCATCAGGCCGCAGGTGGTGGTGTGGTGTAGGTTGCCGTTCTGCATGACATAGCGGTTGATGTCCGACGAGCCGGTCACCATCCAGACCGCCCCGCCCGGCACGCTGTCATCCCAGGCGATGCCGTGCCAGCGCGCGGTGGTGATGGGGATCATGAATTCCGGCGCAAAGGTCTTGGGGTCCACCCGCAAGATGCCCTTGATGCGATTGGCCACGATCCACAGCTTGCCATTATGAAACATCAGCCCGTGGCAACCGCCGCCATTGTCGGCCGGGCCCAGCGGGATCTGGCGGTGGCTGACGGTGCGTCCATTCATGTCCACCTCGTACACGCCTTCAGGTCCGCCATTGGCGCCCATCCAGACATGGCCATTGCCGAAGGCCAGGCCCGAGGTGTTGTAGGAATCGGTCATCACCGTCTTGAGCTTTTTGCCGTTCCAGTCGAACAGCCAGGCCGCTTCTTTTTCATGCTTGCCGCTCTGGCCATAGCCGGCGGCCTTCTGCTCGGCGACCCAAACGCCTTCGGGCACGACCGCCACACCGTTGGGATACCCGTCCGGCACTTTGAACAGGTTCTTCGTCGTCACCTTGCGGTGGGGGACTTCCTTGCGCTTTTGCGGCGCGACCGCGCCAAGGTTCTTGCCTTTGGGATAGCCCTGCGCAGCGGCGACAGTGATCCCGGCGGCGGCAAAGCCGAGGCCGGTGAGGAATTCACGTTTTCTCATCGTCATCTCCAAAACACCAAGAAAAACAAAAGGGCGCCCACCACCGGTGAGCGCCCTTGCTTGTTGTTACCGGTCCATCATCAGTTGGGCAGCGCGAAGGCCACCAGCTGGTCCGACAGGCGCGGCGTCAGGATGCCGTTGCCGCCGGCGGCGAAGGCCACATACTGCTTGCCCTTGTAGGTATAGACCGCGGGCTGCGCCACGGCGGGCGCGTCCACGATGGCCTTCCACAAGACGTTTCCGGTCTTGAGGTCAACGGCCCGCACGCGGCTGTCCATCGAGGCGCCGATGAAGACCAGACCACTCTTGGTGATGGCCGGCGCGCCGATGGTGATCGAGCCCCAGCTTTCGGGCATGTAGAAGCCCCATTTCTGGACCTGGCCGACGGGCTTCCTCCAAAGCAGCTTGCCGCTGTTCATGTCATAGCTGGACATGATGCCGTAAGGCGGCGCCCAGCAGGGCATGCCCCACATGTTGAGGAAGTTCTCCAGCTTGAAGCCATAGGCCGAGCCCTGCTGAGCGGCATAGCCATCCCTGGCCCGAAGCGCGTTGCCATACTTCTTGTCGGCGTCAGCACGCGGCACCAGGGAGTAGATCTGCGGCACCAGATTGGAGTTCACCACATAGGTATTGGTGGTGGGATCCAGCGCACCGCCGCCCCATTCCACACCGCCCAAGGTCGCAGGCCAGGAGATGGAGCCGCGCACGGACGGCGGCGTGTAACGGCCCTCGTCGCGGATGCGGGCTTTCCAGCGGCTGCATTCCCCGAAGCTGAGAATGTCGGCCAGCTTGGAAACCGGGGGCATGTGTTCGGCCACCAGGGGTTCGGGATAGGGCACGAAGGGCTGGGTCTTGGACGCAACCTCGCCCGCAATGTCAGAGGCCGGATAGGCCCGCTCCACAATGGGCCAGACCGGCTCGCCGGTGTTGCGGTTCAGGACCACCATCAGGCCCATCTTGTTGGCCTGGATCAGCGCCGGAATGACCTGGCCGTCCTTCTTGATGTCGACCAATGTCGGTGCGGAGTTGATGTCCACGTCCCAGATATCGTGATGCACCAGTTGACGCGCCCACTTCACTTCGCCCGTCTCGGCATTCACCGCGACGGTCGCCGTGGCATAGGGCATCTCCTTCAGCCGGTCGCCACCATAATAGTTCGGGCTGGGCGAAGAGGTCGGCAGGAAGGCAAGACCGGTTTCCGGATCCACCGAAATGCCGGCCCAGACATTGGCGGTGCCGGTCTGGTTCTCCATGTCTTCGGGGATGATGTTGAAGGTCCATTTCAGCGCGCCCGTGCGCGCGTCAATGCCATAGACGGTGCCGGGATTCTCGGTCTTGTAGACCCAGTCATTGCCGGCCCAGCCCAGGATCAGCGTGTCCTTGTAGACAGCCGGCGGCTGGATCAGCCCGATCTTCCACTTGCTGTTCTTGGTGGCCCAGGCATTGACGTCGACCACGCCATTCTTGCCGAAGCCGGCGCAAGGCTTGCCGCTGTCGGCGTCCACGCCGTGCAGCTCGCCGGTCATGGTGCCGATATAGACCATCTTCTGGCAGGTGCCGGCGGTGGGGGTCGCGGCCGCCCAGTAGGCGACGCCGCGATTCTTCAGACCCTGATTCTCATCGCCGTTGTTGCCATTGGCGGAATACTTCCACTTCATCTTGCCGGTATCGGGCTCGACCGCGAAAATATTGTACTTGGGTGTGCCGACATAGACGGTGTCGTTGGCGAACAACGGCGTGGCGCCCCAGGTGGTGGAATGAGCGCCGCTGGAGACATCGCCGGTGTGGAATTCCCACGCCGTCTTTAAGCCCTTCACATTGTCGGGCGTGATCTGGGTGGCGGTGGAATATTTCTGCGCCTGCTGGTTGCCGCCGAACGCGTCCCAGGTCTGGGCCGGGTCGTTGTTGCCGCCCTGGGCGGTGGCATGCTGCATCGGCAGCAGAGTGACGGCGGCAGCCGCGGCCGCGAGGCCAAAGGCGCCAAGGACGAAATTTCTAATCTTCATCTTCGACCTCATCGATCTCAACGCTGCGTTCGGCGGCGTCGCCGATCACATTGATCAGCCAGCCAATCAGCGCCAGCGCTTGCGCTGCCATGATGACGGGGCTTTCCAGGAAATAGCCGGCGACGGACGAACCGATGATGTCCAGCAGGATGGAGATCACCAGGAAGCCCTGCAGGAAACATCCGCGGTTGGCGACCAGGCCCATGGCCAGAGACGCCAACAGCATCAAAAGGCCGGCGACCGCCACGGTGATGACGCCGCCGGTACCGATCAGGCCGGTTTCGGGCGTGTAATAGTCATAGACGCATATGGCCATGGTGATCAGCGATGCCAGCATGATCAGCCACGCGCCGCGCGTGGAATGTCTTTGAGTCAACGGCCCCTCCCCCAATGAACGGTACTTGTTTTGCCTGATCCTAGCGGGCTTTGCGTCCCAAACAAAAGGGGGCGCAAACCAGCGCTCTTCGCACTAGCAGCATTTCAGGGTTGCGCGGGCGCGCGTTTCTTCCATTTGTAGATGCGCTGACTGTTGCGCCAGAAATATTTCTCGGCCTGCAGGCGCGGACGGCCGGCGAAATAATCCCGCATCAAGCTTAGGGCTTCTGCAATGGTGGCGGTGCCCACGCTGTTGGGCCAGTCGCCGCCGAACATCACCCGGTCTTCGCCGAACGCAGCCATCAGCTGGTCCAGCCGCGCCCGCGGTGCGGTTACCGTGACATTGTTTTCATCCTTGTGCCGGACCTGGGAGAGTTTGATGGCGAAGTTCGGACGCTGGGCCAGTTCGCGGATCAGGGAATCATAAAGCGCCTGTTGTTCGGGCCTGGGGTCCAGCGACGGCATGTGGTCCATCACCACGTGCAGATCGGGCGCTGCATCCATCGCCAGCAAGGCGCCGCGCAACAGGTCGAAGGAGGGATTGGCCATATCCAGGGTCTGTCCGGCTTGCGCCAAAAGTTTCAAGCCCTCACCCATGCCGGGCTTGAGCACCTGCTTGCCATTCTGCATCTGCCAGACGCGGGCATAACGGATGCCGCGCCAAAGCGGGTCTTTCGAGAAACGGTTCAGATATTCGCCGAACTCCGGGTGGGAGGGGTCGAGGCTTCCCACCACGCCGACAAAAATCGGATCGGAATTGGCGCGCTCCAGGATCCAGAGATTGTCCTCGATCCAGGGGCTGGCCTCGACCACCACGGCGCCGACAATGCCGGTCCCGGTTATCTGCCTGCGGTAATTTTCCGGCAGCGCCATCTGCGGCGGCTGCCCCTTCGGGCCCGCATAAGGCACGCCCTGCGGCCGGCCGGGATCGAACAGATGGACATGGGTGTCAATGACCGGGATCGCGTTATCCGCGAAAACGGGCGCGGAAACAAAAGCCCCCGCGCCCGCCAGGAATGTCCTGCGCTGCATGACTAGTGCAGGGAAATCTTCTGCACCCGCCAGGCGCCCATCTCGGCGACATAAAGCTCGCCTGCGGTGCGGCAGTCGATGGCGTTCACGCCATTGAACTCCCGGACCTGGAGGCCGGCCCGGCCGAACTTGCCGGCCACGGTGCCGTTCAGCTCCAGCTTGTAGATCTCCCCGCCCGCATCGATGTCGTTCACCGGGTTCGAGTTGGAGGCATAGAGATACTGATGCGCGCCGGGCGAAATACAGATCGCCTGGGGGTTTCCGGCAGTGGTGATGCTGTTCTTGAATGTGCCGTTGTTGTCGAACACCTGGATGCGGCTGTTGCCGCGGTCGGCAACATAGACGTTACCGGCTGCATCCAGCGCGATGCTGTGGGCGGTCTTGAACTGGCCGTCGGCGGTGCCGCGCGAGCCCCAGCTTTTCACGAACACGCCGTCGCGGGTGAACTTGGCGACACGGGCATTGCCGGTGCCGTCGGCAACGAAAATGTTGCCGTCATTATCCCACGCCACGTCGGTGGGGCCTTCGAACAGATCGGCCTGCATGCCGGATGCAGGCGCCCCGCCGGCGGCGGCGCGGCCCATGTTGGGCGTGGCCGGCACCTCGACCGATTCCGGCTTGCGGCCGAGCATCAACTTGATGCGCAACTGGGGATCGAACTTGATCACCATGCCGCTATAGGCATCGACGATCCAGACATTGTCGGATCTGTCCACCCGCACCGCGGCGGCGGCCAGCGCGCCGTACAGGTTCTTGCCCACCGAGCGGACATACTTGCCGTTCTCGTCGAACTCGGTCAGCACCGAACCGCCGCGCACAAAGGGACGCGCGCCGCCCAAGGTCGCCACCGGCGTGCCAGTGCGCGAATAGACAAAGACATGGCCCTTGGAGTTGGTGGCCACGCCCGCCACGGCGCCGAAGAAGGTACCCTGCGGCAGCTGCAGGGTTTCGGACGCGGCATAGTTGATTTCCTGGGCTGCGGCGGGAACGGCGAGGCAGGCGGCCGCGGCCAGCAGAAGGGTTGCGAGACGTTTCATGTTACTTGCTCCCCTTCAGGACAAATTTCTGCATGCGCCAGGATTCGATCTCGCCGGCGATCAGTTCGTTGGGATTGCGGCAATCCATCATGTGAACCACCTGGAAGCCCGGCTCCAGCTTGCCGGCATGGCCGAACTTGCCAACCACGGTGCCGTCCAGCTCCATCTTGTAAATCTGGCCGCCGATCTTCCAGCTGCCCGGCGGATTGCCGTTGGGATTGGAATTGGTCGCGAACAGATACTGGTGCGGGCCTTCGGAAATGCAGGCCGACCAGGCGCTGCCGACATTGTTGTAGGTGGTCTTCCATTTCAGGTTGTTGTCCAGCACGACATAGCGGGCATTGCCGCGGTCGGCGACATAGACGTTGCCGGCATGGTCTACCTGCAATCCGTGCGGCAGGTTGTATTCGTTTTCGCCCTTGCCGACCTTCTCGCTGCCATTCTGGGCGAGGAAGCGGCCGTTCTTGTCATACTTGACCACGCGGTTGTTGCAGTAGCCGTCGCTGATGAAGATGTTGTCTTGGCTGTCCCAGGCGACATCGGTGGGACGGCACAGCGTATATTTTTCCGCCGGAGCGTTCGGCCCCTTGGGCGATGCGATCGGCCCCTGGGCCGCGTCTGGATGATGACCGATCACCATCAGCACCTTGGTGCCGGTGGGATTGAACTTGACGACGGTGTTGGTGCCCTCGTCCACCGTCCAGATATTGTCGTGACGGTCTATCCGCACCGAATGGGCGAACATGAAGCCATAGAAATCCTTGCCGATCTCGCGGACGAACTTGCCGGTCTGGTCGAATTCCCAGAGCCGCGTGTTGGGGCCGCGGTGATAGGCGAAGATATGGCCTTTGGAATTGGTCGCGATGCCCTGCATCTCGCCCAGATAATCGCCGGCGGGAATGCCGTGAAAGAAACCGGGCACGGCCTCATAGGCGAGGTCGGGCGTACTGGCATAGGCGGTCGCCGCGACCTGTGCGGATGCCGAGACTGTGCTGAACAGCAAGGATGCGGCAGCCATTGCCGCCAGATATGCCTTCACGAGAGACCTCCCCAAAAAGCCGCGCTCTCAGGCGCTATGGCTTGCGGGGAACTCTATATAGCAAAGCGGCCCCCCACCCAAGGCATCAAGTGCGAAGATGCGCCCGGGCCTTAAAGTTTACGCTGCGCCGCACTAATTGGGATCGTGCATCGGCGGCGGGGTTTTGATCTTGCTCTTCTTCAGTTCGGCTTTGCTGGGCTGGGCGGAAGACTTGTCCGCATCCGCCACCTTTCTGGCCGGGGGCGGGCCGGCGACGCCGTTGACCGACTGCTCGTTGGCATTCTTCGCCGACATGGTGACAGTCTTGGCGGAGGCCGCAACAGTGGCGAGCGACAGCACGGCAACCAATACGAATACGGCAATAGGTTTCATGGCCACCTCCTGTGTTGCATGAATAACAGGCAATGCGGCCCTTGGTTGCAGTAGTTCCCTACTTGAGCATCGGCCTGCTTTCATGCGCGACCAGAAGGTCGTGCATGTCGTCGGCATGTTCTTCTTCCACCCTCAGAATGTCTTCGATCATGTTGCGGGTGCCCGGATCGTCATTGCCGAAATACCGGATCAGTTCGCGGGCGAAAACTCAGGTAGCGATGGTGCCTTCGGCAACCGAGCAGCCACCATCCACGGAAATCAGCGTCGGCTGCAATTCGTCCGAGAATGGCACGGTCTCCATGCTGTCCAGACAGAAGGAGCCGCTATCGCCGGTCGACTGGTCCAGGACCGGCAGCGATTGGGTCTGGGACGTATAAGTCTCGGCCATGACAGCATGCGATCCGGCGATCAACAGGATCGCGGCACAACAACTCACCAAGCGGCTTGATATCGGTTTCATCGCGACAGCCTATGTTTGCAGGCCTTGCGCGTCCGCCCCCGGACGTATCCGCAAGACTCTGTATGACGCAAAGCATGACAGATTTTTTGCGCCGCAACATAAATTTCACGGGTTCCAAACCGCGGCAAAACTGCGCGGCGGAACCGGACGCCAAGTTCCCGATCTGCTAGGAAGCGGCCGACAACTCGTTTCCGGGGATGACCGCCATGAAGACCCTGCTGCTTTCCGCCGCTCTTTTGCTGGCCGCCGCCACGTCCGCCATTGCGGCGCCCGGAACTTCCGCCTTCACGACCAAACTGGACGATCCACGCGCGGTGCAGTTGAGCGGCGCGGTGGGCGACGGCAAGGCGGACGACAGCGCCGCCATTCAGGCCGCCATCGACAAGGCAGGGTCTGACCGCGAGGAAGGTATCGTTTTCATCCCGCAGGGGCGCTACCGCATCACACGCACCATCTATGTATGGCCGGCGGTGCGCGTGATCGGCTGGGGCGCACGCCGCCCGGTGTTCGTACTGGGTGACAACACGCCGAGCTATTCCAAGGGTGTTGCGGCCATGGTCATCTTCGCCGGCTTCCGCGCGGGCGCCAGCGACAGCTCGCGGCCCGAGCGTCCCGGCTTCCGCGTGCCCTTCCCGCCGCCGGACAGCGTGCCGCCCAATCCTAAGATTGCCGACGCCAATCCCGGCACCTTCTATTCGGCGATGAGCAACATCGATTTCGAGATCGGCAAGGGCAACGAAGGCGCCGTGGGCATCCGCTTTCACGGTGCGCAGCACGATTATCTCAGCCACATCGACTTCCATATCGGCTCGGGTCTGGCGGGCATCCATCAGGTCGCCAACGAGGCTGAAGACCTGCGCTTCTTCGGCGGCCGCTACGGCATCCTGGCGGAGAAGCCTTCGCCCGCCTGGCAGTTCACCCTGATCGACAGCCAGTTCGAGGGCCAGCGTGAAGCGGCGATCCGTGAGCATGAAGCCTCGCTCACCCTGGTGAATGTCGCCTTCCGCAACGTGCCGGTCGGCATCGACATCGATCCGGATTATTCCGACTGGTTGTGGGCCAAGGACACGCGCTTCGAAAATGTGTCGAAAGCCGCCGTCATCGTCAGCAACGAGAAGAGCGTCTATACCCAGATCGGCTTCGAGGATGCGGTGGCGACGAACACACCGGTATTTGCCCAGTTCCGCGAAAGCGGCAAAACGCTGGGGTCAGCCGGCACCTACAAGGTCAAGACGTTCAACCACGGCCTGATCCTGGATGCGCCCGGCACCCTGGGCAAAACCGGCACGCGCTGGGATGCAGCGCCACTGTCGTCCATGCCCCGCGCCTTGCCGCCGGCGATCCGCGCTTTGCCGCCGACGACCCAGTGGGTCAACATCCGCAGCCTGGGTGTGAAGGGCGACGGCAAGACCGACGACACCGCCGCCATCCAGCACGCCATCGACACCACGCGGGTGATCTATGTCCCCAGCGGCCGCTACATGGTGCATGACACCATCCGGCTGAAGCCGAACACGGTGCTGATCGGGTTGCATCCGTCCATCACCCAGTTCGACCTGCCCGACAACACGCCGGGGTTTGCCGGCGTCGGCGCGCCCAAGGCGCTGCTGGAAACCCCGCGCGGCGGCGACAATATCGCGTCGGGCATCGGACTTTTCACCGGCGGCATCAATCCGCGCGCGGTGGCGGCCTTGTGGCAGTCGGGCGAACGCTCGCTGATGAACGATGTGCGTTTCTTGGGCGGGCATGGCACCAACAATCCGGACGGCTCGCGCTGGGACCCCTACAACGCCAACCACAGTGCCGACCCGGACATCAAGAAGCGCTGGGACGGCCAGTATCCTTCGCTGTGGGTGACCAATGGCGGCGGCGGCACCTTCTCCAACCTGTGGTCGGTGGATACCTATGCCCAGTCCGGCATGCTGGTGTCGGATACAAAAACCCCGGGCAAAGTCTATGAAGTGTCCATCGAACATCATGTGCGGGCCGAGTTCGCGCTGAACCGGGTGGAGAACTGGGCCTTTTACGCGCCCCAGACCGAAGAAGAAGCCGGCGAAAGCCAGGAAGCGGTATCGTTCGAGATTTCCGATTCCAGGAACATCACATTGGCCAACTGGCATGCCTATCGCGTGACCCGCAATCCGCGGCCCATCGATACGGCGCTGCGGCTGTACAATTCCTCGGACATTCGTCTGCGCAATGTGCATGTGAATGCCGAAAGCGGGTTGGGCACCTGTGACGCCAATGGCTGCGGCACCTATCTGCGCGCCAGCAAGTTCCCGATGGAAAACGCCATCCGCGACATCACCCACAAGATCGACACCCGCGAGCGGGAGTTTGCGGTGCTGGATTATCCGGCATCCCCCGTAAAGCCTGTGGTGCGCGACATGGGCGCGAAAGTGGAGAAGCTGGAAG
>JBBQBL010000090.1:0-9562 GCA_038317805.1 Micropepsales bacterium
TCATCCGGCGCGCCTGATCAAGATCAAGCCCCCCATACTCCTTGCGCCAGCGGTAAAAGTTCTGCTCCGAGATACCAGCCTCACGGCAGGCAAGCTGGGCAGATTTCTCCTGGCCCATCGTCACTTCAATCTGCCGCAGCAACGTCACGATCTGCTCAGCACTAAACCTCTTCTTCGGCATGACAAAACTCCTTTCCAAGACGGGTTCTAACATTCCGCTTGGTACAAAAAGAGCCAGTCAGGTCAACGCGATCCTGGCGCATGAACTGTGCCACCTGCGCCGCCGCGACAATCTGCTGGCGGCGATGCACATGCTGGTGGAAGGCCTGTTCTGGTTTCATCCGCTGGTGTGGTGGATCGGCAGCCGCCTGATCGAGGAGCGCGAGCGCGCCTGCGATGAAAGTGTGGTGGGCAGCGGCATCCGTCCGCTGGTCTATGCCGAAGGCATCCTCAAGATCTGCCGCTTCTATGTTCAGTCGCCGCTGGCCTGCGCCTCCGGCGTGTCGGGCTCGGACCTGGAAATGCGGCTGGGCGCCATCATGGCGCGCAACCCGGTCATGGCGCTGCATCCCGCCAAGGGCGCACTCCTGGGCCTGGGCGGCGCGCTGGCGTTGATGCTGCCGCTGGCGGCGGGCATGCTGCCGCCAGTCGTCGCCGCCCGCGTCGCCTCCGTGCTCGCCGCGCCGCAAATCCCCCTGCCCGCGATGCCCGCGCCGCCGCTGCCCAAGATCGCCGCGCCGCAAATCCCGCGCGCCCACAGCCCCGTCATTGCGCCAGCGCCGCACCAGATCGCGCTGGCCCATGTCGATACCGATGTGGGCGTCATCGTGAACTCGCCGACCAATTTTGCCGTGGATGCGACCGCCCAATCCGGCACGACCGAAGAGCCGGCCGTGTGCCGCCGGCCCGAGAATCTGCCCGGCACCCATCTGCCCGGCCCCACGATCTGCCTGCCCCAAAGCACATGGGACAAATGGAAGGAACAGGGACTGGTCCTGACGCCGGATGGCCGCGCCCTGGTTGGCATTTATGAAAAGCGGCGCAGCATCGACGCACCGGGCTGCCCCGCGCCCAACATGATCGGCGGCGCCACGACCGGCATGGGATCGCTCTTTTCGATCTGTTACTAAGCGGCAGGGGGCTCGAACTTGCGGGCCGAACGCAACGTGGCGGCGATCACCGCCGACACCAGCGGGCCGCAACCCATCAGCATGATCCCCAGCGCAAAGCTGCCGGTAGAGTTCTTCACCCAGCCCACCAGATAGGGCCCGAAGAAACTGCCGACATTGGACAGGGCATTGATCAGCGCCAGCCCCGCCGCCGCCGCGGCGCCGCTCAGCATCGCCGACGGCACCGCCCAGAACACCGACACATAACAGAATACGCCGGTGAGCCCGATGGTCAGCGCCACCATGATGGCCAGCGGATCGGTGAGCACCGCGCAGGAGATCAGCGCCAGTCCCGCAATGGCGGCGGGAATGGCGGCATGCCAGTTGCGCTCCCGCGTGCGGTCGGAATGGGCGGCCCACCACATCATCACGACCGACACCACGACAAATGGAACGGCGTTGACCAGCGGCGCCATCTGGGCGGAGATGCCCAGGGCATGGATCATCTGCGGCAGAAACAGGATCAGGCCATAGGCGGCGCCATTGATGCCGGCGCCGGCCAGGCCAGCCAGCAACACCACCGGGCTGGTCAGCGCCGAGCGAACGCTGAAACGCTGCACCTGTTCGCGGGTGTCGCGCTCGTGCGCCAGTTGCGCCACCAGCCAGTCCTTCTCCGCCGGGGGCAGCCAGCGCGCATGCGCCGGACCGTCCGGTAGCGCGCGCCAGAACAACAGGCCCAGCGCGATGGTGGGAAGGGCCTGCAGCACGAACAGCCATTGCCATCCGGCAAAGCCGCCGATGCCATCCATCAGCAATATGGGACCGGAGATCAGCGAACCCAGCACGATCGAAAACGGCGTGGACAAGCCCAGCAACGTCAGCATCCGCGCCCGATACGCGCCGGGAAACCACAGGGTCATGAGATACAGCAGACCGGGAAGCAGCCCGGCCTCGCCGATACCCAGGAGGAACCGCACAATATAAAAAGCCGTCGGCGTTTTGACCCAGGCCGTCGAGGCTGAGGCCAGCCCCCACACCACCATCAGGATAGGCAGCCAGGTGCGCCCGCCCAGCTTGGCCAGCACCAGGTTGGAGGGCACGGCGCAGGCGACATAGCCGATAAAGAACAGTCCCGCCGCCAGGCCATATTGCTCGGCATTCAGGCCCAGCGCCGCGTTCATGGTCAGGCTGGCAAAGCCCACATTCACCCGGTCGATGTAAGCGGCGAAATAGGCGGCAAACAGCAGTGGCAGGACGCGCCAGGCGACGGCGCGCACCGCGGATTTCTCAAGCATCTCGGCCATTGCGTGCCCCCTGTTTGCAGCCAGCTTACGGTGCGATGCGCGGCCCCCGCAATGGTGCGCACTTTACTAAGGATGCGCCTGCTGGCACCGTCCGCGTCACGGGGAGAAACAACAATGAAAATCATGCTCGCCGCCATGCTCGCGGCGCTGACGACAACGGTGGCACCCGCATTCGCGCAATTGCCCAATCCCTATCAGGCGCCCGAGCGCCGCTGGGCCACCCTGCCTGATGGCACCAAATGGGGCACCAGCGCGGGCGTCGAGATCGGACCCAAGGGCGAGATCTGGGCCATCGACCGCTGCGCCGGCACAAGCTGCGACGGCTCAACGCGCGCCGCGGTGCACATTATCGATCCGAAGAGCGGCAAGGCGGTGCACAGCATCGGCGTCAACCTGTTCGCCACACCGCATGGTCTGCATGTCGATGCGCAAGGCAATGTCTGGGTCACCGACGCCGCCATTTCCAAGGACAAGAAGAAAGGCCAGCAGGTCATCAAGATGTCGCCCGACGGCAAGATCCTGATGCGGCTCGGCACGGCGGGCGTGTCCGGCGGCGGGCCCACCCATTTCCACGATCCGGGCGATGTGGTGACCGCGCCCAATGGCGACATCTTTGTTGCCGACGGTCATGGCACGGTGGCGCCGGACCTGCCGTCCGACACGATCGTGCGCATCATCAAGTTCACGCCCGAGGGCAAGTTCATCAAGGCCTGGGGAAGTCTGGGCTCCGGCAAGAGCCAGTTTCGCAATCCCCATGCGCTGGCGTTTGATTCGCGAGGGCGCCTGTTCGTCGCCGACCGGGTCAATGGCCGCATCCAGATTTTCGACCAGAACGGCAAGTGGCTGACGGAATACCATGCCTTCAACCATCCCAGCGGTCTCTACATCGACAAGAACGACACGCTTTACGCGAGCGACTACAACAGCGAAGGCCAGAAGGGCATCTATATCGGCAGCGCCAAAACCGGAAAGTTGAAATACTTCGTGCCCGATGACGAGGCCGGTGAAGGCATCGTGGCGGGAGTGGACGGCACGCTCTATGAGGGCACGCCCACCGGTATTACCCGCTTCCGGAGGAAGCCATGAGCAGGCCCAGCCGCAGGCTTGTGCTGGGCGCGGCGGCGGCAGGCCTTACCGCCAACGCGGCACATGCCAAAAACCGCAACGTCACCGAAGGTCTGTCGGGCTATGCCGTCAATCTCGACACCTGGTTCAAGCAGGTGCCGTTCGAGCAGCGCTTTGCGCTGGCCAAAAAGCTGGGCTTTACGTCCATCGAATACTGGTCGGTGGATCGCAGCAATACCGGCGGCAAGGCCGAAACCTGGCGCAAGCTAGCCGATGACAATGGCCTTTCCCTTATCCAGTTTGCCCCGGCCTGGCCCAACTTCGCGGACCCGGCGAACATTCCCGCGCTGCTGAAAGTGACCGAACAGGCCATCGCCGATGCGCGGGTTCTGAACTGCACCCAGATCACCGTCACCGGCCATGCACTGGTGGACGGCATGAGCCGCGAGGCGCAGCTGGCGGGCTATACCGCCGGTCTGATGCGCATGGCGCCGCTGCTGGAAGCAGCCGGCGTCACAGCCCTGGTGGAGCCCTTCAACCGGGTCAATCACCTGAACCATTTGCTGAACGGCTCGCAGCCGGCGCTGCCGATGGTGCGGTCGGTGAATTCGCCGCGCGTGAAGCTGCTCTGGGATTTTTATCACATGCAGCTGGAAGACGGCGATCTGATCGAGAAGTTCAACGCCGGCGCCGACCAGGTGGCGCATGTCCAGATCGGCGATGTGCCGGGCCGTCACCAGCCGGGGACCGGCGAGATCAATCATGCCAACCTGCTGCGCGCCGTGCGCGCCGCAGGTTACAAGGGCAAGATCGGGCTGGAGTTCATGCCGCTGGACCAGAATGACGCCAAGGCGGTGGACGACATGCTGGCGTTGAACACACTATAATCAACCCGGCCGCACCGTCAGGCGTGCGCCACTGACACGCGTCACCAGAACCCGGCTGCCCGACGCCAACACCGCGCCGCCTTCCAGATCCGCGGCCCATTCCTTGCCGTCCACGAACACCCGTCCCTTGCCCTTGGCAAAGTCGCCGGCCGCCACGCCATCGGCGCCGGTGAGGCGCGCGCGCGTATCGTTGATGTCGCCGCCGCCCAACACCGTGGCGTGGGGAAACAGGCGGCGGCCCGTCAAGGTGGTGAGGATCGTCAATCCGGCGAAAATCACCGCCTGGGTGGTGATATCCAGCGGCGTCGCCAGCATCAGCACCGCCGTCATCACTGCCGCTCCGGCAGGCCAGAGCATCCAACCCGAGCCGGTGGCGACTTCCACTGTCAGGAGGACGGCGCCCACCGCCATCCACAGCGCAAGGGGATGCGCCAGCAGCCACTCCATGGTCAGCCTCCCACCCGGGGCACGGAGGGACGGGGCGGCTGCGGCGGGTTGCCGGAGCGCTGCCCCTCCATCACGGTCTTGACCAGTTCGCCGATGCCCGCGATGGAGCCGGTGATGCCGGCCATGTCTGCGGGAATGATCACGGTCTTTTGCTGCGGGCTGCGCGCCAGCTCGCCAAAGGCCTCGACATATTTCTGGGCGATGAAATAGTTGATGGCGTTGACGTCTCCCTTGGCGATCGCCTCGGACACGGCGGTGGTGGCCTTGGCTTCGGCATCGGCCGAACGCTCGCGCGCCTCGGCATCGCGGAAAGCGGCTTCCTTGCGGCCTTCGGCTTCCAGGATCGCGGCCTGCTTGGCGCCTTCGGCGCGGGTGACCGCGGCCTGGCGGTCGCCATCGGCTTCGGTGATCAGCGCGCGGCGTTCGCGTTCGGCCTTCATCTGGCGCGCCATGGCGTTGGTGATGTCCGGCGGCGGCACCAAATCCTTGATCTCGATGCGGGTCACCTTCACGCCCCAGGGATTGGTGGCGTGGTCGATGGTGGAGAGCAGGCGCGTGTTGATCTGGTCGCGCTGGGACAGGACCTCGTCCAGGTCCATCGAACCCACCACCGTGCGCAAATTGGTCTGCGACAGCTGGGTGATGGCGAAGTTCAGGTTATCAACGCGATAGGCGGCCTGGCCGGCATCCATCACCTGGATGAAGACGATCGCATCCACCCGCACCGAGACATTGTCCTTGGTGATGACGTCCTGCTGCGGCACATCCAGCACCTGCTCCATCATGTTGACCCGGCGGCCGACGCCTTCGACGAAGGGCGTGAGGAAGGCAATGCCGGGGCTGAGCGTGCGGGTGTAGCGTCCGAAACGTTCGACTGTGAATTCGCGCCCCTGGGGCACAATCTTGATGGCCTGCACCAGGATGATGGCGGCCAGGATGACCAGTACCGTTGCGACAATGGACATGGCGTTCCCTCAGCCTTTTTTCTGGGCCAAGCTTACTCCGCTCCAGGGTCTGCGGCCAGAGGACGGCGGTTAGAGCCGTGCCGCCGAGAAAGTGTCACAAGCGTCCATCCGCCCGCCTTCCAGGCCGCGCTGGAACCAGCGCATCCGCTGGGCGCTGGTTCCATGGGTGAAGGAATCGGGCACGACATAGCCGCGATTTTCCTTCTGCAGCGTGTCGTCGCCCACCGAGGACGCCGCCTTGAGCGCGGCGTCCACATCGCCATTCTGCAGGATGGCGAACTGCTGATTGGCGTGAAAGGCCCAGACACCGGCATAACAATCCGCCTGCAGTTCGGTGCGTACGGAGTCGCTGTCGGCCCCGCTCTGGGGACCGTAGGAGCCCATCGAACCGCGCCGGTCCATCACTCCCGTCAGGTCCTGGATGTGATGACCATATTCATGGGCGATGACATAGGCGCGCGCGAACTCGCCCGGCACGCCGAAACGCTGGCTGAGTTCGTTGAAGAAGGTCAGGTCCAGATAGATGTGCTGGTCGCCGGGGCAGTAGAAGGGCCCGGCGGAAGACTGGCCGGTGCCACAGCCGGTCGGGGTGGCGTCGTCATAGGCGGTGAAGGTGGCAGGGGTAAAGCGGACGCCGCGCGCCTGCAGCAGCGGCGACCAGACATCTTCGGCCGAGCCGATGATCTTGCGGGCGAAATCGTAATCGGCGTCGTCGCTGCGCGGGCCGGTCTCATGCCGGACCTGCGGCTGCGGCACAGGTCCCCCATTCAAGAGCTGTGACGGGTCCACGCCGAAAAACAGCGAAATCAGGACAACGACCAGTCCCAGACCGCCGCCGCCGAACACCAAGCGGGGGCCAAAGCCGCCGCCACCGCCGCCATAACCCTCGCCGCGGCGGTCATCCACATTGTCCGAAGGGCGAAGATCGTCGAGCCGCATGACACCAAGATAAGAAAGATGCCCCCGCGCTTCAACGCGGGGGCAGCACTTTGGTTCAGATCAGAGCGGATCGGTCCGCTTGGTGAAGGCGCGGCCCTTGTCGGCGGCCGGGCTGTCGCCGCCGGTGCAGATCATGGTGCCGTCCTTGATCTGGTCGATGACATTGGCTTCGCTGCAGGCGTTCAGGAACTTGATGTTCGCCGCCTTGGTGGCGTCCAGCACGCGCTTGCGCACCGCCACCATGTTGGGCGCCATGTCGCCGCGCCCGCCGGCGGTGGCCGGATTGCCCACCAGGTAGAAGCCGTGATCGCCCGGGCCCCATTCGGCAAAGGCGATGCCCGGCACCCGCACGGTGGATTCCACATTGGCGTCGGCGCGGGGATTTTCGATCTTCACGCCCAGGATGATTTCGCCATCGGGATTGAGCGGCCAAGGTTCGGCGCGCTGCAGATATTCCTCCGGCTTCATGCCCCAGATCTTGGAGGCATAGGACTGGCTGCCATTGCCGCGGAAACCCTGGTTCAGTCCCGGCACGACCGGCGCAAAGGGATAGCGCGAGGCTTCGACCATAATCTTGGCCGCTTCGGGGCTTTCGGCATTGCACAGCAGGATGCCGTGCACACCGGCCGCCAGCGCCTGCTGGATCATCCAGGCATTGGCGCGCACCACATCGGCGGTGCCCTGGATCGGCAGGGTCACGATCACCGGCACGGTGGGATGGCCGGTGCGGGTGCCGACTTCCTTCAGGCCGCGCATGAATTCGCGCAGCTCATGAAAGTCCAGCGCGCCATGCTCCATCTCATAGGTGATATAGTCAGCCTTGGTGGTGGCCATGCGCTTGCCGTCTTCATAGCCGCCGGCTTCCATCTGGGCGTAATAGACGGGCTGGCCTTTCAGCCACATGTCGATGACACGGTTCAGATGCTTGCCGGTACGGGTCGGCTTGGTGGGCATGGCCGGGAAGGTGCCCGAGGCGAATGCCGGCGCGTTAGGCTGCACTTGGGCGCTGGCTGTCATTGTGGCAGGCGTATAGGCCAGGGCGGCGGTGGCGAGCCCGGCCAGCAAAAGCTGCTTGGTCTTCATGGTGGTTTCCCCTGTTGTGAACTTTCTGTAACCTCAGTCCATCACAAGTCGAGCGGCTTGTCTGCCGCCGAAAAGAGCAAAAGCGGCGACCGAACACCTCTATTGTAAAGTGTCGGCTGCGATTCGAGGAAACGCCATGCGGTGGCTTGGGATGGGATGTCTTAAAGCCGGATATCTGGCATTGGGCCTGGCCGCGACAGCGGCCTGGGGTCCCGCCTTGGCGCAAAATTCGCCCCAACTTTTCGCGCCCGCGCCCAAGTCCCCCGCCCAGCCTGCGCCTGTCGATGCCCGCACCGTGCCGGTGGTGCGCACCAGTCTGAGCGAGCCGGTGCCCGTGCCCACGGCCCGGCCCGAAATCCGCAGCACACTTACGGAATCGGTGGCCGAGCCGGTGGCGCGGCGCTTACCGGCGCCCGAGGCCGCGCCATCGCCGCGTCCGCAATACACCCCGCCGCCGCTGACCTTCGCCGACGGTGTGACGGCCACCTTCGATATTCCCTATGCCACCCTGCCCGGCTTTCGGCCCCTGACCCTGGATCTCTACACGCCACGCGCGCAGGCCGTTCCTGTGCCCATGGTCGTGTTCGTGCATGACGGCGGCTGGAACAATGGCGACTCCCGCACCGCACGCGCCTTCACGGATTTGCCCCGCGCGCTCGCTGGCCTGGCCGCCCAAGGCTATGTCGTGGCCAGCATCAATTATCGCCTGTCGCAGGAAGCACGCTTTCCCGCCGCGCTGCAGGATGTGAAATCCGCCATCCGCTGGATGCGCGGCCACGTCGCCAGCTTCAACGGCGATCCCACGCGTCTGGCGGTATGGGGCGCCTCGAGCGGCGGCCAGCTGGCGGCGATGGCCGGCGTGACCTGCGGCGTACCGCGTTTTGAACCCGAAGGCGAAGTCACCCGCGAAATGCCGAGCAACTGCGCCGAAGCGGTGATCGACTGGTTCGGTCACACTGACCTTGCCAACGCCGCGGCCGACAGTGGCAAGCCCGCGAGCGAAGGATTTACCTCGGCCTCCAGCGGCCCAACCCCGGAAGGGCGTTACCTGGGATGCGAACCGGCCGCCTGCGCGCCGGGCGTTGTGAAGCTGGCCTCGCCGCTCAGCTTCGTATCGGAGAATGCGCCGCCCTTTTTGATCCAGCATGGCGCCGCCGACACCGAAGTCTCGCCCAAACAGGCCCAGAAGCTTTACGACGCACTGAAAGCCAAGGGCGTTCCGGTCCAGATCGCGATCTATCCAGAGGTGGGGCACCACTTCTGGGGCAAGAATGCGCCCGACGCCGCCACGGTCAACAAGGCGATGGTGCAGGTGACCCAGTTCCTGGCCGCGACTTTCCCCGCCAAGGTCAAACCGCAGATCCGGCGCACGGTCGCCAACTGAGCTCTTAACCTTAAGCGCGCTGGCCTGCTTCTTGAAGCGACGCAGGCGGAATAACGCCGTTTGGGGCTACAGGATCAATGGAACCGCAGCTTTTCACCGATGGGATCGGCAGGATCACCGTGATCGGCGGGGTCGTGCGTCTCGATATGGTGACCTATTCCCCAAATGAGACAGATGCGACCGGCCGCCCGCGCCAGGTCTTCACCCAGCGTATCGTGATGGGAACCGACGCCTTCCTGCGCTCATCCGAGAAAATCGTGGAGATCGTGCAGCAGTTGAACCACGCCATTAACACCCAGGCCAAGCCTGCCCAGGCTCCCGCGCCCCAACCGGTGCGAACCCCACCGGCCGCAGCGCCCACACCCGCCGCACAACCGCC
>JBBQBL010000091.1:0-9528 GCA_038317805.1 Micropepsales bacterium
AGCATCAGCACCGCTGTACCTTCGCACGCTAGGCCTTCCCAACCGAGCGAGTACAAGTGAGCCAGGGCGGCATCCTCGGGACGCTTACAAGCAACGCCGGTCGCGATCCATTGCCCTTCGGATCGCTTTAGGTTCACGATCTCCAGAGGTAGGCCTAGCTCGTCGCATTGGAGGGGCAGGGACAGCGTTAGGAACGCCGCTAGCGCCGCCCCTTGAGGGCCTTTCATTTGGTCTGTGGACGCATCAATCTTCGCCAAGTCGCGCTCCACCTCGGTGAGTTGCTGCACCTTGATGAATGGGTATTGCTCGGCCAGCTCTTGGATGTAAACTCGCGCGCAATATTGACCCCCCCCTCAAAATTCTCCCAACGCATTGATCTCATTGCGAAAGATTGGAATTGATGAGGTCGCGTTTCGCGTCCAACCGTGACCCCTCTGAAAAAGTCGATATGCAAGCACAACCAACAGCATACATTGAGTCTCGGGTGGGGTCGCGGTTGGACGCGATTTTACACGCTTTCGGCGGAATGGGCTTGATACATGCCCCCATGTCCCATTTGCCGCCACAGGGCTGCGCTTCGCGTGTAGAGCCGACCTGGCGCTGGGCTCCGCCACACCGCGACAGTGTGTACTTTGGCCGTCCTCGTACCTAGAAAAGCCGCCCTGTTCCAGTTCAAAGTGTTGTACGGAATGTTGGTCTAAATAGAGACATTTAGTAAAAAACTAACGAAATCAAATACTTAAAAAAGTAGTTGGCGGACAGAGAGGGATTCGAACCCTCGAACGGCTTTCACCGTTACACACTTTCCAGGCGTGCGCCTTCAACCACTCGGCCACCTGTCCTGCCAGGGAAATGGGTGGATACACGCCCCGGAGCCCCCCCGCAAGGCCCAGCCAAGCTATTACAGCAAAAGGCTTTTTGGGGCCTAATGATCCTCGTGCGGGATCACGCTCATGTCGCGCCGGGCGGTGATGATCGAGATGGTGTAGCCGGCCACTACGTCGAACAGGCACAGGGCGGTGATGAAGAAGAAGGTGGAGGTGCCAAAGCCCTTCAGCACGATGAACTCCACCAGCGCGCCGATGAAGGTCAGCAGCGACAAGCCGTGATTGAGGATCTCGCGGTGTTCGGTGCGCGTCGCCTTCACTGTCTCGATGAACAGCAGCAACAGGCCCAGCGCCACGAAGCCGTCGCCCAGGGTGATCTTCCACAGATCGCCCGACACCAGCTTGATGTTGGCAGACTGGGCCAGCAGCGCGGTCACGTCATGGCCGGCCGCCATGCCGCCGAACACCAGCAGGTTGTAAGCAATGACCGCCAGCAGGATCATGGGAAAGGCGCGCAGCATCGAATCCCCTTTTATCCTTGCCAGACTATCAGCCCGCGGCGCGGCGGTCGCGGTAGATCATCCAGATATTCCGGGCATAGATCGGCACCGGCGCTGCCGCGCCCAGCATCAGCGGCCAGGCCATCAGGTGCACGACATAGACCAGATTCATGACCCCTCCGACCAGGCTGCAATACCAGAAGGCCAGCGGCACGACGCTGTGGCCTTCCTGTTCGCTTTTCAGCCACTGGATGATGAAGCGCACGCCGAAGATCGCTTGTGCCAGGAAGCCAAGCCCGTTCCATGTCACATCGTAGGGATGTTGCAGGGCATAGTTATAAAGGTGGGTAAGCGTCCCCATTTACAGCTCCCGTATGTCGGCGCGGCCGCGATGGCGCCGCTGCAGCCAGCGCACGCCCAAAAGGTCATGGAAGCTGACCAGCATGCGGCCGAAGTTGGTGTATTTCGACGCCCCCGTCAGGCGCAGGCGATGGTTCACCGGCAGATAGCGCACCTGCCAGCCATCGCGCAGCATCAGCGCGATCAGGAAGCGGTGGATGTGATCGAAATAGGGAAGGTCCAGGAAGGCATGGCGGCGAAACACCTTGAGCCCGCAGCCGGTATCGGTGGCGCCGTCGCCCAGCATCATGTGGCGAAACTTGTTGCCCAGCCGCGAGGCGATGCGCCGGCTGGCCGTGTCCTGGCGCTTGACCCGCACCCCCGACACCAGTCCCACATCGGCCTCGGCATGCAGCGCCGCCAGCAGCTTGGGAATGTCGGCCGGATCGTTCTGGCCGTCGCCGTCCAGGGTCACGATGATGTCGCCCCGGGCGGCGGCCACGCCGCTGCGGATGCTGCGGCTCTGGCCCAGGTTGCGGCTGTGGCGCAGTACCCGAAGCTGGGGGATTTCGCTTTTGAGGGCGCCAAGGGCGGCATCGGTGCCGTCGCTGGAGCCATCGTCGATGAACAGGATCTCGTAGGATTCCCCGGCCAGCGCAGCCGCGATTTCCCGGGCGAGGGGGCCGACATTGCCCGCTTCGTCCTTCACCGGCACGACCACTGATATGGCCACGGGCCCCGTCATGAATCCTTGTGCTCCAGCGCGATTTGGGGGGCCTTATACCCGCCCCGGTCTTTGCAACATAGGGGCGGGACCGACATAGTTCCCCCGGCATGACCGACTCGGAAGCCACGGAAATTTCGGGGGAAATCCCGGCGGAAAGCCCGCTTTCGGGCGATGCGCCCGCGCCGCCCGGCTGGCTGGCTGTGCTGGCCCTCCGCCCCAAGGCCCTGCTGGCTGTTCTGGGGCTGCTTCTGTGGCTGCCCGGCATCCTGAGCCTGCCCGCCCTGGACCGGGATGAAAGCCGCTTTGCCCAATCCTCCCGCCAGATGGTGGAAAGCGGTAACTGGGTCGATATCCGCTTCGGCCATGTCCCCCGCTACAAGAAGCCGGTCGGGATCTACTGGCTGCAGACCGCCGCCACCAAGCTGGCGGCCCCCTTCGCGGGCGGCGACCATCACATCTGGACCTATCGCTTGCCCTCATTGCTCGGCGCCATCGCGGCGGCGTGGCTGACGGTGTGGGTTGCGGTCGCCGTAACCAGTGCCGAAGGCGCCTTGCTGGCCGGGCTGTTGATGTTGGGAGCGGTATTGCTGACGGCGGAAGCCACCATCGCCACCACCGATGCGGTGCTGCTGGCCTGCGTGCTGGCGGTGCAGGGCGTGCTGCTGCGGCTGTACCGCGCCGCGCGCGATCCCGATGTCGCCGCACCGTCGAACAAAATGATCCTGTGGGGATGGGCGGCCGCGGCGGCCGGCATCCTGGTGAAATTTCCCGTGGTGCCGGGCGTGGCACTGATTACCATCATCGGTATCGGCGGCTGGGACCTGTGGTTGCGGCGCAAGTCGCGCGAGCCGGGCGCGCTGGACTGGGTGAAGGCCACGCGCCCGTTGCGCGGTGTGATCCTGCTGCTTGTGCTGATCCTGCCCTGGTTGATCGCCATCACCATCCAGAGCCGCGGCGAATTCCTGGAACAGTCGCTGGGCAATGATTTTGCCAGCAAGCTGGCGGGCGGACAGGAAAGCCACGGCATGTTGCCGGGCTATTACCTGCTGCTGTCGGCGGCGACATTCTTTCCCGCCATCCTGTTCGTGGCGCCCGGTCTGGCGCTGGGCATCGCGCGCCGCGATGAGCCGGGCATCCGCTTTCTTCTGGCCTGGGCCGGCGCCTGGTGGCTGGTGGTGGAAGCGGTGCCCACCAAGCTGCCGCATTATGTGCTGTCGTCTTATCCCGCGCTGGCGATCCTGGGCGCGATGTTCGTGCTGGACCCGCGTCCGGTTCGCTTCCTGACGGCGGCGCGCTGGGTCGGGATTGTTCAGTTCGTGATCGGTGCGGGACTGCTGACGGCCGCGCTTCTGCTGGCGCAGCATTATTTCGGCGGCGAAGTTGAGTGGCCTCTTTACGCGATGGCCGGCGTGGGTGCGTCGCTGGCGCTGGCGGCTTTGGTCCTGGCGCTGCTGCGCAAGTCCGCGCTGGCGGTGATGCTGTCCTTGGCGGCCATGCTGGTCTTCGTGCCGGCGCTGACTGCCTATGTGGCCCCGCGTCTCGATCAGCTCTGGATCACCGAGCGCCTCAAGCCGCTGGTCGATGCCGGCACCAGGCCCGGCGATCCGCCGCCGGCGCTGGCCGGGTATCAAGAACCGAGCCTGGTTTTCGCGTTGGGCAAGGATGTGGTGCTGACCGATGGGGCGGGCGCCGCCGAAGCGGGCGCCAGGTCCGGCGGCCTGGCGCTGGTGGAGGACGAGGCGGTGGGCGATTTCCTGGCCCGGCTGGCCGAACTGCAGGCCGACGCGAAGCCCGTGGACGAGGTGTCGGGCTTCAACTATTCGCGGGGCCGCAAGGTGCATGTGACCTTGTACCGGGTCGCCCAGCAGCACGATCTGCATTAGTTTCCGGTCATGATCCCGACCTTCGAAGACGTCAAAGCCGCCGCCGTCCGCATCGCGCCCCATGCGGTGCGCACCCCGCTGGTGGAATCCCCCGCGCTAAACGCAGCGACCGGCGGGCGCATCTTCCTCAAGCTGGAAAATCTGCAGCGCACCGGTTCGTTCAAGTTTCGCGGCGCCTGCAACCGGCTGGCCATGATCCCCCAAAGCGCCCGCGAAAAAGGCGTGGTGGCCTTTTCCTCCGGCAACCATGCCCAGGGCGTGGCGGCGGCGGCGCAATTGTTCGGCATGCCGGCGGTGATCGTGATGCCGGCCGATGCGCCGCGCCCCAAGATCGAGGGCACGCGGCGCTATGGCGCCCAGATCGTGACCTATGACCGGCTGCGCGATGACCGCGAGGCCATTGCCGCAAAGATCTGCGCCGAGCGCCAGGCGGTGCTGGTCAAGCCGTTCGACGATGCCGGCATCATTGCGGGGCAGGGTACGGCGGGACTTGAGATCGCCGAGGACGCGGCCCGCTTCGGCGTCACCCTGGACGAAGTGCTGACGCCTTGCAGCGGCGGCGGCCTGGTCAGCGGCGTGGCGCTGGGGCTGAAAGGCTCCGGCGTGACGGCACGGGTTCACAGCGTGGAGCCGGAGAATTTCGACGGCATGAAACGGTCGCTGGAAGCGGGCGCCCGCGTCATGGCGCCGGGCGGGGCGCTGTCCATCGCCGATGCCCTGATGGCGCCCACACCCGGCGAGATCGTGTTCGAACTGGCCAATGGCCTGCTCGCGCCCGGCCTGGCGGTCAGCGATGCCGAACTGGAAGACGCCATGGCTTTTGCCGCGCGGGAGCTGAAGTTGCTGGTGGAGCCGGGCGGGGCGGCGGCATTGGCCGCGGTTCTGGCCGGAAAAATCGATGCCCGCGGCCGCACCGTGGCGCTGGTCCTGTCTGGCGGTAACGCCGACTTCGCGGTCAACCTTCGTTAAGCCGTTTACCAGTCGCGCATCGTTTGATTGGCGGCAGGCGCGCGCAGGCGCAAGGCTTGCGGCGAAACTCCGCAGTCAAAGTTAATGCCATGAGCAACCTGATCCGCTGGCGCGACGAGCATCACATGCTGCCGCTGGTGCTGGCCGCGTCCTTCGTACTGCTGGTGGCGATCGGCGCCGCGGTGGTCTGGTCGCGCGACGCGGCGCTTCCCGCCGCTGAACGCATCGCCTCGCTGTCGGCGATGCGGGGGCCGTACGAGCAGGTGAAAATCGGCCAGACCTCGCAGCCCGAGCTGGTGAAGCTGGGACTGGACGCCAACCGTTACAAGACGCAGACCCTGTCGGGCCTGGGCGTGCAGGAATATTTCATGCCCAGCACCACCACCGAGTTCGACCAGATGGACCCGGTGTTGCGCTCCTGCTTCGAGAATGTGGACCGCTGCCGTGCCGTGGTGTTCCCGCTGGCCCCGGCCGGCGGCTTCATGAGCGCCAATGCCGCGCCGCGCGAGAAGGGCCGCATGGTCTTCCTGCTGCGCAACGGCAAGGTGGCGTACAAGAGCATCGACGGCGTCTGACGCCACCTCCCCAGGCGAAATGGCATGCGCGCCGCCGATTGACCGGTTATCGCACGACCAGCGGAAATCTTGCGACCCCCGTATTACCGTTCGAAGGGTCGTAGGCATAAACGTCTATCGTGTAGCGGCCGGGAGCCACGGCCACGAGCTCGCCGGAAAAAGTACTGGGCTGGCCGGCGTAAACGAGGGGCACAGACGGATAAGGCTTGGCACTGTCTTCCAGCATGCCGGCAATCTGAAATTTGTTTGCATCCCACATGCCGCCCGGGGTGATCGGGCAGCCGCACTGCATGGTAATCTTGACCTTCAGCGGGATCTTCGCCTGGCCCTCATGCCGATCTACCGATGTCGGCAATGGTTCCAGGGCCGTGATCGCAAAACCGGGAAGCTCCAGTACCCAGCCATCGCCACCGCCCACGGACTTTCCTGGCAAAACCCACTGGGTAGATGACACCGTGATCGCCGCATCCTTGGGAAGCCTCGGGTCGGCGATGGTTGCGGTAATCCGCAGGGGCTTGTGAATGTCCAGGGTTGCCGAATATTTGGCAGACCCTTCATCGGCAAGGGTATCGCGCCTTGCACGGCCATTGGTCATGATTTTCGGCGTGTTGCCTGTTGTTCCCGCCGTCACGCCCTGGGCAAGCACTGCGCCGGTGTCGGCGTCGCGCAGGGTGACCTGAACACCGCCGGTTTCCGTCCCGATAAACTTCGCGTCCTTGGCCAGGACCCGGACCACGATATCGGTTGGCTCCGCCTGTGCGGCGCCCGCACTCAAAAGCACGAGCGCGGCAGCCAGGACATCTCGCAATTTCATGAATATCCCCATCGAGAGAATGTGGTATGCCGTTCAGCTTACACGCGTTGATTTCTGTTGTCGAAACCTGCCATGGGCGCCAGGGATGCAGTCGGGCCTTTTGGACAGGTGACAGGCTACACACGCAAAACCCGTGACCCGCAGGAGACAGCAATGCCGATTTGGCGCCGGAAATTATTGGGACTTGGCCTCGCCCTGGGCGCTGCAGCCAGCAGCCGCGCAACCGCCGAACCTGCCGCGACGTCCCATCCTGTCAGGGAGCCCCAGGACACATGGCTGGATGGGGGCGGACAGCGCCACCGCATGGTGTTCGATTCCATCAGCGGCAATGGGGCAGGTGACGCGTTGGCCTTCGCCAGGAATTTCTACACGGTCAATGGCAAGGCCTATGGAATTTCGGAAAAGGAAATCTCGGTCGTCATCATCCTTCGCCATCTGTCGACGCCTTTCGGCTTCGCGGATGCGGTTTGGGCCAAATACGGGGCCATCCTTGTGGACCGGACCAAATTGAACGATCCGCGCACCAACGCCCCGCCCCTGGTCAATCTCTTCGGCACCGAGCTGAAGGATGGCATGCCCAACCGGGGCGCCACTCTGGGAGCCTTGGCACAATTGGGTGCGCGGTTTGCGATTTGCGGCAGCGCCACGCATGCCATTGCCGAAACGATCGCGAAGAAAACCGGCGGGGATGCCGAGGCCATTTTCCAGGAGCTTGCCGCCAACCTGGTGCCGGGGGCGATAATAGTCCCAGCGGGCATTGTGGCGCTGAACCGGGCGCAGGAGCACGGCTATACTTTGTCCTGCTGCGGCTGATCACTTGTTGCCGGCGGCGCCCCTGGGGTCAGCGGGCCGGGGCTTGCTTTCAATATAGGCCGCGATGTCGCGCGCCTGCTCGGGGCTGACGCTGCCTTCCTGCCCGACCGGCATGTTGGCATGGATGAATTGTGCTGCCGTTTCGGCCCGGTACATGCCGGCCCCTTTGTTGAAGGATCGCGGGCCCCAAAGCGGCGGAATACCAGCATCCTTGTTCCCGTTGCCATCCGCGCCATGGCAGACCGCGCAGCGCTGCGTGAACTGCTGCTGGCCGCGATGGGCATCAGAAGCGATCCTGGCAGGCGGCAGTGCGGGATACCCCTGGCCGGGCAGCTTTTCGCCGGTGGGTGCGCCTTTCGCCAGCCAGAAGAAATAGGCCTCCAGGTCGGTAACCACGTCGCTGTCACTTGGCGGCATTTTTCCATTCATGCTGTAGCGAAAGCATTCCTGGATGCGCAGCGCCATCGTGTTGACTTTGTTGTTCTTGGTACGAAAAGCGGGATAGAGCGTCCAGGCAGCCCACATCGGGGCGGCGCCCGCTCTGCGGCCATGGTCAAGATGGCAGTTGTAGCAGTTCAGGCCATTGCCCACATAAGGGCGGCCATGCTTCTGGGTATCGGTAAAGATCGCCATGCCACGGCGTACCGAATCCCCAAACGGACCTTTCGGGATGGCGCTTTCCGGCGGCGGGGTGAATGGCAACGCGCTCGCCGCGTCGAAAGCGGCCGCTGTGAAAATCAGAAATGCGAGGACAAATATCCGCATGGCGCACGCCTCTCCCTTGCCTGCGCCAAGCATAGAACGGTACGTCGCGCAGCGGTCAAGGCAAGGCCGCAAAATCCTGCCCAGGACGGCCAGGTTCGCCATCGATCAAAACCCGGCCAACGGCCGCAGGTGGCGTCACCATGCAATCACTGCCGTCATCCCGGGCTTCTATGGTTTGACCCATGGCTGAAGCCCCAATGCCGAGCGCTGGCCTTCGTAAAACGTATCGATGCTGACCTCGAGGCGGTGCCTCTCGATCCCGATAATGGCAATAATGGACTGGCGGCCGAGCCCATAGGCCTGGGCAAGCTGATCAGTCGTCTTCCCGGCCCTGTAACCGGCAAAGATCTCGCGATTTCGCGCTCTCGTTTTCGCGCCCATGCGGCCCCCCGAACCAAGGCTAAACCTGCCAAGCGGGAACCTTCAATGAAATTTACAGCGTCTTTACGATCCGCCTTGGGGCAAAGCGGACATTCGCCACGCTCCCAAGACCTCAAACCGCGAAGAAATTCACGCGGTTTTCAAAACCCGGACCACCCGGCTTGATATTCAGAAAACTCTACCTTCGCGCCAACTCTGGCTGCAAATTCCGCCACCATGCGGCCCTTACCCCCAATAATAAGCGGGGTTATGAAATGAATGTTGTTATTGGTTCGAACGAAGTTGGCTGAATGCGCGCAGTCGTCGACTACGACCAGAGTATCTTTTCTTAAGATACGAAACAGCGAACATAGCTCCATCAAATGATGAGCAGCTGAAGGATACCAATAATGCCAGTCTATATCGACCGCATCCAAATACACCAGGTCGGCAGTCTGGCCGTTAGCCAGGAAATCGTCTGTTAATCTGGCCAGATACTTTACGCTGTCATCGCTGGTCAGGGTCGTCTTCGGCCCAATAAATGTACTGGCGTAATCTGTCGCCGCTTTATTTATATCGACGGAATATAATTTCGATTCTGCAGCATGATGGTGAATATACCTGTCAAATAACATCGTGCTCTGACCGTCGGTCCAGTCATCTTTGAACCGGGCGCAACCTGTTTCAATAATATTGATTGGAGTATCAAGGCGATCCAAATGCTCAAACATTTTCCGAAATGTGTTCGCGCGCAAAGCGAGCTTGGGTGCCGCCTCGCCATCGAAAAAACGCCAGAATTCCGATGACTTCCGCATCGTTTAAATCCCAATCGTCAGCATTCCGCCGCCCTCTTGATCGCCGCCGTATCGGCTGCAGCGCTCAACATAGCGTCGCAACCAATCCGCGATCAACTGCCAGACGATGGCCCGAATGGGCGTTATTTCAGGGTTTGGTGT
>JBBQBL010000092.1:0-9506 GCA_038317805.1 Micropepsales bacterium
CCGCGTGGTGCGCGAGCAATGCGATTTCCTGATCGAGCCGCCCATGCCCGACATCCAGCTGCATGACTGGAAGAAGTTCGACCAGGCAATCCAGGAAGGCTATGACACCGCCCGCGCCTGTATCGACAAGAACGGCATTCCCCTGACAAACGTCATGGGCGACGGGCCCGGCATGCCGTTGCCGCATGTGATCGTGGCGACTTAAATCGATGTGTCGGGCTTTGTGATGCCGTCGTCCGGCAGTCGCTGATGCTGGAGCAGGTCATAGCGATGCCCACCGGGGCCGGTCAGGATGGCGCTGTCCAGCTTCATGCCGGACAGGCCGGTGTGTGAGGTCACCGCCAGATGGCCTTCACCCTTGGGACCTTCCAGGGTCACTTCGTAGGCATGGCTGGTTTTGCCCGGCATCCAGGAAAAGACATTGCCATCCACCCCCGTCACCACTGCATCTTCACCCAGCACCTGGCGCGCCATGCCGTCCTCGCGCACCAGTTCATTGACCACTGTCAGCACCGGGCTGTGACGGAAGCCGTCATAAAGGAACCAGGCGCCATACCCGCCCAGCAGGGCCGGCGGCACGACGAAGATCAGCATCAGGATCAGGCAGCCCCACAGGCAGCCATTGGAACGGCGCGGCGGATAATAAGGCTGGCCGGAGGAGGGGGCTGGCATGGACATGGCGTCATTCCATCACAAGTGCGACATGGATCAAAGCGGGTCCGGCGGAGTACAATCCTCATGCTTCGACAAGCTCAGCATGAGGATTTCCTCACCCTGAGCTTGTCGAAGGGTGAGGAACAGCGTGAACCATGCCGATTGATTACGACGACATGATGCAGTCGGGCGCGACCGGGCTTGCCGCGCGCTATGACGAAAAGGATGTGATGCTCTATGCCCTGGGTGTGGGCATGGGCCGCGATCCCCTGGACGAACAGGAACTTCCCTTCGTCTATGAGAATAACGGGCTGAAGGTGGTGCCGACCTTCGCAAGCGTGATTTCGCGCGGCGAAGCGCCGCCTGATCGCCAGCGCATGCCGCAGAAATCCTCCATCAATTTCGCCATGGTGGTGGATGGCGAACGCCGCATCACCATCCACAAGCCCTTGCCGCCCAAATGCGAGGTGCTGGCCGATGAGCGGATGTTGGCGATCCTGGACAAGGGCGAAGGCAAGGGCGCGGTGCTGGTGCAGGAACGCGCCGTGCGCGAGGCGGCCAGCGGCGACAAGCTGTTTACCATTGTCTCGTCCATTTTCGCGCGCGGCGATGGCGGTTTTGGCGGATCGCCGACCGGCGGTCCGGGGCTGCATGAAATCCCGGATCGCGCGCCGGACTTGATCAAGGAATGCGACACCCGTCCCGACCAGGCGTTTCTGTATGCCCTGTCCGGCGACCGCAATCCGCTGCACCGCGATCCGGCTTTTGCGAAAATGGTCGGCTTCCCGCGGCCCATCCTGCATGGGCTGTGTTCCTATGGCACCGCCTGCCGCGCCGTGCTGTCCGCCCTGGCGCAGTACCAGCCTGAACGCATCACGCAATTCGATGTGCGCTTCTCCAAGCCGGTGTTTCCCGGCGAGACATTGGTGGTGGAGCTGTGGCAGGACGGCGGCACTATCTCGTATCGCGCCTCGGTGAAAGAGCGTCCCGGCACCGTGGTGCTCAACAACGGTCTGTGCCTCCTTGCAGCTTCTTGAAATGGAAGATGGGGGCGATCCGATAGAAGCCGCCGAAGCGCTGATCGCTTCGGGCAAGGCGGATCAGGCCGCGCGCGATCTCAAGGCGCGGCTGGCGGCTGGGCGCGGCGGCTTGCTGGCGCGGCTGACGTTGATCAAGGCGTTGCTGGCATCGGGGGCCAGGCAAGATGCGCTGGCGCAGGCGCGCGAGGCGGTGTCGCTCAATCCCGATATCGCGGTCGCCGTCATGGCGCTGGGCGAAACCTTGCTGGCGGTGGAAGCGCTGCCCACCGCCATCGCCAAATTGCAGCGGGCATTGCGGCTGGACCCCGGACTGGAGCGCGCGCGGCTTTTGATCGCGCAGGCCTGGCTGTCAGCCGGGGAGGCGGACAAGGCGCTGGAAAATCTGAACGCCATGGACGATCCGCCAGCGGGGATGATCGCGGCGGCGCGGGCCATCAAGTCGGCGCCGCGTTCCGATCCCGGCTATGTCCGGCACCTGTTCGACCAGTTCAGCGCCGATTACGACAGTCGCATGATTGGCCAGCTCTCCTACGCCGCGCCACAGATCCTGCTGGACCTGGCCGGGATGGTGATGCCGGGACGCGAAAACATGGCCATCCTCGACCTGGGCTGCGGCACCGGCCTGGCCGGCGCCGTCTTCAAGCCCTTGGCGGCGCGGCTGGACGGGATCGACCTGTCCCCCGCCATGATCGAAAAGGCCCGCGCCCGCCAGATCTACGATTCCCTCACCGTGACTGACCTGGAAAGCGCGCTTGGTACGCCCGGACCGCAATACGACCTGATCATTGCGGCGGACACGCTCGTATATCTGGGCGATCTGAAACCGGTTTTCGATGCCGCCCCCGCCCGCCTCGCCGCCGATGGTTATTTCCTCTTCACCGTCGAGAAGGCGGAGGGCGAGGGATTCGAACTTGGACCCAAGCGCCGCTGGCGGCACAGCGAAGCCTATCTGCGCCGTCTCGCCGAAAGTTCCGGCTTGGCCGTGGCCGGGCTTGTTGCCGCCGCGCCACGCAGCGAGGCAAACCAGCCCGTCGATGGCTTCGCCGTCGCCCTTGCACGGCCTTAAAGCGCATCTTTTTGCCCGCCTGGTGCGTTGCATCCCCAAGACGTCCCACCGGGGTTCCACTGACATGGTTGCGCTCGATAATTCGGCACTGTTCGGCGAACGGCATGCCCGATTCCGCATCACCCTGGCGCCGTTGGTGGGCGCCATCGCGCTGGTGGCGGCGATGCTGGTGATTGGCGCCATCTTGGCGCGCGGCTTTGCCGAGAATGGCTTCCGCCTGGGCAGCCAGCTGGCCTGGCGTTATGCCTCATTCGTGTTCTTCGCCGCCCTGGTGGCGGGGCCCGCCATGCGCATTGCCGCCCGCTTTACCCATGTCGTCCCGTCCGAAGCCCTCAGCCGCAAGCTGGTCTGGGGCTTTTGCGCCAGCTACGGCGTCTATCTTCTGTCGGTGTTCCTGCCCAATGTGATCCGGCCTTCGGCTGGCGCGACCATGATGGTTCTGTTCGGCGCCGGCTTGGCGCTGGTGATGGCCGCCGCGATCGCGCCCCTCAAGCGGCTGGGCGGCAAGCCCATCGTTTCCGACAAGGTGCGCCGGGTTCTGCTGGGCGGCGCGGCGGTCTATTTCTGGCTGTCCTACTGCCTGATGGCGTTGGCGCGGATTTCCGGGCCGCATCGCCCGGATGCTTTCTACGGCATCAGCCTTTGTCTGATGGTGACCGGGCTGCTGGTGCGTTATGCCGACCGCTGGTTTGCGCACCATGACGGCCAGCAGGCGCCCGCCGTTACCGCCGCATCTGTGTGAACATTTCAGCTTTTTGAAAATTTTGCGGCGCGTTTCTGTACCAAACTAGGCCGTGTTCCGGTCTGGCGCAGCTTTGCTCCAACGTGCGACACTCGCGCGATCCCACAAGGAATCGTGCGTGCGTTTAGAGTTCCTCATTCCGTTCCTGCTGCTCGCCACGTCACCCGCGCTGGCGCAGAGCGCCTGTGTGGAACCGGTCACGCCGGCGCCGGTGAAAAGTGCCGCTACCGCCGACCAGATGCGCGCCGCCATGGCCGAGGCCCATGCCTTTATCGCCCAGTCCAGCGTCTATCAGGATTGCCTGGCCAGGGAGGTCGAGGCCGCCAAGACTCAGGCCACCGCGTCCGGCCAGCCCTTCGAGCCCATGATCGAGGTCAGCGCCCGCTACAAGATCGAAGCCAGCAAGAAGGCGCAGGAGCGGGTCGGCGCCACCGCCAACCGGGCCCTGAGCGCCTACAAGAACGGCGTCCCCTGATTCCTTTTGCCGCGCCCCGTCGGGAACGCAGAATCACATAACATCCCCGTCATGGGACAGGTGGGTCGCATTCCAAAGGAACGCCGGCAACGCGATGTCAGCAGGGCCGCCTCGCGGGTGGCCATCCTGGATGCGGCGCGCCGTGTGGCGACGCGCGACGGGGCCCGCGACATGTCCCTGCGCGGCGTGGCCGCCGAAGCCGGCTTTGCGCCCGCTGCCCTCTACGGATATTTCAGCAGCAAGGACGATCTGCTGCTGGCGCTTGCCGCCGACGATCTCACCAGCCTGGCGCGCGCGATGCGTGGCACCGGGGGCCTCGCCGGTGCGGGCACCGCGGCGCTGGACCTGTTGCGCGGAGCTGAAACCATGGCGGCGGCGTCTGCTGCATTGCCGGGCGCCGGCGGCGGCGATGCCGAGCGATTGTTCAATGGCCGGCTGATCGCGGCGCTGAAAGCCTTATCTGATGCCAGCGGTATGCCGTCCGACAGCCGCGAAAGCCAGTGCGATGTGGTGCTGGTGGTGGCGTCGCTGGCGGGTCTTGCGCTGCTGGCGCGCTCGGGCCGGCTGGAAGCGCTGGGCTTTACGCCTGACGAGATGATCGCAAGGCTGGACGCGCGCTTCGGCAGCTGATCTTTTTCAAAATCAGGCGATGTGGTCCACCAGGATCTTGATGCCGATGGCGATCAGGATCACACCGCCGCCCGCTTCCGCATAACGGCCGAATTTTTCCCCCAGCACCCGGCCGGTCATCACCCCGACGGTCACCATGGTGAAGGTCGCCGCCCCGATCGCCAGCGCATTGACGATGATGTTGGCGCCGACGATCGCCAAGGTCACGCCAACGGCGAGTGCGTCGATGCTGGTGCCGATGGCGGTCAGCACCAGCACCATCAGGCCGTGGCTTTTGGGCTTTTCCTCTTCGTCTTCGCGCCGGGCTGCATCCCAGAGCATCTTGCCGCCGATGGCGGTGAGAATGCCAAAGGCGATCCAGTGATCGAAAGCGGCGATGTAGCGGCTGGCCACCATGCCCATCGCCCAGCCGATCAGGGGGGTGATCGCCTCGATCCCGCCGAAGATCAATCCTGTGCGCAGCGCCTCGCCCCAGCCCGGCTTGTCGAGGCGTGCGCCCTTGCCCAGCGCCGCGGCGAAGGCATCGGCCGACATGCTGAGGGCAAGGAGCAAAACAGGAAGAAACGTCATCACGGCGCTGTCTTACTATCTTCCTGTCGTGCCGCGCACCTGGAATTTGGTCGCAATCTTGCGGCCGTCCTGGAAGGTCAGCGTCACCGGAACGACGGAACCTGGCTTGATGGCCGGACCAGCCTGCATGCACATCAAGTGCAGGCCGCCCGGTGCGAAGCGGACTGTACCGCCGGCAGGCACATCCACCGAGTCCATGTCCATCATCATGCCCATGCCGCCGTGATTTTCACTTTTGTGCAGCATCAACATGCCACAAGCCGGACTTTCCGCACCGGTCAGGATCACCGGTTTGCTGCCGGCATTGTGCAAGGTGAAGTACCCGCCGGACGGCACCGATGGCGGCAAGGCGCGTATCCACGCTTCGCTCACGGTCAGTTCCGCGGCATCGGCATGACAAATCGCAATCGTCAGCAACAATGCGGCGGCGGCGATCACATGAAAGAGGTTCGAGCTTCCCGTCCAGATGCTATTGCGCATAATGCACCTCCATCACGACGGTGCGTTGCGGGAATGGGTGGAACAGGAAATATTTGTCGTTGTTCAGATTGTCCACGCCCAGCGAGACGTTCCAGTTCTCGTTGACTTTGTAACGGACACGCGCGTCGGCCACGACATAGCCGGCGAAGCCCTGGTAGGTCTGAGAAACCGGATCGGAATTTTCGATGGTGCCGAAGGTGCGATCGGAATAGCGGGCGCCCAGGGTGAAGGCCCAATCATCCAGCCGGTAGGTCGCCAGCGCATTGGCCTTGAGCTTGGGAACGCCGGGAATAAATTTTCCCACGGCGGCGGCAAAGCCTTTGTCCTGGCGGATGCGGCCATCGGCGGCGGTGAAGCTGCCCATCAGCTCCAGTCCTGGGAACAGCACGTCATACCGGTCGATGACGAATTCGACCCCGCGCACCTGGGTGCGGTCCACATTCTGCACATAGCTGAACAGGGTGGGCGAGCCCGGCACCAGGGGCGCACTTTGCGAAAGCAGCGCGCTGGTAATGTCCTCCTCGAACAATGACAGGCGGAAAAAGCCGCTGTCATTGCGGTGTTCCGTTGCCAGCTCATAGGAGCTGGCGCGCTCCGGCTTCAGGTTGGGATTTGGCACTGACAGGAAGGTGCCCGTGGTCACAGACTGATAAAGCTCGGTCACGGTCGGCATGCGGTACGCCACGCCCCAGGAGCCGGTCACGCGCCATGCGTCCGACACCTGCCAGGCGATGGTGGCTTTGGGCGACAGGGTGCTGGCCGAAATGCGCGGCTGATTGACATTTAGCGCCGGCGAAGCGGAGAAATTGTTGCTGCCATAGGCGCGCCAGTCTTCATAACGTAGGCCCGCCGAGGCCTTCAGGTCCGGCAGCAAAGTCCAGATGTCCTGCGCCCACACCGCGTTGGTCGCGGTGCGGCCCCTGGCGGAATTGGCTACCGTGCCCAGCCCACCGGCAATCCAGTCGGCCAGGTTGTTGCGGGTCTGCGCGAAGGTCTCTGCGTCGCGATGAAAGCCGAAGGACAATTCGTGGGTACTCCAGCCACGCCACACGCCATTGGCGTCTAGCGTGTACCAGCCGGTACCGTTCATGCGGTTGACGGTTCCGGCACCGGACGTGAAGGCAGCGGGCAGGGCGGCGGTGGGCACGCGCTGCTTGTCGTTCAGATAGGCAAAATCGCTGGCAATGATCTCCCAGGCGAAATCGCCACCTTTTTCCGATGTCAGCGACAGGCCCTGGGCCAGCTGGCTCTGCTGGGTGTTGTAGATCGTGTTGGAAAAACTGCTCGCGGCGATATTGTAATTGTAGCCGTTGATGTTGCTGTTGCCGGTATAGACGACGTTGCCGGAGGGATTGCGCAGATAGCTCTGCGTGCTTGCGTCGTCATCCTGGTGGAACAGGCTTGCGGTGTAGGCAAGCTGCCAGCCATTTTCGAAGTCATAGGCCAGTTTGAGGGTGTCGGTGTCCTGCACCTGGTGTTCGATGTTACCTGCCCCCACTTCCACGATGGCGGCGCCCGTGCGGTTCAGGTCGTTGAAGGCGCCGCTCAACACTGCCCCGGCTGTGCTGGTGGCGGCGGGGCGCGTCAGGGTTATGTAGGCCAGCGGCTGGGCATAGCTGTCCAGATGATTGGCCGAAAGCCGCCAGCTGAAGGCGCCATAGCGGTCGCCAATGCCCGCCGCCAACTGCCAGGTACCGTTGGTCTGCTCGGTCGAATATTGGCTGAAGTTCTGGATTGCGCCGGTGGCGTCGCCATACAGTTCGAAATGATCGGGCATGCGGGTGGTGATGTTAATGGTGGCGCCAATGGAATTGCCGGCATAGCGCGCCGCGAAAGGGCCATAGAGCACGTCGATGCGGCTGACATCCTGGGGCGCGGCAACGCCGAAATGGGGCGAGGCGGCGCTGTTGTTGTTGCCGATGGGCGAGTTGATCATGATCCCGTCCACAAAGATCAGATTGCGCGCGCTGGCGCCCAGGCCCGATGTGCGGGTGGCGACCGGGTCCTGGGTATCGCCGTAATGGCGCTTTCGCACGATCAGGGACGGCGCGTATTTCAGCATGTCCTCGGTGTTGACGGTGTTGATCTGTTCATAGGCCTTGGCAGCGCTGATCTGGACATCGCCGGCTGCTGGGTCGACGGCGCGCGCGTGGTCGGCGGTTACGATGACATATTCGGGCTGGAGCCCGGCGCCGATGGTCTGGGCATGTGCCGAGCCTGCGGCAAACAGAAGGGCGGAAACAGAAGCGGTGGCGCAAAGGCGCGCGGTAGTGGACATGGAAAATCCCCGATAACGATTGAGCGATGTGCGCAGCTATGTGCGCGGTGAAAGGCTCAAGCGTTCCGGGGTGGGGCGCGGGGCGATCCGGGTGAGAAGCGCGATGCGATAAAGGCCGCGCGGGCATCGTCGCTGCGGGCGGCGAAGGCATGGAAGGCGGGCAGGGCGATGTGCGGCGAGGCCGGGGCTGCGGCCAGATGCGCGGCTGCGGCGAAGGCGCAATCCTGATGCGCGGCCTGATGCTTGTCATTGTCCGAAGGCTTGCTGCCGCCATCGTAATGAATGACCGACGAAAGCGAAGTCGAGCAGATCACCAGGGCATGGGCGTCGGGCATCCAGCCGGCAGGCAGCATCGCGCGCACCAGAAGCGCGATGATGGCCAGATGGCGAAGGCCGCGAGAAATCCCCTGCATGCCGAGTTTTTGGACCCCAGGCCCGCAGCCAGTCAAGACGCCCTGTGTCGCAGCTCAGGGTGGGGAGGCGGTGTCCTGACGGACCAAGCTCAAATACCGGGCCGTTCCCAAAACCTAGGCGGCCAAGGGCGCGGCGCCGCCCGCCGGCACCAGCAGCAGCGGCAGCCGGATGCGGATGGTTGTGCCTTTCCCCTCCGATACCGGCCTGGTCAGGGTGCCGCCCAACTGGCGGACGAAGATGGCGACATAATCGGAGCCGCGCTTCTCGGGAAGCTCCAGCACGACCTTGTCCTGCATGCCGATGCCGTCATCTGACACCACCAGTTCGATGTCGTCGTGCACCTGCTCTACCGCCAGCAGCACATGGCCGACGCCGCCATTGGGAAAGGCGTGCTTGATGGCGTTGGTCGCCAGCTCGTTGACGAGCAGGCCAAAGGGCACGGCCCGGTCCGGGTCAATGGTCAGTGGTGCCGCTTTGACCCGTATTTCGATACCCGATTTGTCGCCGATAAGGCTGGCCGACATCTGCTTGGCGATTTCGCCCAGATAGGCGTCCACCGCGATACTGCCGCCGCGGCTTGACTGCGAGATCAGGTCATAGAGCTGCGCAATGGCGCCAATACGCGCCTGCATCGCCTTCAGACCCGGCACGCTTGCGGCGCTGGTGGATTTGATTTCATACGCGATCAGCCCCACCACCACCTGCAGGTTGTTCTTGATGCGGTGCGAAATCTCATTGGTGAGCAGTTCGGCGTCGCGTTCGCGCTGCTTGCGGTCCGTAATATCTTCGAACACCAGCAACATCCGGTGCGCGTGATTGCCGGGCTGCATGATCTTGCGGGCGTTCAGGTTGAAAACCCGGCGCCCCAACCCCGGAAAATTATCCTCGATCTCGAAACTTTCGATCGGCTTGTTTTCCGGCAGCACCTTGTCCAGCAGGTTGCGCAGCGCCGGCACGTCCCATTGATGCTGCCCCAGCTCGGAAACGCGGCGGCCATAGGCTTCGGCTTGGGTGATGCCGAACATGGTAAGGAAGGCCTTGCTTGCCGTCACGATGGTCATGTCGTTTTCCAGCACCACCAGCGGATCGCGGATGGTGTCCACGATGCTTTGCGTCACCTGCCAGTTGCGGTTGCTTTCCTTGCGGGCGGCGCGTTC
>JBBQBL010000093.1:0-9413 GCA_038317805.1 Micropepsales bacterium
GGTCAGGAAATAGATGTCCGCCAGGCTGGGACCGCTGACATTGATGCCGGCGGTGAAGCGGTCCAGGTGGAACGGCTCGGTGATGGCGCCATTGACGATCGCATGGGTTTCACCGGCCCGCACATCGGCATGGAAGTTGTAAGGCTTGCTGGAATCCACGTTCAGCAGCGGACCACCCTTCACATCGGCCATGAACTTGTTCTTGTTCAGGGTGCCATCACCCAGCAGGGTGAATGCCGCCACCTTGCTGCCCAGTTCCTCGCTGGAATTGACCGTGCCGGTGAAGTGCAGCTTGCGCACCGCATCGTCGATCCGCACATGGCCGTTGTTCACCAGGAAGCGCCGGATGGGCGGCAGCTTGAAAGCCTCGTTGGGATTTTGCCCGCCGCTGTCCCAGTTGGTGCGTCCGCTTTCATCGCGCACCAGCAGGATGTCTGGCTCATCCACCTTGAGCAGCGGTATGATCAGCTTGCCGAAAATCAGCGGAACCAGGCGGAATTCCACCCGAAGCTCCTTGACTCTTGCCGCCTGCGCCGTGCCGACCCACCTGGGATTGCCGACATAGATTCCGCCCGCATCCACGCTGGGCTGCCAGCTGAACAGCTTGACCGCCAGGTTGCCTTCGATCCGCACTTCGCGGCCGCTGCGATGAGACAGATAGCGCCCCACCGGCCCGCGCATCTGGTTCCAGTCCAGGAAATAGAGCGTGACGATGGCGGCGACCAGAACCGCCAGGACAGTGATTCCCGTCCAGCGGAAGAAACCGCCCCAGGTGAAGCGAAAATCCCGGAAATCCGAGATCACCCGCTCCCGCACCGCCTCACGCGACCATTTTCCCGGCTTTTTCTCCGTATGCTCCGTAACGGACATGTCAAATCAATCACTTAACTGTGTTGCTCCCCTTGGGCTAACGCCTGAACGCTGCAATGGGTGCAACTTTCTGTCTCCCTGTTACGTTGGGGAACTTCGAAGGAACCTGATTCCGTGCCCCGCTTCCCTGTTTGGACCATGCTGAAAGAGGGCATCAACGCCTTCGTCGACGACAATGCCCTGTCGCGCGGCGCGGCCATCTCCTTTTATGCGGTCACCGCCATCGCGCCGGTGCTGTTCATCGCCACCGCCATCGCCGCGTTGGGCCTGGGCCAGACCGCCGCCAGCCGCGCCGTGCACTATCAGCTCACCCGCATCATGAGCCCGGAAGGCGCCGACATGGTGCAGCTCGCCATCCTGCATGTCAGGAACGCGCCCCACACCCTGGCCGGCAGCCTGATCGGCGTGGTGGCGCTGGTGGTCACCGCGTCAGGCTTCTTCACCGAAGTCGAAGACGCGCTGAACGTGATCTGGAAGGCGCCGCGCCACGAGTCTTATTTCTATCAGTTGCTGCGCGGCCGGGTGATGAGCCTGACCCTGGTGATTGGCCTGGGCGTTCTTCTGCTGGCCTCCATGATATTGGCGACCGGCATACGGGTTCTGGGGCGGCTGCTGGACCGTTATACCGATTTCTCCGAACTGGTGGTCGGCGGCACCAATCTGGTGATTTCCTTGCTCATCGTCTCGCTGCTGTTCGCGGCGATCTACAAGCTCCTGCCCAATATCAAACTGCAGTGGCGCGACGTGATGGTGGCCAGTTGCGGCACCGCCATCCTGTTCGAGGCTGGCCAGACCCTGATCGGCTATTTCCTGGCCAACTTCATCACCGCCAACATCTATGGCGCGGCCGGCGGCATCATCGTACTCCTGATCTGGGTCTATTACTCGGCACAGGTATTCCTGCTGGGCGCCGAATTCAGCAAGGTCTGGGCCCGCCGCTACGGCAGCCAGAGGCGCCCAGCCTGACACTGCACGTCATCCGGGAGCCGCTTTTATTCGTCACCCAGGGACCAGATCCGGTGGGCGTCGATCATCAACTGCAAAATCGCGCCATGCGCCGCGCCGCGGGCCCGCAATTCGGACCGGCGGATGTCAAAATCCTGGCGCTGGGCGACCAGCAATTCGGTCAGGCCCTGGTCTCCAAGAACAACGGCACGCTGCATCCGCGTCAGCATCTGCTGGCTCGCCTTTACCGCCTGCTGGTTTTGACGCCATGCCTCCAGTCCCTGCCGCGCATTTATGACGTCCCGGTCGGCGATGATTTCCACGTCGCGCAGCGCCTTGCGTGCGGCAATGGCGGCGGCCGATGCTTCGGCGGAAGCCTGGTCCGCGGCGGCGCTGCGCAGGGCACCACCGATCGGCATGGAAAATCCGATCCCGAACCCCGTCTCGTGGCCGCTGCGCTCCTGGAACGTCCTGAGATCCAGCGTGGGATCGGCATAGCGATCCAGCGATGCGCGCCGCGCAAGCCATTGGCGCCGGTCGGCTTCGCTGCGCGCCATCTTGATTTCGTGATTGTCATCCAGCACCGCGGCGCGCCACTCGTCCCATTCGCCGGGCGGGGCAACCGGTTCAGGCATCGCGGGCGCGGCCGGCAGGACCAGCGCCGGGAATGTCCGCTGCAATGTCATCCTGGCGTCCAGTTTTGCCTGCATCGCCTGTACGTCCTGCGCCTGCGCCAGGGATAGCGACGCCTGAACCTGCTCCACCTGCAGGGACGCAGACTGCCCCAACTGCTTGCCGCGCTCGGTCGCCTTCAACTGCTTTTCATAGCCGGCCACCTCGCCGGCAGCGAGCGCCGCGGTCGCCTCCGCAACCACCCAGTCGAGCCACAAGGTCTTGAGCAGGGTCGCGGCCTGGTGGCGCGCATCGCCAAAGCCGTTCTCCGCCACGGCGATGCCGAACCCGCCGATCTTTTCATCCGCATCGGCCTTTCCCGGCAGGCGGATACCGCGGCTGACGCCGGCGGTCCACTCATCCAGCCGCCCGTCCAGATTGGTGGCGCGCGAAAAATATTCGCTATGCAGTGTGAATTCGTGCGGACCGGCTTCGCGGCCGCGCGCTTCGGCGTGGGCCGATTGCAGCATGGCGCGGGCACGCAGCACGCCGGGCTCCTCGGCCATCACCCGGTCGATGGCGTCGTGCGGCGGCATGAACGAAAGGCTGGGCAGCAGGATGACCTCGGCATGCTTGGGCGCCACTACGGGCTGCGCCAGCGCGGCATGAGAAAAAAGCAGGAAAAGAACCTGGAGCGGCGCCAGCACGGCTTTCATGACAATTCTCCAAAGTCGTGGACCGGTTCGGTCCAGTAAAATATGTGCTTGGCATGGATCTGGCTGCGCAATGCCCTCAACAGCGGCATGACATCCCCGGCGGGCAGGATCGCCATCAGCAAGGTTGACTGGACGCGGCCTCGAACACGTTCGCGCAGCGTGGCGTCGGAAAAATCGCGTCCATGGCCAAGCGCCGCCAGGGTCGTGAATCCCCCCACCATGGTCTCGTGATCGAGAAGAAATTCGATCACCTGTTCCGCCACGGCCTGGGGACAGGACAAGTTCAGCCGAACATGGCTCATGGGGTGCTCCTTGCAACGCCTGGCTGCTCCTGCCGCGTGACGCCGAAACGTTCAAACAGAATTGGCAACAGGAACAGCGTCAGGATCGTCGAGCTGATCAACCCGCCGATCACCACGATGGCGAGCGGCTTCTGGATTTCCGATCCGGGGCCTGTCGCGAACAGCAACGGCACAAGCCCCAGCGCGGCGATGCTGGCGGTCATCAGGACAGGCCGCAGACGGCGGCGGCAGCCGTCGAACACCACGTCGCGCATGGCCAGTCCCTGCGCGACGAGCTGGTTGAAATAGACGATCAGGACAAGGCCATTAAGGACGGCGATGCCCAGCAGCGCGATGAACCCGACCGAGGCGGGCACGGACAGGTAGTTGCCCGACAGCCACAGCAGCAGCATGCCGCCGATCAGTGCCAGGGGAATGTTCGCCAGGATCAGCAACGACTGGCGCACCGAGCCCAGCGTCGCGAACAGGACCAGGAAAATCAGTCCCAACGCCAATGGCACCACGATCATCAGGCGCTGCGCCGCGCGCTGCTGGTTCTGGAACTGCCCGCTCCATTCCAGCCTGTAGCCCGTCGGCAACTTGACCTGCTGCGCCACGGCCGCCTGGGCGGCATCGACAAAACCCACCAGGTCGCGGCCGGAAACATTGGCCTGGACCGTGGCAAAGCGCGACGCATTCTCGCGCTGGATGCGCACGGGCCCCTCCGGCTGGCTGATGCGCGCCACGTCGGCGACATGGACCATCTCCCCCGAATTGGTGGTGATGCCGATATCGCCGAACAGCTCCGGACGATTGTGCAGGTCTTCGTCGCCGCGGATGACGATCGGGATGCGGCGGGTGGTATCGATAACCACCCCCGCGCCCAGGCCTTCGAGCCTGGCGCGCATTTCTTCCTGCAGGGATTGGATGGAAACCCCGGCCGCCCCGGCGGCCATCCGGTCGATATCGGTTTGCAGATAGCGCACCGCATCATCGGCGACCGTGAAAACCTCCGAAGCGCCCTGCACCTTCTGCACAGCCGCCCGGATATTTTCCGAAAGCCGGCCCAGCTCCGCCAGATCCGGCCCAAAGACCTTGATGGCAAGATCGCCGCGGCTGCCGGTCAGCATCTCCGACGTGCGCATCTCGATCGGCTGGGTTAAGGTATAGGCGACACCCGGAAAATCCTTCATCACGGCACGAAGCGCCTCGACAATGTCCTCCTTGCTTCCGGTGCGCCATTCCTCGCGCGGCTTCAGGATCAGGAACAGATCGGTTTCCCCCAGCCCCATCGGGTCCAGCCCGATCTCGTCGCTGCCGGTGCGCGCGATGGCCTCGGCCACTTCCGGGACATTGGCCAGGATCGCCTTCTGCACCGCCCGGTCCACCGCCGAAGAACGCTCAAGCGTGATCGAGGGCAGTTTTGCCAGCTGAATGATGATGGAGCCTTCGTCCATGGTGGGCATGAACGCCTTGCCGACCGCGAAATAGGCAATGGTGGCCAGGGCAAAGGTCAGCCCCACCGCGATGAACAGCCTGCGCGGACGCGCCAGGACCGCGCCCAGGGCGCGGGAATAGAGCGGCATCAGCTTGCGCATCAGCCAGGCTTCGCCATGGGCGCCAGGCTTGAGCACCAGGGACGCGATCACCGGGATCAGGGTCAGCGAAAGCACCAGCGAACCGGACAGCGCAAAGATGATGGTCAGCGCAACCGGGGCGAACAGCTTGCCCTCCAGCCCCTGCAGCGACAGCAATGGCAGAAACACCAAACAGATGATCACTATGCCGGATGCCACCGGCACGGCCACTTCGGCAACGGCGCGATAGACCAGGTGCAGATAGGGCAGCCGGCTGTCCGGCTGGTGGTGCGACAGTTGCTCCACCGTATTCTCCACCACCACCACCGCGGCATCCACCAGCATGCCGATGGCGATGGCCAGGCCGCCCAGGCTCATCAGGTTCGCGGTCAGCCCGAACAGGAACATCATCAGGAAGGTGGTTATGGCGGCGAAAGGAAGCGTCAGCGCCACCACGATGGCGGCGCGCAAATTGCCCAGGAACAGCAGCAGCAGGATCACGATCAGCACCGTGGCCTCGATCAGGGCATGCGTGACCGTGCTGACGGCCTTGTCGATAAGGTCGGCGCGGTCATAGAAAGTATGGATCTTCACGCCCTTGGGCAGGTTGGTCTGCAATTCCTCCAGCCGTGCGCGCACGCCCGCCACCACTGCTCCGGTGTCGGCGCCGCGCAATCCCAGCACCAGCCCTTCGACCGCTTCGCCCTTGCCGTCCTTGACCACCGCGCCATAGCGGGTCAGCGCACCGGTGCGGACCTGGGCCACATCGCCCAGCCGTATCGCCTTGCCGCTGCGGGGCGTCACCATCACCTCGCGCAGGTCCTGCAACGTGTGAATCGCGCCCACCGCGCGCACGATCAGCGCTTCCTCGCCTTCACTGACCCGCCCTGCGCCGTCATTGCGGTTCGCCTGTTCGATCGCGGCCTTGAGCTCGGACACCCCCACGCCCGCCGACAGCAGCGCCGCATCGTCGGGCACCACCTCGAAGGTGGCGACATGGCCGCCCAGCGAATTGACGTCGGCGACCCCCGGAATGGTGCGCAGCGCCGGACGGATGGTCCAGTCCAGCAGCGTGCGGCGTTCGGCCAGGCTGAGGCCGCCGCCCTCGATGGTGAACATGAAGATTTCCGACAAGGGCGTGGCGATAGGCGCCAGCCCGCCGCTGACGGTATCGGGCAGCGCGCCCATGGCGCCTGCCAGCCGTTCGCCGACCTGCTGGCGGGCCCAATAGACGTCGGTGCTGTCCTTGAAGTCGATGGTGATGTCGGCAATGGCATACTTGGCCATGGACCGCAGGATGACCTGGTCGGGGATTCCCAGCAGCTCCAGCTCCAGCGGCGCGATCACGCGCTGTTCCACTTCCTCCGGCGTCATGCCGGGCGCCTTGAGGATAAGCTTGACCTGGGTGGTGGAAATATCGGGATAGGCATCGATCGGCAGGCGCGAAAAGGCATAACCACCCGCACCCGCCAGCAGCGCTGCCAGGACCAGCACCAGCAGGCGCTGGCTAAGGGCGAATTCGATGATCCGGCGCAGCATGGCTATTCCCGCATGCTCGCGGCCTTCAGCTCGCTCACGCCCGTCACCGCGACCGTGTCACGGACATTGAGCATTCCGCTGACCGTCGTGTCCTGGATGCCCCGCGCCAGCACCCGGACCGGTACGGCCTCGAAGCCGCCATGGCGCACCGCGAACACCACCGGCCCGTTCTTCAATTCAACCACCGCGGTGCGCGGAATATTGAAGCTGCCGGCGCCGGATCGGCGGGTCACCGAAAGACGGACCGTCTGACCGGCGACCAGACCAACCGGCGCCGCAAGGCGGGCCCGAAGCATTGCCGACCGCGTCCTCGGATCGATGCTGGAGCCGGCGGCAACCACTTCGCCAACAACGCCCCTCGCGCCTTCCACCACAACATGGTCCCCCGCCGCCACCAATCCGATGGCGGAGGCGGGCAGCGCGCCTTCCACCCACATCTCCCGGCCCGTGTCGATCAGTGCGACCAGCTGCATGGCCGCGACCTGGTCGCCGGCCGAAACATCGAGCCTGGCCACCCGGCCCGCCGCGGGCGCCAAAAGCTGGTAGCCGCCCTCTTCCGACCGCGTTGCGCGCGTCATGACGCTGCGCGACGCCGCCAGGTCGGCGGCTGCGGCCGACGCGGCGGCATTGGCTTCCTCCGCGCGACTGGCAGGTGCAATCCCCTCCTTCACCAGCGCGTTGGCGCGGTCGGCGGCGGCCTTGGCCGAGCGGTAGTTTGCTTCCTGGCCCTGCAGCCTGGCATGCGCGGCATGCATGTCGGCGCTGATGATGACCGCCAGCGTGTCGCCTTTGCGAACATTGCTGCCTTCCAGCTGCACCAGGCTCTTCACCGTCCCGGCAAAGGGGGCAGAGACCGGTACGCGTGAATCCGGCGCCGGCGTCACGCGCCCCAGCACCGAGACGGTTGTCTGCGATCCGGCGACACGCACCGCGGCCACCTTGATGCCCAGCCGCTCCACCTGCTGCGGCGTGATCGTGACAAGCCGCGCGCTGGCGCCGGAACAGGGCAGCAGAACCGCCAGAGCGAGAAGATAAGCTTTATGCATGATCTGAACTTCTTTGTGCGGGAGGAAATTCCACGATGGCGGCAAAGCCGCCGCCGGGCCGATTGCGGACCGAAATGCTGCCGCGATACGCGGTGGCGATGTCGCGCGCGATAGCCAGGCCAAGACCTGTGCCCGGCACATTCTGGTCCAGCCGCACGCCCCGGTCCGCCAGCGAAGCCAGCGCCGCTTCCGGCACGCCCTCGCCGTCATCCAGCACGCGGATGCAGACGCCCGCCTCGGACGCCTGCGCCTCCATGCGAACTTCGCTGCGCCCCCATTTGCAGGCATTGTCGAGCAGGGAGCCGAACAGCTCCGTCATGTCCTCCGGATCGGCCGACACGGCCAGGTCGGCGGGAATGTCGAGCACCCAGGACAGCGCCTCGCCGCGCGGCGTCCGCCGCAGCGAAGCCATGATGCGTTCCGCCAGGGGCCGCACCGCCAGTGTCTTTGCCGTCTCGCTGCCGCGCAGGCGCGAACGCGCCAGCTCGCGCTGGACATGGCGGCCCATCTGCTCCGCCAGCTGTCCAACCTCCTCGCCGATGTCGCCCAGCCCTCGCGCCTTCAGCCGCTCGGCATCAGATTTGAGCACGGCGAGCGGCGTTTTCAGGCCATGCGCCAGGTCGCTCGCGCGCGCCCGGGCCCGGGCCAGAGAGTCGTCCTGCGCCGCCAGCAGCGCATTGGCTTCTTCCACCAGCGGCATCACTTCCGTGGGAAAATCGCCTTCCAGCCTTCGCGAAGCGCCCGTGCGCACGGCGTTCAGGCTGCGGCGGATGCCATCCAGCGGACGCAGCCCGATGCCGATATAGAACCAGGCCGACGCCAGCAGCAGCACACCGATGGTGACCAGCGAGGGCCAGAGATCGGCGGCGAAGGCGCTGCGTGCGGCGGCGATCTCGGCCATATCCATCGCAACGGCCATCCGCAGGGAACGGCTGCCGGACGGCAGATCGAACACGATCATCCGTTCCTGGATGCGCAGCAGCGCGCCTCCTGGCCCCGGCAGGACGTGGCTGTCCACCGCCCCCTTGGCCAATGCGTCCTTGGGCAACGGGATACGGACATCCCACAGGGACCGCGAACCCAGCATGAAGCCGGACTTGTCTTCCTCGATCTGCCAGTAAAGCCCGCTCAGCGGCTCGCCGAAGCGGGCATCCTGCAACGGCTGCCCAAGGGCGATCCTGCCATCGGGCGAAAATTCGATCGCCGCGCTCAGCTGGCGCAGATAGGATTGCAGTTCGGCATCATAGTGACGGGTGACATGGCGCTCGAACAATCCGGTCAGCACGACGCCGGCGACCGCAAGCGCCGCGGCGACGGCGATCATGGCCGCCACGAACAGGCGCAACCGCAGCGAACCCAGCCGTATCACGTGGTTTCGCCCCGCAAGATGTAGCCATAGCCGCGCCGTGTCTCGATGACGCGCGCGCCCAGCTTGCGCCGCACCCGCGCCACCAGCACCTCGATGGCGTTGGTGGTCTGCGAGGCGTCACCCGGATACAGGTGATCGAGCAGTTCGGACTGGGACACCGCCCGCTCCGCGTTGAAGGCCAGATGGCTGACCAGCCGATATTCGTGGGGCGTCATCTCCACCGGCTTGCCCTGAACCAGGACCTGCATCTGGCGGACATCGATGGCGATATCGCCCACGCTCAGCACCGGACCGGCCTTGCCCGCCGACCGGCGCAGGATCGCGCGCAGGCGCGCCAGCACTTCCTCCATCTGGAATGGCTTGGGCAGATAGTCGTCGGCGCCTGCTTCGATGCCTTCGACACGGTCCTTCCAGTCGCCCCGCGCCGTCAGCACCAGGATGGGAAAATCCCGCCCCGC
>JBBQBL010000094.1:0-9140 GCA_038317805.1 Micropepsales bacterium
GTCCTGATGCTGGGTGGCGATGCCCTCAAGATCGGCGCGCCGCTGGTCAAGGGTGCCTCCGTTCAGTGCGAAATCCTTGAGCACGGCCAGGGCGAGAAGGTCGTGGCCTTCAAGAAGAAGCGCCGCAAGAACACCCACCGCAAGCGCGGTCACCGCCAGCACTTCACGACCGTGAAGGTGCTGGGCATCACCGCCGGTTAAAGGACTAGTCGTATGGCACACAAAAAAGCAGGCGGTTCTTCGCGCAACGGTCGCGACTCGAACCCGAAAATGCTGGGCGTCAAGCTGTTCGGCGGCGAAAAGGTCGCCGGCGGCAATGTGATCATTCGTCAGCGCGGTACCAAGTTCTATGCGGGCGAAGGCGTCGGCATGGGCAAGGACCACACCCTCTTTGCCCTTCGCAACGGCCATGTCTCGTTCAAGACCGGCTACAAGCGCCGTACCTTCGTGTCCGTAGTCTCGCACGCGAATCCGGCGATGAAGATTGCGGCAGAATAGGCGGCTGAAGACATAGGCCGCCAAGAAATTGGCGGCCCATTGTTGCGAGGGAGATGGTCCGCCATCTCCCTTTTTTGTTCCTCGCGCTAAAGGATTGAGCGGGGAATGACATGTGCATCCTGGAGACAAACAGACTGATCCTGCGGCCGCCTGGCCCCAGGGATATTCAAAGCATGACGGCGTGGCTCAGCGATTACGACGTGGCGCGGATGACGTCACGCGTGCCGCATCCTTACGCGGAGGATGATGCCGAAGCCTTTGTCGCGGCGGGCGAGCCCCACCGCTTTGTGATCACCCGCAAGACGGATGGGGTGTTTCTGGGCCTGACGGGCTTGCATGCGGACCCCACCAAAGCGGAAGAGGGCTTTGAGTTCGGCTATTGGCTGGGCAAGCCCTTCTGGGGCATGGGCTATGCCACCGAGGCCGCCTATCGGCTGGTGACCTATGCCTTCGAGGCGCTGGGACTGGAAACCGTCCATGCCGGCTGGTTCTACGACAATCCGGCCTCCGGCCACGTCCTGGCCAAGCTGGGGGCGCGCCACAATGGCTCGAATATGCGGGATTGCCGGGCCCGGGGCATGGCGGTGCTGTGCCATGACATGCTGTTGACGCGGGCGGATTTCCTGCGAAAACAGGCCGCTTAGGGAATAAAAAGATGCGTTTTCTCGACGTCGCGAAGGTTTATGCCCAGTCCGGTGCAGGCGGGAATGGCTGCATTGCCTTCCGGCGCGAGAAGTTCATCGAGTATGGCGGTCCCTATGGCGGGGACGGCGGCCGCGGCGGCGATGTGATCGCCGAAGCGGTGGAAAATCTCAACACCCTGATCGACTACCGCTTCCAGCAGCATGTGAAGGCGCAGAGCGGCGAAGGCGGCAAGGGCAAGGTGATGACCGGCGCCAATGGCGATGATGCCGTCATGAAGGTGCCGGTCGGAACCGAGATCTATGAAGAAGACGGCGAGACGCTGATCGTCGACATGGCCACGCCCGGCATGCGCTACCGCCTGCTCAAGGGCGGCAATGGCGGCTTTGGCAATTATCATTTCAAGAGTTCCACCAACCAGGCGCCGGAATTCGCGCTGCCCGGCCTGCCCGCCGAAGAACGCATCTTCATCCTCAAGCTCAAGCTGATCGCCGATGCCGGGCTGATCGGCATGCCCAATGCCGGCAAGTCCACCTTCCTGTCCCGCGTTTCGGCGGCGCGGCCCAAGATCGCCGATTATCCCTTCACGACCCTGGAGCCGCAGCTGGGCGTGGTGAAGATCGACGAGACCGATTTTGTGCTGGCAGATCTGCCGGGCCTCATCGAAGGCGCGCATGAAGGCGTTGGGCTGGGCGACCGGTTCCTGGGCCATGCCGAACGCTGCGCCTCCATCCTGCATCTGGTTGATGGCACCGGCGATGCGGTGGCAAAGACATACAAGACCATCCGCGCCGAGCTGGAAGCCTATGGTCATGGCCTGGAAGACAAACCCGAGATCGTGGCCCTGAACAAGGTGGATGCGATTCCCGAAAAGGATGTGGCCAAGAAACGCGCCGCGCTGGAGAAAGCCTGCGGCCACAAGGTGCATGTGATTTCCGGTGTCAGCGGCGCCGGCATCAACACGGTGCTGCGCGCCATGGCGCATGAGATCATCCAGCGCCGCATCCGCCAGGCCGAAGAACGTCATTACGCGCGGCCTGCACGTGCGCCCCGTACCCGCCATGAACGCCAGACCGTGAATTACAATTCGCCGGTGGTGGCCAAGGCACGCCTGACCGAAGAACCCAGGAGACCCGCGTCTGCCAAGCCAAGAGCGGTCAAGGCAGCCAAGCCGGAAAAAACCGTCGTTGAAACGGTTTTCGCCAAGGAAAAAACGGCCAAGCCGAAAAAGCTCGGACCCAAGGAAGGTCTGCGTCTTGCCAAGGCCAAAGCCGCCAAGGCGAAGCTCGCCGAGGAAAAGATCAGGCCCAAGGTGAAAACCGCAAAGGCGAAGTCTAAAAGGCCGATCGGCAGGGCCAAGGCCAAGCCCAGGACTCTGAGCCGGACCGCCAGGCGCGCGCGGAAATCGGGCAAGCGATGAGCGACATTTTCTCCGGCGCCAAGCTGGCCGTGGTGAAGGTCGGGTCCGCCCTGCTGGTGGACGCGGCCAAGGGCGAACTGCGCCGCGAGTGGCTGGCTTCGCTGTGCGATGACGTTGCGGCGCTCAAGAAACAGGGTGTGGCGGTGGTGCTGGTGTCGTCCGGCTCCATCGCGTTGGGCCGGCAGCTTCTCAAACTGCCCGCCGGTGAACTGCGGCTGGAAGAAAGCCAGGCAGCTGCGGCGGCAGGGCAGGTGCGTCTGGCCGAAGCCTATGCCGACATGCTGGCCAGCCGGAATATCGTCGCGGCCCAGGTGTTGTTGACTTTTGGCGATACCGAAGAACGCCGCCGCTATCTTAACGCGCGCGCCACCCTGGGCACCCTGATCGACGTGGGCGCGGTGCCGGTGATCAACGAAAATGACACGGTCGCCACCGCGGAGATCAAGTTCGGCGACAATGACCGGCTGGGTGCGCGCGTCGCCTCCATGATCGGCGCGGACCGGCTGGTGCTGCTGTCGGACGTGGATGGGCTTTACACCGCCAATCCCGGCATTGACGCCAATGCCAAACATATTCCCGAAGTCACCGCCATCACGCCCGAAATCGAAGCCATGGCCGGCGGTTCCATTTCGGGACTTGGGCGCGGTGGCATGACCTCCAAGCTGATCGCTGCCAAGATCGCGATGGGCGCGGGGTGCGATGTTATCCTGGCCAAGGGCGAAAGCCTCAATCCGCTGTCGGCGATTCAGACGGGCGCCAAGCACACCATTTTTCGCGCCAGCCTGACGCCTGCTGCCGCCAAGAAGCGCTGGATTGCCGGGGTGCTGCGCCCGGAAGGCGCGCTGGTGATCGACGAGGGCGCGGTGCGCGCTCTCAAGGACGGCAAGAGCCTTTTGCCCGCCGGCATCCGCCAGATCGATGGCCGCTTCGAGCGCGGCGACGCGGTGGTGGTCAAGGACCGCGACGGGCGCGAAATTGGCCGTGGTTTGGCGGCTTATAATGCGTCCGACGCAGAGCGGATCGCCGGCAAACGCACGGTCGAAATCGAGGCCATTTTGGGCTATCGTGGACGGGACGAGATGATCCACCGCGACGACCTGATCCTGACGGGCAATGGACATGACGGTTCATAATTCCACCGACGCACTGGCTGCCGAGATGATGGCGGTGGGCGCCGCCGCGCGCGATGCCGCCCGCGCCATGCGCGAAGCCGGCCGTGATGCCAAGACCAAGGCCTTGCTGGTGGGCGCCGCCGCCATTCGTTCCCGCGCCGCCGAGATTTTGGCTGCCAATAAAGGCGACATCGAAGCGGCCAAGGCCTCAGGGATGACCGCGTCCCTGCTGGACCGGCTGATGCTGAACGATGCGCGCATCGAAGCCATGGCGGCGGGGATCGAGATCGTTGCGGCGCTTCCCGATCCGGTTGGGCGCGAACTGGCGCGCTGGTCGCGGCCCAATGGGCTTGATATTGCCCGCGTTGCCACCCCCATCGGCGTGATCGGCATCATTTATGAATCCCGACCCAACGTGACGGCGGACGCCGGGGCGCTGGCGCTGAAGTCCGGCAATGTCGCCATCCTGCGGGGTGGTTCGGATTCCATTCGCTCCTCGCTCGCCATCCAGGCGGCGATGGCCGAAGGCTTGAAAGCCGCCGGCCTGCCGCAGACCGCGATCCAGGTGGTAAAGTCCACTGACCGCGCAGCCGTCGGCATGATGCTGGAAGGTTTGGGCGGCACCGTCGATCTGATCGTGCCGCGCGGCGGCAAGGGCCTGACGGGCCGCGTGATCAACGAGGCGCGGGTGCCGGTCCTGGCCCATCTGGAAGGGCTTTGCCATGTCTATCTGCATTCCGCCGCCGATCTGGAAAAGTCCCGCAGCATCGCGCTGAACGCCAAGATGCGCCGCACCAGTGTTTGTGGCGCGGCCGAGACATTGCTGGTGGACAAGGCTGTCCTGAAGTCGCACGGCGTGCCCGTGCTGGAAGACCTGGCCAAGGCCGGCTGCGAGATTCGCGGCGACGAGGCGGTGCGCGCGGTTTATCCCGCCGCCAAGCCCGCCACCGAGGAAGACTGGAAGACCGAATATCTGGACGCCATCATCGCCGTGCGGGTGGTGGACGGACTGGAGCAGGCTATCCAGCATATCGAGCATTACGGCTCCCATCACACCGACTCTATCGTGACCGAAGATCAAGGCGCCGCCGAAACCTTCATGAACAGCGTCGACAGCGCCATCGTGCTGTGGAATGCCTCCACCCAGTTCGCCGATGGCGGCGAGTTCGGCATGGGCGCGGAAATCGGCATCGGCACCGGCAAGATGCATGCACGCGGCCCGGTCGGCGCCGAACAGCTCACCACCTTCAAATATGTGGTGCGTGGCAATGGCCAAACGCGGCCGTGATGGCGCGTCCTTGACCTTTATCCGGCCTCCCGGCCCCGTCAGTGACGGGCTACGCATCGGCTTGCTGGGCGGCAGCTTCGATCCAGCGCATGGCGGCCATCTCTATGTCAGCGACATCGCGAAGAAAGCGCTGAAGCTGGATTATGTCTGGTGGCTGGTATCGCCGGGCAATCCGCTCAAGCCCGCGCCCGATGCGCTGGCGGTGCGGCTGAAGCGGGCGCGCCTGCTGGCCCGCGACCACCACATCATCGTTACCGGGATCGAGCAGGGCCTGCGAACCCGATACACCATCGACAGTGTCACGGCCCTGAAGCGCCGGTTCCCCCATGTTACCTTCGTCTGGCTGATGGGCAGCGACAATCTGGAACAATTCTCCCGCTGGCGCCGCTGGCGGGATATCGCCGCTGAGCTGCCCATTGCGGTGGTGCGCCGTCCAGGTTCCGTGCTGGCGTCCCTGCACGCGCCCCTGGCCCGGCGGCTGGGCGTGGCGCGAAACCTCGGGCCTGCGCCATCCTTGCTGGTGCTGGATGGGCCCCGTTCCCGTGAAAGCTCGACAGAGCTTCGTGCCCGGGCCCTTGGTGCCGCCGCCGAGGCCGTGCTAAACCTCACGCCCTGACCGCAAAGGACTTTTCCCCTGAAAGCCGTGAAGAAAAAGACCAAGAAAGCCGCCGCCAAGAAGCCTGCGGTGAAAGCGAAAAAAGCCAAGCCCGGCCAGAAGGCCCCGGCGAAAAAGCCCGCAAAGAAGCCGGTCAAAAAGCCCGTCAAAAAGCCCGTCAAGAAGCCCGTGAAGAAGCCCGCCGCAAAGCCCGTGCCCCAAAAGGCCGTGGCGGCGACGCAAAGCGATTTGCTCAAGCGCATCCTGGTGTCGCTGGATGACGACAAGGCCGAGAATATCGTCACCATCAACCTGGAAGGCCGCTCGGCGCTGTGCGACGCCGCAGTGGTCGCGAGCGGCCGGTCTTCGCGCCATGTCGCCGCCATGGCCGAACATCTGGCGCGCAAGCTGAAGGAGGGCGGTTACGGTACGCGCCCGATCAGTGGCGCGGGGCAGGGTGACTGGGTGCTGGTGGATGCCGGCGATGTGATCGTGCATCTGTTCCGCCCCGAAGTGCGCGAATATTACGACCTGGAAGGCATGTGGTCGGTCGGCGCGCGTAAGTAGCTATGCGCCTCTGGATCTATGCCATTGGTCACATGCGCGGCACGCCGGAAGGCCAGCTGTGCGAAGACTTCTGCGACCGCGCCCGCAAGATGGGCCGCAACATGGGTTTCACCGCCGTGGCGCTGGAGGAATTGCCGGTCTCCAAGCATCGTGATCCCGCCATGCGCATGAAGGACGAAGCCGAACGCCTGTCGGCGCGGCTCCCCGAGGGCGCCCATCTGGTGCTGCTGGATGCACGCGGCAAGGGCATGACATCCGAGGATTTCGCCGAGATGCTGGGCAGCCTGCGTGATGTCGGCACCAAGGATTTGGCGTTCGTGATCGGCGGCCCTGACGGGCTGGCGACGCTGCCCGGCAAGAAGGCGGGACGCAGCCTGGCGTTCGGTCCCCAGACCTGGCCGCATCTGCTGGCGCGCGCGTTATTGACCGAGCAGGTCTACCGTGCGCTCACCATCCTGGCTGGCCATCCGTATCACCGCGCATAAAGAAGCGGCCCGCGCAGCTAGGACTGCGCGAGCCGTTGATGTCCTGTTGGAGACAGGTTTTACGAATTCGAAGAGCAGATATTCTCGTGAATGGAGCAGTCGCTGGCGCCTGACGCCTGGCACTGTTCCATGGCGGTGGCGGTGGCGGTGACCTGGTCACGCCCCTGCACCAGGAAAGACGCATTGTGTTCGACGCTGATCGCCAGCGCGCCGCAATTGTCTTTCAACGTGACCTTGACCACGCAATCGTTATGGCCGGCGGCCTTGTTACATTCGCTGATGGAGCGCTTGTAGGCGGCAATCGGGTCGGGATAGCCCCAGGCCCCACCATAGGTAAGCGAGGAATCCGACATGGCGATGGCGCCATAGGGACCCAGCTCCGGCTTGCGGAGCAATTTCCAGTAAGCCACACCGCCCAGCACCAGCAGCGCCACAAGCAGCATGATCGTCAATGATGTTCTGCGATCGCCATACATGGGCAACCCTTCTCCTTGGTAATGTCGGAGTGTTCCTTTCAAGCGCTGTGCCAGCCAAAAGCAGGGGCTTACGGGCCAAACCGGCGCAAGGCGGGACGGCTAAACCCTTCCTTAACCATGATGGAGGATGGTTGTGTGTCGCAGTGGGACAATCCCATGGAAATCAAAGGCCCCGGCCGCGTCGAGACGTCGGCCATCAAGCGCAAGGCGCCCGCAGGGGCGCCCAGTTCGGGCTTCGCTGTGTCGGAAGCCCCGGAAAGCCATGGCCATGTCGTGGCCGGCCCCGGCCCCATCGCGGCGCTGGATTCCATCCTGATGCTTCAGGGTCTGGACGATACCACGCAAGGCAAACGCAAGGGCGTCGCCCATGCCGAACAGCTGCTGGACCTGCTGGATTCGGTGCGCGACGGCTTGCTGGCCGGCGAAATTCCGCGCGCGACTTTGAACAAGCTGGCCGCCGCGGTCACCCGCCGCCACGAAGCCTTTGCCGATCCCGCGCTGCAGGACGTGCTGGACCAGATCGAGTTGCGCGCCCATGTCGAGCTGGCAAAGCTGGAGCAAATGGACAAGCGCGTCGCCTAAAGGCGCGGTCTTTTTGCGTCCTGGGTGTGTCGCTCGTCGCTCACGGACTTTTCGCCCGCATCGCTCATCGCTCCTGCCCAGCCCACAAAAAGCCTCGCGCCTTACAGGCCCAGGAAAGGCTCGAATCCCCCGAAGATCATGCGCTTGCCGTCGAAGGGCGAGTTTTCCATCACCGCCTTCATGCGTTCATCGGCCATGACCTTTTCCATCACGGCATCGCGGCTGGCGCGAGATTCATAGACGATCCAGGAAAACACCACGATCTCGCCGTCCTTGGCCTGCACGGCGCGTGGGAAAGAGGTCAGGGTGCCATAGGGCACATCCTCGCCGATGCATTCCACCGACTTCAGGGCGCCGTGCTCCTTCCAGACCTGGGCGCACAGTGTCGCCAACTTCTTATATTCGTCCAGCTTGTCCGCCGGCACCGGGATCACAAAACCATCGACATAGGCCATCGCGTTTCTCCGTCAGGTTCCGTCACAGGACGATCCTAGCTTCGCCGTTCCGACAGTGCGGGTGAAATAAAAAAGGCGGCCCAAGAGCCGCCTTTTTCAATTATTTGGAGCCGGGATCAGACTTCCAGCAGCAGGCGCTGGGGATCTTCCAGGGCGTCTTTTACTTTTACCAGGAAGGTCACGGCCTCGCGGCCGTCCACGATGCGGTGATCATAGGACAGGGCCAGGTACATCATGGGGCGGATCTCGATCTTGTCGCCGATCGCCATCGGGCGGGGCTGGATCTTGTGCATGCCCAGAATGCCAGACTGGGGCGAATTCAGGATCGGGGTCGACATCAGCGAGCCGAACACGCCGCCATTGGTGATGGAGAAGGTGCCGCCCTGCAGCTCTTCCAGCTTCAGCTTGTTGTCGCGGGCTCTGCTGCCGAAATCGCCGATGGCCTTTTCAATGCCGGCCAGCGAAAGCTGATCGGCGCCCTTCACCACCGGCACCACCAGGCCGCGTTCGGTCGAAACCGCGATGCCGATGTCGTAGTAATTCTTGTAGACGATATTGTCGCCTTCGATTTCGGCATTGACGTTGGGCAGGTCTTTCAGCGCGGCCACGACGGCCTTGGTGAAGAAGCCCATGAAGCCCATCTTCACGCCATGCTTCTTTTCGAAGCTGTCCTTGTAGGTGGCGCGCAGGCCCATCACCGCCGTCATGTCCACCTCGTTGAAGGTAGTGAGCTGGGCGGCGGTGTTCTGGGATTCTTTCAGGCGCAGCGCGATGGTCTTGCGCAGCCGGGTCATCGGCACGCGTTCCTCGCGCGCCTCGTTGTGGCGCGGGCCGGCCGGGGCAGCGGCCACCGGAGCCGGAGCAGAGCTGCGGGCGGCCAATGCGCCCAGCATGTCACCCTTGGTCACGCGGCCATCCTTGCCGGTGCCGGCGACGGCTGACACGGCGATACCGGATTCTTCGGCAATGCGCTTGGCCGACGGCATGGCGGGCGCGTCAGCCTTTGTAGCAGTCGGCGCC
>JBBQBL010000095.1:0-9129 GCA_038317805.1 Micropepsales bacterium
CGCGCCATGGTGCTGCGCGACCTGGGACGGCTGGAAGCGGGACTGGAAAGCGTGGATCGCGCGCTGGCCCTTCAGCCCGATTTTGTCGAGGCGCTGAATACACGCGGTGTGATCCTGGCCGACCTGGAACGCGGCGATGACGCGCTGGCCAGCTATGATCGGGCCCTGGCGCTGGCGCCCAATTTTCCCGACACATTGAACAACCGCGCCTTGCTGCTGAAATCGCTGAAGCGTCCCGAAGAAGCGCTGGTCGATATCGAGCGGGCGCTGACCGTGCATGGCGGATTTGTCGAGGCCTGGAACAATCGCGGCATCATCCTGTTCGACTTGAAGCGCATGGGCGATGCAATCGACAGCTATGACCGGGCGCTGGCGCTGCGGCCCGACCATGCCGAAGCCTTCAACAACCGCGCCGTGGCGCTATGGAGTCTGAAGCGCTTTGCGGACTCGCTGGCCGATTGCGACCGCGCCTTGGCGCTGCAGCCGGATTTCACAGACGCGCTTTACAACCGGGGCAACGCCCTGGCCGAGCTCAATCGGATGGAAGACGCACTGGCCAGCTATGAGCGGGTACTGGCCCAGGCGCCGGATCATCCCAGTGCGTTGAGTGGTCTTGCCAATGCCGCGCTGATGATCGGCGACTGGAAGCGCACCGCGGAGCTGGCCCCACGGCTGAAAGCCGATGTGCTGGCGGGCAAGTCCATCATCCAGCCCTTTGTTCTGATGGGCTATCATGACGACAACGAACTGCAGTTGCGCTGTTCGCAGAATTACGTGCGCCAGGCCGGGCCCGGCCCGCAGCCGCCACTGTGGAATGGCGAACGCTACAATCACGACAAAATTCGCCTCGCCTACCTGTCTGCCGATTTCCACCAGCATGTCACCGCCTCCTTGATGGTGGAGATGTTCGAATGTCATGACCGGACGCGGTTCGAGACCATCGCGGTCTCCTTCGGTCCTGACGACAACAGCCCCATGCGCCAGCGCCTGATGGGCGCGTTCGACAGCTTCGTGGAGGCCCGGCTGCAGGACGACCGCAGCGTGGCGCAGATGCTGCGTCAGTGGGAGATCGATATTGCGGTGGATCTGGGCGGCCACACCTCCGGCGCGCGGCCCTGGGTGCTGGCACATCGCCCCGCCCCGGTGCAGGCCAAGTATATGGGCTTTCCCGGAACATCGGGATGTGACTTCATCGATTATATCGTCGCGGACCGCATGGTGGTGCCGCCAGATCAGGATCGTTTCTTCAGCGAAAAGATTGCCGCCCTCCCCACCACCCTGTGGGTCACAGACGCCAAGCGCGAGGTCCTGCCGCCGCCAACCCGCACCGAAGCCGGCCTGCCGGAGACGGGTTTTGTTTTTTGCTGCTTCAACCACAACTGGAAGATCACCCCGCCGCAGTTCGACATCTGGATGCGGCTTCTTGGCCAGGTGGATGGCAGCGTGCTGTGGCTGCTGGAAGGCAATGCCAGCATCCGGGACAATCTGCGCAAGGAAGCGCAGGCGCGCGGCATCGCGCCGGAGCGGATACTTTTTGCGGCGCGTACCACGCCGCAAGCGCACCTGGCGCGCCAGCAACTGGCCGACCTGTTCCTGGACACCCTGCCCTACAATGCCCACACCACTGCCAGCGATGCCTTGTGGGCCGGCCTGCCGCTGCTCACCGTGCCGGGCCATTCCTTTCCGGCGCGCGTGGCGGCCAGTATCCTGCAGGCCGCCAACCTGCCCGAACTGATCGCGAAGGATTTTGCGGCGTATGAAGCCAAGGCGCTCGAACTGGCGCGCAACCCGGGCGCGCTCAAAGCCATCCGCGACAAGCTGGCTGCAACCCGCACCGCCCTGCCGCTGTTCGACACCGCCCGTTTCACCCGGGAGCTGGAAGCGGGCTATCGGGCCATGCTGGAGGCGGCCCTGCCGAAGGCGATATGAGCGAGCCCATCAAGCTGTCGGTGGCCGCCCCCGCCTTTAATGAAGCCGAAGGCATCGAGGCGGTGGTCACCGAATGGCACAGCTTCCTTTCCGGCTGCGATGATGTGTCGGAATTCGAGATCGTGATCTGCAATGACGGCAGCAAAGATCGCACCGGCGATATCTTGGACCGGCTGACCCTGCTTTTTCCACAACTGCGCCCGCTGCATTTCGCCCAGAACCAGGGCGCCGCCGCCGCGCTCAATCACGCCATTGCCGCCACCCATGGCGACTGGGTGCTGTTGCTGGACAGCGACGGTCAGTTTCCCATCGAAAACCTGCCCCAGATGCTGGCGGCGGTACGCGGTAGCGGCGCAAAGGCCGCCATCGGCATCCGCCAGAAGAAGGATGTGGCCTTTGCCCGCTTCGGCAGTTGGGCCAGCGGACTGGTCTGCAATATGGTGCATGGCAGCCGGCTGGCGGATTTCAACTCCGCCTTCAAGCTGGTGTGGGGACCGACGTTGCGCGGACTGGGGCTGGAAGCCAAAGGTATGAACTATTCCACCGAGGTGACATCGCGCCTGCTGGAACGCCGCATTGTGCCGGTGGAGGTTGCAATCAGCCACCGCCCGCGCACCACCGGCGTCAGCAGCATGAAGCTGGTGCGCGGGGCAATCCACCGCCTGCTGTTCGTGAAATACATCGCCCTGCGCCAGCTCCTGCTGAAGCTGGGCATCATCACCCGGCCTCTGCCATGAGGTTTGGAGAATGACCCGCGTCGTCTTGTTCTGCGGCGGCCGCGGCAGCGCCACCATCATCCGCGCCCTGCTGCGCCAAAGCGATGTCGAGCTGACCTTGCTGGTCAATGCCTATGACGACGGCCTGTCCACCGGCGCCTTGCGCAACTTCATTCCCGGCATGCTGGGACCGTCGGATTTCCGCAAGAACTTGTCCTACCTGTTCGGCAATTATTCCCATGCGCAGTATGCGCTGAAGAGCCTGATGGAATATCGCCTGGCGGGCGGCGCGGGCGAGATTGAAAATCTCGCCCGCTTCACCAGCACGGGCAATGCCGTGACCCTGGACGAACCGGTTCGGGGATGGTTCACGCAATTGCCGCCACCGACCTCGCAGCGGCTGCGCACCCTGCTGGCGCGGTTTTTCGCCCTGGCGGCCGGCACCAGCTTCGATTACCGCGACTGTTCGCTGGGCAATCTGGTGTTCGCGGGCGCCTATCTGGAGCATGGCAGCGATTTCAATGCTGCTGCCGCGACGGTGGCCGAACTGGTCGGCACCCGCGCCCGCCTCCTCAATGTGGGCGAACAGCAGAATCGCATCCTGGTGGGCCTCAAGCATGATGGCACCTTGCTGGCCTCGGAAGCCGAGATCGTCGGGCCGCAATCGGCTGTGCCCATCACCGATCTGTATCTGCTGGCCCAGCCGCTGACGCCGGACGATGTGCAGGCCCTTTCGGGGATGGACGCAACCGCCAAGCGCACCTTCCTGTCGGCGCGCGATTCCGTCCCCGCCTTGTCGCCCTTTGCCTCTGCCGCCATCGCTTCGGCCGACATCATTCTGTACGGCCCGGGCACCCAGCATTCCTCGCTGCTGCCCAGCTATCGCATTGCCGCCGACGCGCTTGTCGCCTCGCCCGCGGCGGTGAAGGCGCTGGTGATGAATCTGGACAGCGACCATGACATCCAGAAGCTGACAGCCCGCGATATCCTGGACGCGGCGCGGCGCTATGGCGCCTCCGTCACGCATGTCCTTCTTAACGAGGCCCCGGACCGCGCACCGCCGGGCGATCTCGACGTTCCGGTTCTCCGCAGAGCCTTTGCCAATCCGGCGCGTCCCGCCGTCCATAACGGCACGGCCGTAGCCGATGCCCTGCTGGGCCTCACCATGCGCCGGACCATACCGTCGGTGGAGATTTTCGCCGACATCCACAACCGCTCGGTCGCCAGCGACGAGCTGGTGGAGGAATTTCTGGAGACCGACTGGACCGGCGTGGCGCCGCACCTCACCCTGAACCGGGTGGCGCAGCCTGATGCGTCCGTCGGAGTCAGCGACTTTGGCGGGCTGTTTCCCGACACCGCCTATTTCCGTACCTGGCTGTCCAGCGGCAGTTCCGATTACCTGGTGCTGATGACCGGCGACGGCGCCTATCGCTTCGCCGATGTCCGCGCCATCATCGCGCTGCTGGAACAACAGCAATCCCTGGGCGGCGTGTTCGGCTCGCGCACCCAGAGCCGGCGGCAGTTCATCATGTCCGTGCGCGCCGCCTATGGCGAGAACCGTTTGCTTTATTGGCTGGGCAAGGTGGCCGCCTTCTTCCTCAGCACGCTGTTCTACCTGCGCACAGGCATCATCGTCTCCGATCCGCTGACCGGCCTGCGCGTGTTCCGCCGCCGCGCCGTGACCGGCCTGCCCGACATCAAGGGCGATGCCCCGCTGGCCCTGGTGCGCCAGTTGATCGCCCAGGGCGTGGAAGTCGCCGAGTTGCCGGTTCTGTATCGCACGTTCTCCGGCTTCACCGATCCCAAATGGCGCATGCGGCGGGGCTTGCGCAACCTGTTCAGCCTGCTGACATGAAGATCTGCGCCGTCATTCCCGCCGCCGGGCGCGGCACGCGGCTTGGCGCCGATGGCCCCAAGATTCTCACGCCCCTGACGGCCACTGAAACGATCTGGTCCATCCTCCACGCAAAGCTGGCGCCGCTGGTGGATCACATTCACCTGGTATTGTCGCCGGACGGCGCGGCCGCCTTTCCACCCCTGCCCGCCAATGTCTCCGCCAGCATCCAGCCCGCCCCGACCGGCATGGGCGACGCCATCTTTCGCGGCCATGACATCTGGTCCAAATATGACGCGGCACTGGTCGTGTGGGGCGACCAGGTCTTCGTTTCCGCCGATACTTTGAAACGCACGATAGGCGCGCTGAAACAGGGCGAAAACGCCGTGCTGCCCGTCACCCGCATGGCCACCCCGTATGTCGAATATGTCTTCGACGGCCCGCACCTGACCAAAGTGCTGCAGACACGCGAAGGCGATGCCACCACACCGAACGGCTATTCCGATGTCGGCACCTTCCTGCTGGGCACGGGCGGGCTGAAGACCCAATGGGAAGCCTATCTGGCAAAGGCCCCGCGCGGCGCGGCTACCTCCGAGATCAATTTCCTGCCCTTCCTGCCGTTTCTCTCGGCACAGGGCTGGACGATCACGCCGGTTGAGGTGGCAGACGAAACCGAGGCCCGCGGCATCAACACAAAAGACGATCTGCACTTCTTCCAAAGCCTGTATAAGACTTTGTATTAGAGGGCCCATGAAGAAAATCCTGGTCACCGGCGGCGCGGGCTTTATCGGCAGCCATCTTTGCGAGGGCCTGCTGGCGCGCGGCTACCAGGTGCGGGTGCTGGACAGCCTGGTCTATGGAAAGCGCGAATGGGTGCCCGCGCCGTGCGAGTTCATCGAGGGTGATATCCGCGACATGGACGCCTGCACCAAGGCCGCCGCCGGGATGGACGGGGTCCTGCATTGCGCAGCCATGTCCCGCTCCGGCCCGTCACAGGAACAGATCGAGGTCTGTACCGGCGCCAATATCACCGGCACGCAGAACATGCTGCTGGCGGCGCGCGACGCCGGGGTGAAGCGCTTCATCTATAGCGGCTCTTCCACCTATTACGGCAACCGGCCGCCGCCACACCGCGAAGACGATCCGGCTGACATCCTCAACATCTACGGCCTGACCAAGCGGGTGGGCGAACAATACACCTTGCTGTTCGACCAGGATTTCAACCTGCCCTCGGTCGTGCTGCGCTATTTCAATGTCTATGGACCGCGGCAACCGCAGACCGGCGCCTATGCCCTGGTGCTGGGCATCTTCCTGCGCCGCGCCACGGACGGCAAGGTGCTGGAAATTCATGGCGACGGCAGCCAACGGCGCGACTTCGTGCATGTGCGCGACGTGGTGGCGGCCAACATTGCCGCGCTGGAAAGCGACGCGCGCGGCACGGTGTTCAATGTCGGCAGCGGCACATCGCTTTCGGTCAAGGAACTGGCGGACATGATTTCGCCAGATCAAATTCACACCGAAGGGCGCAAAGGCGACTCCCTGGCGACGCTGGCCGACATCTCGAAGATCAAAGCCGCCTTGGGATGGACTCCAAAGGTGTCCTTTGTTGAAGGTCTCGAAGAGCTTCTTTAAGTCGTCTTTTCAGCCAGCTCTTCTTCCGTCTCGCCCTTGGCCAGCAGCACGATGGTGACCAGGATCAGCGCGCTTCCCAGCCAGTCCATCGGACCAAAGGAAACGCCCAGCCACCACACCGCCAGCACCGCTGCCGAGAGTGGTTCGGCGCAGGTGAGCAGGATGGTCTTCTGCGCCCCGATCATCCGCAGCGCCTTGTTGAACAGGTAGAAGGCCGCCAGGGTCCCCATCACCAGGATGAAGGCGAAAAACACGCCGGCGGTCGCGTCCCACTGGCCTTCGACCTCCCAGGGCGCGTGGAAAAGGGACAATTCCACCCCGCCGATCACCATGCCCCAGCCCGCCACCAGCGCCGCGCCATGCTTCTTGAGAATGTTCGACGGCTGGATCGAGTTGAACGCCGCCGCGGCCGCGCTGGCCAATCCCCAGAACAGCGCCAGGGCCGAGATGGACAGCGCCCCCAATTTGCCGTGCGTCACGAGGAAGAAGGTCCCCAGCATGGCAAGGCCGATGGCCGCCATCTCCCGCCCGCCCGGGCGCTTGCGCCCGGCCAGCGCCAGCCACAGCGCCACCATGGCCGGCGCGGTGAATTGCAGGATGGTCGCGGTGGCGGTGTTGGAGGCGTTGATCGCCGCCATATAGGTGTACTGCACCGGCATCATGCCCAGCAGGCCAAAGATCACCAGCGGTACGGCATCGGTGCGCCACACTTCGAAGATGCGCTTGCCGCTGATCGCCGAAATCAGCAGCAGCGCCGGACCGGAGAACAGCAACCGCATGGTCACCAGCCAGTCGATATTGACGCCGCGATGCTGGAACAGGAATTGCGCGAACGTACCCCCCACCCCAAACAGGATGGAGGCCAAAATAGCCGCCGCGAATCCGATGCCCCTCACCCCCCTAGCCTAGCGTGATTCTAGCCAGGTTTGCGGAAGCGCAAGGTCATGCGGTCGCTTTCGCCGACTGCGTCATACTTGGCGCGGGCGAAACCGGCCGGGCTGGGCTTGTCCTTTCCTTCACTGCTCTGGCGCGAAGGTGGCAGGGTCCAGACGCCGAAGGGATGGTCCTTGGTATCCTTGGGATTGGCGTTGATCTCGGATTTCGCGTCCAGCTTGAAGCCGGCCTTGGTGGCCAGGTCGATGACATGCTGGGTGGAGACGTAACCCGTGCTCACGCCCGGCGCTTCGGGCTTGGGATCGGCGCGGTGTTCCTCAAACGCCAGCACCCCGCCGGGCTTCAGCACGGCATAGAAGTCTTTCATCGCCTTGTCGGCGAATCCGCCCGTTATCCAGTTGTGGAGATTGCGGGCCGTGATCACGATATCGGCGCTGTTCGCGGCCGCCAAGGGTCCCGAATTCTTGCTGAAAACCGTGTAGTGGATGTCGCCATAGACGGCCTTGTCGGCAAACTTGGCCGGCAGTTTCTGGTCAGGTTTGCCCATGGCCACGAAATAGTGCCCGCCGGTCGCCTTGGCGTAAGGCGCAAGAATTTCGGACCAATAGCCGCCGCCGGGCGAAATCTCGACCACGGTCTGGCCGGGCTTCAGGCCCCAGAACTCCAGGCTGGCCTGGGGATGGCGGGCGGCGTCGCGGGAGGCATTTTCGGGCGCCCGGCTGGATGCGGCAATGGCGGCGGCGAGCTTGGCATCGGCGGCAACGGCCGGCAGCGCCATGGCGACAAAGGCCGTGGCGATAAGCATGGTACGCACTGTCATGCGGTCCTCCCCTTGGTTGTTTTGCGCAACCTGAAGGAGGTTGTGCGGCTATTTTATGTCTTTGGACGACAGACCCGCGAAATGCAGGAGTTTCGGCCTGGCATCGGCCACGCCCCGGTCAGCAGGGGTCTCATACTGGCGGTATTCCGGCATCTGGTCGAGGCGGACGAACCGGTAGCCTTCCTCGATCAGGGCGGGGACTACCTGGCGCACCAGATCGGCGGATTTGATGTGGATGCTGTGCATCAGCACCACCCCGCCATCCTTGCGGCGGATTTCGCGGCTGTAGCCCTTGGCGCAGGTACGCGCCTCCCACCCCTTGCGCCAGCATTCCCAGTCCGCCGCGCTCATCACGTAACCGTCGCGCGACATGGTGATGTCACCGCCCACGTCCCAATAGATCGGCCCCACATATTGGCGCAGTTCGGGATCGGAATTCAGGATTTCGGCATGGGCGTATTTCCAGGCGCCATACGGCGCGCGGAAATAAAACTTGTCGCCCTTGGCCATCAGCGGCGCGATTTGTTCATGCACATCGCGCAACTGGTTCAGCAGCCGCTGGGGATTGGCGTCATAGCTGCCGCCCAGATAGGCGTGAGTGGCGCTGTGATTGGCCAGCAGATGGCCCTCTCGGGCGATGCGCGCCAGCACGTCGGGATGGCGATGGGCCTGGTTGCCGACGATGAAGAAGGTGGCCTTGACGTTCATCGCCTTCAGCGCGTCCAGCACTTCGCCGGTATGGGCGTTGGGACCGTCATCGAAGGTCAGTGCGACGGTGTGGGCGTTGCGCAGGCCCGAATGGAAGATGGTGCGTTCCTGGAACAGGGCCAACTGGGCATTGGCCCCCATGCGGTCCTGGGATTTGGCGCTGTCGGCCGACAGAGGCGCGGCTGCCGACAAAGTCAGCAACACGCCCAACGCCAACGCAATTTTGCGCATCATCATCCCGTTCATGTTCGCGAATACCGGATTTAATTTACCAGCAGGCCGGTTTCGGGCAAGCCGATGCTGGCGCTCCGATGGCACCATCCCCTAGATTTTGATGCAGAATTTGCAATTTCAGGGCAGGCATGGCGATTTCACGACGGACAGTCATGGTTAACGGGTTGGCGCTGGCGGCCTCGCCGGTGCTGGCCAAAACCGAGCCGGCCAGCGCCTTGCACCAACGGCTGATTTGCCTGGATACCCATCTGGATACCCCCGCCAGCCTAGCGCGGCCCGGCTGGGACATCATGAAACGCCACAGCCAGCCGGATGATTTCACCCAGGTGGATTATCCGCGCATGGTAGAAGGGGGGCTGGAC
>JBBQBL010000096.1:0-9103 GCA_038317805.1 Micropepsales bacterium
CCTTCCAGGAAAAGAGCGACCCGTTCGATCCGGCGACCGCCCAGCGTCTGTACAAGTTCATCTATTCGGCCGGCGGCACCCGTGATTTCGCCCAGGCCTATCGCGACTTCCGCGGCCGCGATCCCCATGTCGATGCTTTGCTGGAGGGGCGCGGCTTGCTCGCGCCGGCGGCATGAGAAAGCTGGCTTTTGGTAAGTTGATTGGCGCCGCACTGCTGCTTGCCACGCCTGCCTCGGCCGCAACGCTGAAATCGCCCATCGCCACCATGGAGCAACTGCCCGTGGTATTGATGCAGCCCTATGACGAGCGCGCCAAAGCCGATGCGGCAGTTGCGGCTGCGTTTGAACGCGCCAAGAAATCCCACAAGCGGGTTTTGATCGACCTGGGCGGCAACTGGTGCGTGGATTGCGTGGTGCTGGCCAATTTTGTCGAGCAACCATCGGTCAAGAAATTCGTGGCGGCGCATTATGAATGGGTGGCGGTGGATGTGGGCCGCTTCGACCGCAACCTGCAGATTCCCGCGCGCTTCGGCCTGACCAAGCGGCTGACCGGCGTGCCCACCCTCATCATCGCCACGCCGGACGGCAAGCAGGTCAACCAGAATGATGTGTTCGTGTTGTCGGAGGCGCGCAGCTTGACGCCGCAAGCGGTGGCGGATTACCTGGCCAAGTACACGGGTAACTAGTTAGACGCCACCTGGCGGGCGACGCCGCTGGGTTCCAGCGCGCGGTCCACGACATGGATGATGCCGTTCTTATCGCGCACGTCATAGATGGCGATGTCGGCGGTATTGCCCTTCTCGTCCATCACCACGATGTTGGTCGGCCCGTTCATCCGCGCCACCAGTATGCCGCCTTCGGCGGTGCGCAGGCGGGCATCGCCGCCCGCTTCATTGATCAGCCGCAGCAGCGCCTGGGAATCATACTTGCCCGGCACGATCAGATAGCTCATGCGCCGCGCCAGGGTGGCCTTGTTCTGGGTGCCGCCGGCCATCGCGGCATTGGTCGGGGCGAAGACCGTGAACTGGCCATTGGTTTTCAACGCCGCGGCCACGCCGGAATCCTTCAGCGCCGCCGCCAGGGCGGTATGCATGGGGGAAGCGGCCATGTTCTCCATGATGTCGCGGTCCGGCAGCATGGCCTGGCCGCCGATCATAGGGTTCATGACCTCGGAATTGATTTCCGGGGCGGCTTTCACATCGGAGTGGGAAACCGCGCCCAGCGCCCCGCCGATCATCATGGCGGCGCCTGCGGCAAACCCGGCTACAGCTGCGCGTTTCATGGAACTTTACCCCGTGGAAACCTTACGACTTCAGGGGTATTAACGCGGCAGGTTCACTCCTGTTCCAGCGCTTCGCGTTCCATTTCCAGCGCCAGCCAGCGCTCCTCGTCGGCATCCTTGGCGACGCGCAGGCCCGCCAGTTCATCCGACAGTTTGGCGAATTTGGCCGGGTCGCGGGCATAAAGCGTGCTGTCGGCGAGGGTTTTTTCCAGTTCCGCCATCGCGATTTCCGCCGCCGCGATCTTGCCCGGCAGGGTCTTGAGGGCATGCGCGTCCGCGAAATTCATCTTGGGGGCGTTGACCCGCGCGGCTTTGGGCGCCGCCACTTTCGGCGCTTTTTTGGCCTCGCCGCGTTCGGGAACCTTCTCCCCGCGCTGCGTCAGCATGTCGGCATAACCGCCGGCATATTCGCTGAAGCTGCCATCGCCTTCGGCCAGCACGATGCTGGTGGCCACCCGGTCCAGGAAATCGCGGTCATGGCTGACCAGCAGGGCGGTGCCCGGATAGTCGGCGATCACCTCTTCCAGCAGGTCCAGGGTTTCCAGGTCCAAATCGTTGGTCGGTTCGTCCAGCACCAGGAAGTTGGATGGGGTGGCGAACAGCTTGGCCAGCAGCAGCCGCGCCCGCTCCCCGCCTGACAACACCTTGACCGGGGTGCGCGCCTGCTGCGGCGTAAACAAGAAGTCCTGCAGGTAATTCATCACATGACGTGGCTTGCCCGCCACCATCACCATGTCGCCGCTGCCGTCGGTGACGGCCGCTGCCAGCGACTGTTCCGGATTGAGCGCGGCGCGGCTTTGATCCAGTTGCGCCATCAACAGGCCCTGCCCCTGCTTGACGTTGCCCTTCTGGGCGGTGAGCTGGCCGATCAGCAGTTTCAGCAAGGTGGTCTTGCCCACGCCATTGGGTCCGACCAGGGCGACGCGATCGCCGCGATGGATGCGCATGCTGAAATCCCGCACGATTTCGCGCTCGCCATAGGAGAAACTCACGCCCTTGGCGTCGATCACCTTGGTGCCGCTGCCGGCGCCTTCGGCGGCTTCCATCTTCACCGTGCCCAATGCGCCGATCTGTTCGCGCCGCTCGGTCCGCATGCCGCGCAGCCGCGCCAGCCGTCCGACATTGCGCTTGCGCCGGCCCGTCACGCCATAGCGCACCCAGTCTTCCTCGGCGGCGATGCGGCGCTCCAGCTTGTGACGCTCGGTCTCTTCCTTTTCCAGGATTTCGTCGCGCCAGGTCTCGAAGGAGGCAAAACTCTTTTCCAGCCGGTGCGTCTTGCCGCGATCCAGCCACACCGTGACCCGCGACAGGTTTTCCAAAAAGCGCCGGTCATGGCTGATCAGCACCAGGGCGCAGCGGCTGGACTTGATCTCGCCTTCCAGCCATTCGATGGCATTGACGTCCAGGTGGTTGGTCGGCTCGTCCAGCAGCAAGATATCGGGCCGCGGCGCGAGCGCCCGCGCCAGCGCGGCGCGGCGCGCTTCGCCGCCCGACAGGGTGGCGGGATTTTCGTCGCCGCTCAGGCCCAAATTGCCCAGCAGGTAATAGGCGCGATTGGGATCTTCGTGCGGATTCAGCCCCGCTTCGACATAGTCGCGGGTGGAGGCATAGCCGCTCATGTCCGGCTCCTGCGCCAGGTAGCGCACTGTGGCGCCGGGCTGGATAAACACCGTGCCGCCATCGGCTTCCATCAGCCCGGCCGCGATCTTCAGCAAGGTGGATTTGCCCGAGCCGTTGCGGCCCACCAGGCACAGCCGGTCGCCCGCGCCGACGCTCAGTTCAGCGCCGTCCAGAAGGCGCTGGCCGCCGAATTCGACGGTGATGTCTTTCAGGTGCAAAAGCGGCGTCATGCGCCGCTATGTGCGGCGCGGCGCGCCCCTTATCAAGGGAAATCTAGCGGGTGCGGTTCGTAACCATGGCGCCGGGGCGCGAGACCATCTGCAGCGCCGCTTCCGGGCGTTCGGTGAGGGTCTTGCCGTCGAAACCATAGACCCGGATGTCGCGTTCCACCGAACATTGCACCAGCAGGCGCTTCTGGTCGTCGCTCCACACCGCGCCTTGGCAGGCATGGCCCAATTGGGCGTCAGCAACATGGTCCAGTTTGCCCGCGCCCACTTTGAACACACTGAGCTTGCCGAACACGCTGTTGTAGTTGGCGGCGGTCTTCAGCGTGGCCGAACCGTTGCCAATCACCAGGGCGACATATTTGCCATCGGGCGACAGCACCACCGCTTCGGGCAACGCGCCGACTTCCACCGCATACGTCACCTTGCCGTCACGCGTGTCGGTGACGGTGGTGGCGGCGCTGTCCTTGGCCGTGGTGGTATAGCCGCCAAAATTGTTGACGATCAAATAGCGGCCGTCATGGGTCAGGCTGCCGCCGTCCGGATTCACGCCAACGGCGAAATCGGTGACGCGGCTGATCTGGTCGCCCTTGATCGCCAGCTTGGTCACCTTGGCGTCGCCGAACCGCAGCGCATAGGCGATCTTGCCGCCCGGCGCGATGATAACGTCGCGCGGCTCGGCCTTGGCTTCCAGCTTGACCTGGCTGGTCTGGGTCAGGCTGCGGTCCTTGATGGTGAACATGGTGATGGTGTCGTCGCCGGTGCCGGTCACCAGTGCGAAGCGCAGCTTCTTGTCCAGATAGACGCCGGTGGCGCCCATGCCCGCCGTCACGGTCTGCAGCAGCTTGGGATGGGTGGGATCGTCCAGCCCGATCACCGAAACGGTATTCTGCGGCGAGTTCTTGTTGTCGGGACCGATCTTCTGCGGGCAGGTCGCCAGCGCAAAGCTGTAATCTGGCGCCACCGCGATAGCGCTGGGCGGGCCCATCTGGGTCGAGCAGACTTCCAGCAAGCCGATGATCCTGGGCGCCTTGGTGCTGGAGAATTCGATTACCGCCACGCTGTCCGGGGTCGGCTTCATGGGGATGCCGTCGCCGGCGCGCACCTGCTTGCCGTCCTGGCCCGAGATGGCGAGATCGGCGAACGCCGCGATGGGCGTGAGAACTAAAGCCGTGGCCAGAAGGAAAGCGCGCATCGTCCACCCCGTTTTTCTTATCGGGCAAGCTTAGCGGGAGTGCAGCGCAAAAAGAAAGGGCGGCCTTACAGCCGCCCTTGTCCTTTTAAGCCTGTATTTCGCTTACGACAGCGAATAGGCGGTCTTGATCTGGGTGAAGAAGTCCACCGCGGCAAAGCCCTGCTCGCGGGCGCCATAGGACGAACCGCGCGAACCGCCAAACGGCACGTGATAGTCCACGCCGGCGGTCGGCAGGTTGATCATCACCATGCCGGCCTTGACGTTGCGCTGATAGTGACGCGCGTGCTTCAGGCTGGTGGTGACGATGCCGGCCGACAGGCCGAAATTGCCGCTGTTGGAATGGGCCAGGCCTTCTTCGTAATCCTTGATCTTCACCACCGACACAACCGGGCCGAACACTTCTTCCTGGTTGATGGTGTCGCCAATCTTGGTGTCCACGATCAGGGTCGGGCTCATATAATGGCCGGGCGTGTCCAGCTTCAGCGGTTCAGAGCCGCCGGCCAGCAGACGGCCGCCTTCCTTGATGGCGATGTCGACATACTTCAGGTTGCCGGCAAGTTGGGTTTCGGTCACGGCCGGGCCCATCTGGGTGGCGGCATCCATCGCATTGCCGACCTTCAGCGCCTTGGCGCGGGCGGCGACACCTTCGACGAACTTGTCATAGATGCCGGCCTGCACGAAGACGCGGGACGAAGCGGTGCAGCGCTGGCCGGTGGCGAAATAGCCGCCGTCCACGGCGATCTGGATGGCGCGGTCCAGTTCCGCATCGTCCAGCACCACCAAGGGGTTCTTGCCGCCCATTTCCAACTGCACGCGGGCGAAGTGCGACAGCGCGGCGTTGGCGACCTTGGCGCCCACGGTCTGCGAGCCGGTAAAGGACACGCCATTGACGTCGGGATGCTTGGACAGCGCATCGCCGATGATGCCGCGGCCCAGGACCATGTTGACGATACCGGCCGGCGCGCCGGCTTCATGGATGATCGACACCAGCGAATGCGCCACACCCGGGGTGGGATTGGCCGACTTCAGGACAACCGTGTTGCCGAAGGCCAAAGCGGGCGCGATCTTCCAGGCGGGAATGGCGATGGGGAAATTCCACGGGGTGATCAGGCCATAAACGCCGACCGCCTCGCGATAGGTCTGGATTTCAACACCGGGGCGCACCGAGTCCAGGTTCTGGCCGTGGCGGCGCAGCGCCTCGCCGGCCATGTATTTGAAGATGCGGCCGGCGCGAACGGTTTCGCCGGTGGCTTCGGGAAGGGTCTTGCCTTCTTCCATGGCCAGCAGCTTGCCCAGCGCATCCTTGCGCTCGATGATCATGCTGCCGACCTTGTCCAAAAGATCGGCGCGCACTTCCGGGGTCGAACCCGACCAGCCGGGGAAAGCGCTGCGGGCGGCGGCAACCGCGTCGTTCACATCTTCGACGCTGCCGTCGGGAAACTTGGCGATGATTTCGTTGGTGTTGGAGGGATTGGTGCTTTCCAGCGCCCCGGGGGCGGAAATCTGCTTGCCGCCGATGAAATGGGTCAGGGTCTGGGTCATCAATTTGTCTCCTGGAAAATGGGGAAAAGGGCTTGGCGGCTATTTAAGGGGTTGGACGCACTAATCCAACCCCGGAACTGCATCCCGGACGTGCCGTGGGGGCATAGGCCGCAGGCCGTTAGCCGGCCAAAAGCCCGCGTTTCATGAGGTTTTTCATCAGGTCGGAAATGCCGAAGGTCCAGGGCGGCGCCTGCTTGCAGGTGGTGACCCGGTTTTCCAGAACGCCCAGCTTGGGGGTGGAAATCCGCACCACATCGCCATCCTTGTGGGTGAAGCCCGAACCCTTGACGTCGCGGTCCTGGGTGGGCGCGAACAGGGTGCCCAGGAACAGGACAAAGCCGTCCGGATACTGGTGCTCGCTGATCGTCTGCTTCACCAGTTCCAGAGGATCGCGGCTGATCTCGGTCATGGTGGAGCGGCCTTCCAGCCGGTAGTTGTCGGTACCGACAATCTCCAACTCGACCACAGCCTGGCGCACGTCATCGATGCCGAACTTGTCATCGAACATGCGGATGAAAGGACCCAGCGCCGAAGCGGCATTGTTGTCCTTGGCCTTGCCCAACAGAAGCGCGCTGCGCCCTTCATAGTCGCGCAGGTTCACGTCATTGCCCAAGGTGGCGCCGATGGTCTTGCCGGCGCGGTCCACCACCACGACGATTTCGGGCTCCGGATTGTTCCAGGTGGACTGGGTGCGGATGCCGACATAATCGCCCCAGCCGACCGAGGATAGCGGCGGCGCCTTGGTGAAGACTTCGGCGTCGGGGCCAATCGCCACTTCCAGGTACTGCGACCAGACGCCATCGGCGATCAGCGCCTCTTTCAGCTTCTGCGCTTCGGGCGAACCGGGCACCACTTTGCGAATATCGGTGCCGATGCGCGCGGCGAGCTGCTCACGCATCTCCTGCGCCTTGCCGGGATCGCCCTTGGCCCGTTCCTCGATCACCCGTTCGATGGCCGAGATGGCAAAGGTCACGCCCGCCGCCTTGACGCATTGCAGGTCCACCGGCGCCAGCAGCTTTGCTTTGGACGATTCGCCCGACCAGGCCGTGGTCAGACCCAGATCATTGATGTCGCCCAGGTCCTTGCCCGACGGAACGCCATTCCACTTTTCCAGCAGCAGCGAGACGGTCGGCGCGGTTTTCGACACATCGAACACCCGCCCCTCCTTGACCACCACCGGCGTGGGCCCATCGCCCATGTCGATGCGGCCCACCAAAATGGCGTCTCGCCAGTCTTCGGGTAACGGAAAAGCGGTTTTCGTCATGATGTCTTACAGCTCGAGTTTCAAGGTGTTGCGGATGTAGTTGGCAGTGATGCGCGCGCTGTCCTTGGGCGTGCGCCAGGGCGAAGTGTCCAGCTCGACATTGAAGTGGCCGCGCCAGCTGATGGATTTCAGATAGGCCATAATGGCCGGGAAATCCACGCCGCCCTCGCCCATCGGATAAAAATACGGATCGTTCATCATGTCGCGGGTCGGCAGCGGCACATTCTTGGTGCCGCCGCGTTCTGCCCGGGCGGTGTCCTTGAAGTGGAACTCGATGACGCGATGGCCCAGCTTTTTCGCCAGCGCCACCGGGTCCATTCCCGCCATGGTGATATGGCCGGTATCCAGCACCAGCCCGACATTCTCCGGCTTGGTATTTTCCATCATGTACATGGTCTCTTTTTCGTTCTGGATCTGGCTGCCCAGATGGGCATGGATACCGAACTTCATGCCCAGCTCCTCCCGGATGCGCTGGCCCAGCAGGTCGCAGGTCTTGGCGATCTCCTTCAGGTCTTCCAGCGGCGTGCCATTCGGCTGCTTGCGCGGGCCCGCATTGGTCTTCTGGTGATCGCAACCGAAGCGGCGCGAGAAGCGCGTCATGTTGAAGTGGTTGTCCACCACATCCTTGCGCTGGGCCGGATCGTGGAACGCCACACTGCCGCCGGCCGCGCCGCCGGTGATGGCGGTGAACTGCGCCCCGATCTCGTACATGCGATGCTGCAGGGCTTCCCAGCGGTCGGGATAATAGACCTCGCGCTTGACCTTGGCCGCCTTGGGATATTTCCAGCTGTAGCCGTCAGGCCAGGCCTTCATGGCCTGGGTGTCGCGCGGCGCCGGCTCATAACCGTCCGGGGTGGCGCAGAAGGACGAACCGAAGATTTCGAAATAGCGGAAGCCGACGTCGCGCCCTTCGCTGATGCCGACAAACGGGCTGCCTTCCCAGCCGCCGCGTGTGTTGGTGGTGTAGCCGATGCGGAACTGCTGCTGCTGTTTCAGCGCAGCCTGCGGCTCCATCTTGGGCTCCCCGAAATGGGCCGGGCCCGTTGTCTGAGCCGAAACCGTCCTGGCGGCCAGCAAGCCGCCGGCGGCGACGGACAGGCCAAAGAAATTCCTGCGATCCATGTTGTTTTTCTCCCCTTGGGCATTGCCCGTATTCGGGCGGTCGCACTTTAGACAAGCAGCGCGGGCATCACCATCGCGGCATTTCGCCCTTAACTATTATGATATTGCGCCGCAACATTTTCTTTTGCGAAGCCGCTGCTATAACCGCCCGCGAACATAAGGAACTGCCCATGACGATCTATGCCGGCCGCTTCGCCAATCGCACCGCCATCGTGACCGGCGGCGCTTCGGGCCTGGGGCTTGAAGCCGCCAAGCGCATCACCGCCGAAGGTGGCAAGGTCTGCCTGTGGGACATGAATCCCGAAACCCTGGCCAAGGCCAAGGCGGAAATCGGCGCGGCACACACCATTGCGGTGGACGTCAGCGACGCCAAGGCAGTCGAAGCGGCCGCCGCCGAAGCCAAAAAGGTGCTGGGCAAGATCGACATCCTGGTCAACAGCGCCGGCATCACCGGCGCCACCCAGCCGGTCATCGGCTATCCGATCGACAGCTGGCTCAAGGTGATGAACGTCAACGTCAACGGCCTGTTCTATTGCTGCCGCGCCGTCGCGCCGATGATGGTGGAAGCCGGCTATGGCCGCATCGTCAACATCTCGTCGGTCGCCGGCAAGGAAGGCAACCCGAATGCCAGCTCCTATTCCGCCTCCAAGGCGGCGGTGCTGGGCTTCACCAAGTCGCTGGGCAAGGAACTGGCGACCAAGGGCGTGACCGTCAATGCCGTTACGCCTGCCACGTTCGAAAGCCCGATCCTGGACAACGTGCCCCAGAGCCATATCGATTACATGCGCTCCAAGATTCCGATGGAGCGTTTCGGCACGGCGGCCGAGAACGCCGCCGCGGTCTGCTACCTGGCCA
>JBBQBL010000097.1:0-8890 GCA_038317805.1 Micropepsales bacterium
CGCGTCGCGGGCATGATCCAGCTTGAGGTCTGAGGGCTTGTGCTTGGGAGCCAGCGGATATGGAAGCTGCGGCTGCGAGTGGCCGGCAAACAGGTCCTGTTCCAGCTTGGGCGCTTCGGGCGCGAGGACCGGCTTGGTCTCGATGGTGCGGGTGACGACAACCGAGCGCTCCAGCACCCGTTCCTGCGGCGTCTGAACGACCACTTGGCCGTCCGTGTCGAAATCGCCTTCCAGAAAGTGCTTACCGAGTGCCGACATCTTCTGTTCCCTGTTGCCGAGAAGGGGACAGAAGACCATTGGCGCAACCTAATGCCGCGCCTTACAGCCCCCTGGGACGCCCCGCCCCATAAGTCAAAACCTGTTCACGGCAGGTCTCCTGGCTCGCGGCCCTCTTTCCGGCGGCCTTCCCAGGGCGGTCCCCAGTGGCCAAAAGCCGGAAAATCAGCCGTTTACAGTTGCGGGGGCAGCCTCGGTTTCACTCCCACCAGAGTGTTCCGAAGTTCCCTTGAATCCCCTATCTAGAGCATTCGAGTAACCATGAACGACTACATCTAGGGGCCCATTCGCGGAATCCGTCAAGCCGGAAAACTTTCACACAGGCGTCATTTTTCGCTTGGGGACAGAAGTGTTAATGCCCGCGAATCTCCCTGCCCTGTCAGATGGCAGGTGACGCCGAACGCCCTGTGGACAAGTTCCTCTGTGAGTGAATCCGCGTCGGCGATTACCCCTCCATCCACAACAACAATGACGCGGGATGCGTAACGCGCCACCAGGGTCAGGTCATGCAGCGAGGCGATCACCATGGTGCCGCTGCGCGCAAAAGATTGCAGCAATGTCATCGACTGCATGGCGTGGCGCGGATCGAGCCCGGTGATGGGCTCGTCCACGATCAATATCTGCGGCGAAGAGACGATGGCGCGGGCCAGCATGGCGCGCGCGAACTCCCCGCCGGACAAGGTTGTCGCCGCCTGGTCGCGTTTTTCCACCAGATCGCATTGTTCCAGCGCGCGGGTGATGGCGGGCGCGTAACTTTCCGGCAATCCGCCTGTCGCCGGCAGCCTGGGCGTAAGCCCCAGGGCCACCAGACGCTCCACCGAGATGGGCCATTCCAGCAACGGGCTCTGCGGCAGGTAGGCGCGGCGCGCCGCAAGCTGGCGGGCGGACACCGCGCTGAGCGGGCCCGCATCCAGCATCACCTTGCCCGGATCGGGCCTCAGCAATCCCGCCAGGACTTTCAGCAAGGTGGACTTGCCGGCGCCGTTGGGTCCGACCACGGCGATGAACTCACCGGCATGGGCCTGGAGCGAGACGTCGCGCAGGATGGTCCTGCGCTCCTTTCCCTTAGTGGGGCGCGTCACCGTGACGTTCTCCGCCGCCAGCACGGTCATGGCGCCACCTTGCGAATACGCACCACCAGCCAGAAGAAGAAGGGCGTGCCCAGCAGGCTGGTGAAAACACCCAGCCGCAGTTCGGGGTTGGTGTGCACCAGTCTCGCGGCAATGTCGGCGCACAGCAGCAGCAGCGCCCCGGCCAGGGTCGCGGGCAGCAGCACGCGGCGCGGCGCATAGCCCACGAAGGGCCGCACCAGATGCGGCGCCACCAATCCAATGAAACCAATGGCGCCGGTGACCGAGGTAATCGCACCCACACTGAAAGCGGTGCCCGCCACCACCAGCGCCGCCAGCCGCGTCAGATTCACGCCCAGGCTTTGCGCCTGCGCTTCGCCCAGGCTCAGCGCGTCCAGCGCCCGGCCCGTCATGGCGAGCAGGATCGCACCAATCGCTGCAAACGGCGCCACCAGCAGGACCTGCGTCCAGCTCTTGTCCGCCAGCGAACCCAAGAGCCAGGTCATGATCTCGTACGCCGCATAAGGATTGGGTGCGAAGTTCAAGGCCAGCGCGATGCCCGCCGCCGTCAGGCTGGACACTGCCGCCCCCGCCAGCACCAGGGCCACGGTGCCATTGCGCCCCAGTGCGAATGTCAGCGCACACGCCGCAACCGCGCCCACCATGCCCATCAAAGGACCGGTGATGGGCGACAGCGCAGCAAGACCGAAATAGATGGCAATGATCGCACCCAGCGCCGCACCGCTGGAGACGCCCAGGAGGGCGGGCTCGGCCAGCGGGTTGCGGGTAAAACCCTGCAGCACCGCGCCTGACAGACCCAGCACAGCGCCGACAATCAGCGCCAAGACGGTACGCGGCAGCCGTACATCGAAGATGATCAGCCCCGCCAGGCTGTCATGCGGCGACAGCAAAGATGACGGAGGCAACCATATCCGCCCCGCCAGCAGCGAAGCGGCAAAAGCCAGCACAATCAGCACCAACAACGAAAGATTCAGCTTCATCGCTGCACCTTCAGCAGCGCATCCTGCAGCGATTTGGTTACCCGCCCGCTTTGCGGCACGCCGCAGCCATACAGCGAGGCATAGCTGATGCGCCGGTTCGCATAGCGTTTCAGCAGCGCCGGATGCAGGTCCTGGTCGGCGCGCAACGACGCCATGCCGCGATAGGTATCGCCATAGACCAGCGCATCGGGATTGGCATCGATCAGGCTTTCCACATCGTAATAGCCGAAACTGCCGCTCACGACATTGCGCGCACCGGCCACGGTCAGCATGGCGTCGAACAGCCCGCCCTTGCCCGGCACAAAACCGCCGCCGCCCCAGCCCGCCACGGTCAGCACTTTCTTCGGACGATGTGCCGCCACGTCGGCCAGGTCGGCATCCATCTGCGTGATCAGTGCCTCTCCCCGCGCCTCTTCGCCCACCGCCTTGGCCACCATGCGTGTGATCGTACGAATTTGCTCGAAATTCTCTGCCGGCGGCACTTCCAAGATCCGCGCGCCGCTCTTGGCCAGCAGCGGCCGCAAGCTTGGCGCCATGAAAGGATCAGTGAGGATCAGGTCAGGATGGGTGGCCAGTATCTCTTCGGCGGTGCCGTGATTGATCGGCACATGCGCGCCTTGCGGCCACATCCGCAGCGCTGCCGGTTCCCGCGACAGGAAGGTGACCGACGCAATCCGCGATGCGGGCACCAGATCGAGCAAAAGCTCGTCGGTGCAGACTTTAAGGGACATTATGCGCGCTGCGCGCGCGGGCAACGACATGATGCGGTGAGGCGCATGCTGCGCCGAACGAGGCGCGGCAGCCACCTGTCCCGATACCAGGAGCAAAGCAGCCGCCGCGAAAATCCCCCGCTTCATGCTTAGAGGTTCACCTTGATCCCGCCATAGGCACCGATGCCTGGGCGCAGGAAGCCTTCCGGACTCTGATAGTTGGTATCGGTGGCGTTCTCAATCCGGCCGAACAGGCTCCACATGTCGGTCAGCTTGTAGCTGGCCGCCAGGTCCAGGGTGACATAGTCGGACTGTTTCAGGCGCGGGATGGAAAAGTCCCGGTTGCCGTCGATCTGCTGGCCGACATACAGCAGGGTCGCGTTCAACTGCAGGTCTTCCATTGCCTGCCAGTCCGCACCCAGGCTGGCCTTGTTGCGCGGCCGCCGCAGCAACGCCAGCCGCGAGGTCGCATCCAGGCTGTCGGTATAGGTGTAGTCGGCGCGGAAGGTCAGCGTCTCCAGCGCCTTCCAGGTCAGGAAGGTTTCGATTCCTTGCGTCCGCGCCCTTCCGACATTGATGTTCAGGAAAGTGGGCGCGGGGCCGGAGGTGATCAGGTTGCGGATGTCGTTGTGAAACCAGGTCACGCCGCCGACTATGGTCTCGCCCAGGATCTTCTGGTCGATGCCGGCTTCATAGCCGGTACTGCTTTCCGGCTTCAGGTTGGCATTGCCGCCAAAGGTGCCGAACAATTGCTGCAAGGCCGGCGCCTTGAAGCCGCTACCCGCGCTGGCGCGCAAAGTGGTGCCGGTACTCTCGATCACCCAGGACGGCGCCATGCGCCAGGTCACCCTGTTGCCAAAGCGGCTATTATCGTCATCGCGCACGCTGAAGCTGTTGTGGAAACCGATCGGAAGGTCGGTCAGCATTTCGGCATAGCCGGCATTGGTGGTGATGCCCTGCGCCAGGGTGGTTGGAAAGCCGAACGACAGGCCGCGATGCAACCCATCGCGCGCGCTTTCCGCGCCCAGCACCAGTGTCTCGCCTTCCGCCAGCTTCACATTGCCCTGCCAATCCAGCTTGACGCGGTCGCCCTTGGTGCGGCCGTTGCCATTGTTGGGATCCTGGGTGGCAATGATGTTGCTGCCATAGGCAAAGCCCAGCGTCTGGTCGAACCGCCCATCCCAAAGCACCAGATGCGCGGTGCCGCGGGTTTCATATTGCAGGTTGGCGATGCGGGTCTGCCTCGCCGACGGCGCCGAAGCAAAGGTGACGGGATTGAAGCTGTCACCGGTGATACGGCCCACGCTGTTATAGTAACGCGAGGTCAGGCCGATATCGAAATTGCCGGTGATGTCATAGCCCAGCTTGGTGCTGGCGGTGACATTGTCATAGGCGTCGTCGTTGCGCCCGGTACCGGCGGGCAACAGATTCAACGGCGTCACCGGCGTGCCGCCGGAATGAAAATACTGCAGCGTGGCGCGGTAGTGGAAATCGCCTTCCTGGCCGGACAGGGTGGCGAACTGGCTGGAGGTTTCGAACGAGCCGCCCTCCACGCTGCCGCGGAAGCTCATCGGACCATTGCCGCTCTGGGTGGTGATGTTGATCACCCCGCCAATGGCGTCCGAACCGTAGAGCGCGCCCTGCGGGCCGCGCAGCACTTCCACCCGGGCAATGTCGCCGGCCAGGAATTTGGAAATGTCGGCCGCGCCGGTCGGCGTGGACGGATCGCCGACATCGATGCCATCGACCAGAACCTTGGTGTGGTTGGAATTGCTGCCGCGCATGAAGACCGAAGTCTGGCCGCCGGCGCCGCCGGTCTGCACGATGGAAAGGCCCGGCACCTCGCGCAGCACATCGGGCAGCGAGCGGTCCTGGCGCGCTTCAATGTCGGCCGCGGTGATCACCGTAACGCTGCTGGCAACATTGGCGATGGGGGTCGGCAGGCGGGTGGCGCTGACCACCACATTTTCATCGTCCAGATGGGGATAGGTGAGCTGCGATTGCGCGAAGGCGGGCGCCGCCAACGCGATCAGGGCGGCGGAACTGAACAGAATGGACTTCATAAAACGTCTCCTGGCTCAGGAGGCGCACTGCTAGCGGTATTTGAAAGGGACTGGCCCCCACAGCAATGCGACTCCAACTTTGTCGCCGCTGCGGTTTACCCCGCTGCACCCCGCCATCCCCGGCAGGCTACAAGACGACGGTGCGAGGCAGGTTTCCTGGCTAGCCGGATCAGCGCTTTCCCTCGTCTTCCCAAAACCTTCCGGCCTCAGTGACATGTGAGAGAAAGCTCACCGGCGACAGTTGCGGGGGCAGCCGCGGTCTTTTTGAAGGTGGTCCGGCTCTCGCCTAACACCTTCCCGCGTTCCCTAGACCTTGCACCTGCGCGGCTTATGGCCCCGGCCGCCCGCCTCGTCAAGATCGCGAGTAGTTCGCGGTATCAATTGGGAAATTTCAAACCTGTCATGTTTGCGCAACCGCCCCCCGCCGAAGTAAGACAGCCGGGCAATATCGGATTTTGGGACATGACCTTTTTTCGCGCGACCGCCCTGTTGGCCATTGTGATCACCGCGACCCCGGCATTCGCTTTCACGCCGAACACCACCCCGCTGACCAAGTCCGAGAAGAATATCGAGCAGATCGGCACCGGCGTCGCCATCGCCCTGCCCCTGGTGGCCGGCGGCATCACGCTTTTGAAGCATGACCGGGTGGGCGCGGCGCAGTTGCTGGTGGAAAGCGCCCTGACGGTGGGCACCGCCTTTGCCCTCAAACAGATCGTCAAGGAGCGCCGCCCCAATGGCAGCGACTACAAGTCTTTCCCCTCCGACACCACGGCGATCGCCGCGGCCGGTTCGTCATTCCTGTGGGCCCGCTATGGCTGGCAATATGGCCTGCCCGCCGCCGGCCTGACCGAATTTGTGGCCTATAGCCGTATTCAGGCGCATCAGCATCGCTGGTACGACACCTTGGCCAGCTCGGCCATCGCCGCCGGCTACAGCGCGGTCCTGGTGACGCCCTTCAAGCGCAAATACAATATCGACACATCGCTGGAAGCGGCGCCGGACGGTGCGGTCGTGCGAATGTCCTACGCCTGGTAATCAGCCGGGTCCCGGCTGATTTTTCGCGCGCTTCTTCCACTTGTAGAAGCTGAGCGAGTTCTTCCAGAAATACTTTTCCGCCTCTTCCCGCGTGCGTGTGGCGAAGTAGGCGCGCGCGATGTCCACGATCTGGGCCGGCGTGGCGGTGCCCCAGCTGTTGGGCCAGTCGGTGCCGAACACCACCCGGTCCGCGCCGAACGTCGCCATCAACTGGTCCAGCCGCGGCTTGTGCGCCGCCAGCCCGCGCGCCGGACTGGTGCGATGGTCGATCTCCGACAGCTTGGCGTAGATTTTCGGCCGGCCATGAATTTCCTTCAGCACCGCATCATAGCCGGCCTGCTGGGCCGGCGTGGGATCGAAGGACGGCAGGTGATCCAGCATGATCCGCAGCGACGGGATCTTGTCGTTAATCTTCACCATCGCCTGCATCAGTTCGACATCGGGATTGGCGGTATCCATCACCAGGTCGGCATCGGCGACACGCTTCAGCCCATCCATGAATTTGGGATCATTCACCTGCTTGGTGACGTCGCGGTTCCAGATCTTGCCGCAGCGAATGCCAAGGAACATCGGGTCCTTGCGGAAGCGGTTGAACAACTCGACAAAGTCCGGCTTTTCCGGCTCCAGGTCGCCCACCGTGCCCACGAACATCGTGTCGGTATGCATCTGCTCCAGCACCCACAGATTGTCCTCAACCCAGGGACTGGCCTCCAGCTCGATGGCGCCAACGATGTTCAGCGGCGTGGCGAAGGCGCGATAGGTGGACGGCAGCGCCACGCCATTCTTCTCCTTGGCCCATTCGGGCGAGCCGGCATAGGGCACGCCCTGCGGCCGGCGAGAGTCGAACAAATGGACATGGGTGTCGATGATCGGAATGTCCGCCAGCGGCGCGGCCGCCTTTGCGATACCGGCCCAGAATGCCGACGCAGCCGCGCCGGCCAGAAAATCACGACGTTGCATCATCGGCCTCTTTCTATTCGCTCGCGGGCGCCGCGCGCCCCATATCCGCATCCTTGGCTTCCGGTCCCGGGAACATCATGGTGGCGATCAGCAGCGCCGCGAAACAGGCGACCACCGCCAGCGCCAGCGAATAATGCTGCAGGCCCAGAAGCTGCCTTCCGCTTTCGGCCAGCTCGGCCTGGAACACCGCATTGACCGAGGCAATCAGGTTGCCCAGCTGATAGACCGTGCCGGCAAAGGTGCTGCGCACGCCGGCCGGCGACAATTCGTTGAGATGCACCGGCACCACGCCCCAGGCGCCCTGCACACAGATCTGCATCAGGAAGGCGCCCAGCGCCAGCATGACGGGCGTGGTCCCGGAGGCCCAGAAATAGATCACCGGCAACGCCAGCAGCGATACCAGGATCACCGTTTTGCGGCGGCCGAAGGACTGGCTGAAGCTGGCGAAGGTCAACCCGCCTATGATCGCGCCCAAATTGAGCACTACCGTGATGAAGGTCACCGTCGCATCGTCGAAGTGATGCTGCACGCGCAGGAAGGTGGGATAGAGATCCTGGGTGCCGTGACTGAAGAAGTTGAAGCCGGTCATCAGCAGGATGGCATAGACCGCCAGCTTCCAGTGCTGGCGCACGAACGGCGTCAGGAAACCGCCCACGATCACCAGCGGCACCACGGCAGCCACGATATAGACCAGACCTTCTTCGCGGCCCCAATGGATCAGCGCCGCCAGCATGGCGCTGAGGATCACTGCCACACCGACCAGGTGCAGCAGGTGCTTGCCCGCCTTCACCACTGGGGGACGGCGCCACACCGGCGATTCCGGCACCACCATGTAGATGTAGATCGCCAGCAGAATGCCGGGGATCAACCCCACCATGAACATGCCGCGCCAGCCGAAGTCGGCATGCACCGCGCCGAACGCCAGCGACGCCACCAGGTAGCCGCTGGGATAGCCCGACTGCAGCAGGCCCGACACGAAACCCCGCGCCTTGGACGGAATGCTTTCAAAGGCCAGGCTCGCGCCGATGCCCCAGATGCCGCCCATCGCCACGCCGAACAGCCCGCGCGCAATCAGGAAGACTGACAGGCTGGGCGCGAAGGCGGTGGCGAAACCGAACAGCGAGTACAGCAGGATGTTGAGGATCAGGATGGGTTTGCGGCCGTAATCGTCGGCCAGCCGACCGAACAGGAACGCGCCCAGCGGCCGCACCGCCAGGGTCAGGGTCACCGCGACCAGGATGTCCGCCGCGCTCTTGGCGCCGAACTGGGCGAGCAGGTCCTTCACGACAAAAGTCAGGACGAAGAAGTCGAAGGCGTCCAGCGTCCAGCCCAGATAGGCGGCGGCGACGACATTCTTCTGCGAGCCCGTCCAGCCCTTGAGTGCATCCAACGCCATGCTTACGCCCCAACCATCAACAGACGCGCGAGTATGCCGGGGCGCGGGAAATCAGCAACCCCTAACCTGCTGACGCGGCGCAGCAATTTCCCCACTGTCATGGCCCACACTCGAGTGGGCCATGACAGTCTGATCAGATAATGTCGATTTTGAAGACGTATCCGCCGCTGGGACTGTTGAGCTCGGGGAAACCGGGCTGCGCGAACTTCTCGTTGATCGGCCAGCCCGGATGCTCGCCCGCATCCACGCCATACAACTGACCGTCCAGCACACAGACATCATGCATGTCGCAGGAACCGGGCACGAAATCGACATACTCCAGCACCGCGCCCGACTTGATGTCGTACTTGATCAGGCCGGGCGTATAGCCGTCATAGCC
>JBBQBL010000098.1:0-8860 GCA_038317805.1 Micropepsales bacterium
GGATGCCGACCTGGGTTTCATCTCCACCGAGCAGAACGACCTGTTCAAGATCATGACCATCTGGTCCATCGTGGGCATCCCGCCGGTCATAGTCGCTGGCATCTACGGCATGAATTTCAAGTTCATGCCGGAGCTGGTGCTGCCTTACGGCTACCCCCTGGCGCTGATCCTGATCGCGGTCAGCGCCCTGATTCCCTTGCTGTGGTTCAAACGGAAGGGGTGGTGGGAGTAGTTCCGTCCCGCCCTGTGCCCCGCCCTGCGCTTACGCTCCGGGCATTCGTCGCTCGAAATGGTCCACTGGACCATTTCGTGGCCTGCGGCCAACGCTCCTCATTGCAGAAATTTCACCTTGGGCTAATCTGCCTGCCGCGCGGGGGCGTATAACCAGCGCACGATATTGAAGGGGTTCCTATCATGCGCTTGGCCAAATTTTTGGCGACGGCTGCGTCCGCCTGCCTGGTTGTTTCCACCTCCGTTCCGATGGTGCCGGCATTCGCCGCCTCGATCGACAGCAAAACGGCCCAGAAACAGTCCGAGATTCCCACCTGCGGCCACAAGATCGGCACCCTGGCGGTGCGCGAGCCCGACACGCGGTGGTGGGAAGGCCTGGGCCTGGAATCGCCCGAGGCCCTGCTGAAGGTATTCGTGATGAAGTCCGGCTGCTTCACCCTGGTGGACCGCGGCAAGGCGTTTGAAATGGCGCAGCAGGAACGCGCCCTGGCGGCCGGCGGCACCCTGCAGGGCGGCGCCAATATCGGCGCCGGCCAGGTCCGCGCCGCGGATTATATCCTGGTTCCCGACATCGCCTCGAAGAACGGCAATTCCGGCGGCACCAATGTCGGCGGTCTTCTGGGCGGCTTCCTGGGCGGTTATGCCGGCGCCATCGTGTCCAACATCAGCGTGTCCTCCAAGACGGCGGACGTGGTGCTGACCGTCACCAATGTGCGCACCAGTGAGCAGCAGGCGATCGCACAGGGCCATGGCTCCAAGACCGATGTCGGCTTCGGCGTGGGCGGCGGCGGCTTCGGACTGGGCGGCTTCGGCGCGGCGGGCATTAACAACTACCAGAACACCGCCATCGGCCAGGTCGTGATCCTGGCCTATATCGATGCCTACACCAAGCTGGTGAGCGAGATGGGCGGTCTTTCCACCGATGCGAAGGCGGATGCCCCGGCCCAGGCCGTCACCATGGCCCGGCCTGCCATGCTCAGGGCCAGCGCCGATGAGAAGAGCAAAGTGCTCAAGCCGCTGGAAGCAGGCATGATCCTCTATCCCACCGGCAACAAGCAGGGCGTGTGGGTGGAAGTGGCCGACGAAGTCGGCAACAAGGGCTGGGTGTCGCAGCTCTCCATCGCGAATTACAAGTAATTGGCCTGAACAGGAAAAGGGAGCCGGTGGCGCTTTTGGCGACACCGGCTCCCTGTTCGCGCATTTCGACTTTGTTGAGGCTCACTTCTTTCCGAAGGCGGCCACAAATTCGTCCTTGGACAGGAACCCATCATGGTTTTTGTCGGCAGCCGCGAAACTATCCGAAACCATCGTGTTCCTTTGCGCCTCCGCGGGGCTGACTTTGCCGTCCTTGTTTGCGTCGAGGGCCGTGAACACCAGCCCCGCATCCTGCGCCAGCGCCGGCGTGGCGAGCATGAGGGCCATGCCGATGGCCACATAATATTTTTTCATCACAAAGCTCCTTTTCAGTTTTGGTGCCGCTTGTCACGGCAGATCCTGGCCAGCCTTCAGTTCACAACGGCCCAGGTTCCATCCGGCTGCTGGCAAGCGCGCCCAGTGGCCGCCTGCGGACGTCCACGGACGAAGATTTGCTGGTTGAAATTGGCGCAGCGGAAGCCGCCCGGATCGTTGAAGTAGTTGTTGACGCGGACCTCCCCATAATTGCCACTGTTGGGATTGCGCCATTGATACGGGACGTTGGTCCGCCCCGAGTTGAAGCCGTTATAGTAGGTGTTGTAGGCGTAACTCTGGTCCTCGCAGTTCAGATTTCGCGTCAGCGCCGCTCCGAGTGCGCCGCCCATGACAACGCCGGCGATGGTGGGAACCCCACGATTGCCGCGCTGCCCCAAGGCATTGCCCAGCAGCCCGCCTATCAGGGCGCCGGCGATCACGCCAGCCGGATCCACCTGGTTGCGGCATTGGCGATAATAATTGTCGTCCTGGTAGCTATATTCCCGCTGGTAACGCTTGCGCCAGCTTTGCCCCTGCTCGTTAAAGCCGCCGGGACCTTGAAAATTTTGGCCTCGGTCATAGCCTTGGCGGTAGCGGGACCCGGCATTGTAGTCACCGCCTGGGGGTGATCCATAGCCGGGCTGGCCATAGCCGGGTTGGGCCGCAGCGGTCTGGATGAGCGTTCCTGCAAACATCATCGTGGCCATCACTATGGCGCTTGATTTCTTCAGCATAGGCAATGCCTCCCATATGTTTTTTTTAAAATGCGCTTCACCGTGGGCAGATGGTTTGATCTGAATCACAATTTCCAGTGATGATTCAGGAATGCTTTGTCCGGCTCCGGCCTTCCCTTGGACGGGAGTTTTAGAATTGGCGCTGCGGCGGCCCAGGCATGTTGCGCTCAAAATCGTCCGCGGACAATGCGATAGGGAGAAAATCGAACAAACCAGCACAATGGAGTGCGAAACGAGCCTTTTGACGGGATAACCTAAGGCCGCTTTCAGGCTCCAGGCTCCCCTCAAGAACGTCCCGGTTTGTGGTAGCCTCCCCGCATGGAAATCGCCGGGCGGGGCCGAATTCTGATCTGGGAAGGTGGCAGCCTCTGGCTTATGGAGGCGCTGCCCGCGCGCGGCTCTGCTTCCAATATGACGGCATTTCACGCCCATCATGCGATCCAGATAACGCTCTCGCTTGGTGGACACTTCGAATTCAGGACCAAAGACAGTTCCGTCGCCGGTGATGCGATTGTTGCACCAGATGTCGAACATCTCTTCGAGGCGAAAGGGCACGTGGCCGTGCTTTTCGTCGAGCCGGAAAGCAGGCCTGGCCTGGCCATCGTTCGGAACATCCTGGATGGCGCAACACTGCGGTCTGTTCCATTGGAAAAAGTAGCCGACCTGGTGGAGCATCTGAAACAGGCGTCGCGCAAATCATCCGTCAGCGAGCAGGAACTGGAAGCCATTGGCCGCTCGCTCATCGAACGGCTTGCGGATGTCCATGCGGTGAACCTTCCGGACGCGCGGGTGCGCAAGATGATCGACCATGTCGCAGCACGGCTCGATGATGCGATCAGCCTCGGTTCGGCGGCCAGGATCGCGGGACTGTCTCCAAGCCGCGCGCGTCACCTTTTTGTCGAGCAGACCGGTCTTCCGTTCCGGTCCTATCTGCTGTGGCTCAGGATAACGAAAGCCGTGGCGATCATGGCGACCGGCACGACCCTGACCGAGGCGGCCCATGAGGCCGGATTCGCGGATTCGGCGCATTTCAGCCGGACTTTCCGGCGCATGTTCGGCATTCCGGCCGCCGCCCTCCAGTTAACTTAGCCCTTTCGTTCAAGTGCGCCGTCCTCGTCCAGGGGTAAGTGTGGGCCGTCAAGACACACAACAACCTGGAGATTCCAATGAACAACGAATGTGACGGCAAGCCCTGCACCTGCGGCCAATCCTGCGGCTGCGCCACGCAAATCAGGTCCTGCGCCTGCGGCTCCGCCTGCGCCTGCGGCGAATCCTGCAACTGCTCCGCCGGGCAGGATCGCGCATCAGCTTGCGATCGCGCGGAATGACCCTCAACCGGCCAGGGCAAGGCCAAACCTCGCCCTGGTCTTTTTCCACATAAACGTTTCCCACGGAGACTTTCAGATATGGAATACCTCAGCTCATTGTTCGTGATGATGAAGCGCGCGCTTCGCGCCGGGCATCGCCAGGGCAGACCTTGCGCCACACTGGCGGTGGTGGCCGCACCCAGCCTGATCCTGTATTTTCTGGGCAGAGGGCCGGCAGAAATCTGGATGGCGTGTGAATGAAACATCCGGACGCCAATATTCCCGGCTGCCGGAACTCTTGGAACTTTCGCCGGGCTTCTCATCACCTCAGATTGCGAGCAAAGCCGCAATTCCCCAAGCAATCCGCCACTTTAGACTGGTGCGCGGGCAGAGGTTACGCCTGCTTTACCGACTGTTTATGCCTTGCCGCCACAATCAGCGGATGAATGTCCTGGCGGTTGCCCGTTCTCTCAATCAAAAAGCGGCCCAGCAAAAGTGGCAGCATTTTTGCGATCCCACGCTCGCATTCCGCGATCCGTTCTACGAACGGTTCCTTTCGCTCTGGCGCAGCAAAGCCGGCACGCGCGCCATGCCCGCCAAAACCGACATGACGCCCCGCGATCTGAAGGACTTCCTGCGCCACATCGTCATTTGCCAACGGGTGGCAGAGCATCCGTCTCAATATGTCTGGCGCCTCACCGGCACGAAAGTCGCGGAAGTCACCGGCGATCATACCGGCAAGACGTTTGAGGAAAGCGTGCCGTCCACACTCCGGCCACGCTGGATCGAATGCGGTGACCTGACGCTGGACGGCGGCCAGCCGCTGCGCTTTCTGGGCCGGGTCCAGATCAGCGGCCGGGAATATCTCCATGCGGAGAACCTGCTGGCGCCCCTGGCCAATGACGAAGGGCGGCCCACTTTTGTGATAGGCCTGTGCCGCTATACGCCGCGGCTTTCGGAGAACGAAGAAAGCTGGGAGAACCAGATGGCCTCCATGCCGGGCGGCCTGCTCTAGTTCACCGTTTCAATCCCGCCGGGGCTTCTTGCGCGGCGCGAGCGTCAGATATTGCGGCCCATCGCAAGAAACTTGGCGCGGCGCTGGCGCAGCAGCTCCTCGCCGGAAATGCCTTCCATCTCTTTCAGGCCGGCGGCGATCTGGTCGGCCACCGCTTCGATGGTCTCCGCGGGCGCGCGATGCGCTCCGCCCACCGGCTCTTCCACGATTCCGTCGATGATCTTCAGTTCCAGCAAGTCCTGGGCGGTGATCTTCAGCGCCGTGGCGGCTTCCTGCGCCTTGTCGGCGCTGCGCCACAGGATGGAGGCGCAGCCCTCGGGCGAAATCACCGAGTAAATGGAATGCTCCAGCATATAGACGCGGGATGCCGCGGCGATGGCGATGGCGCCACCCGACATGCCTTCGCCGATGATGGTGGCGATGAAGGGCGTCCTGACCGACAGGCCCGCTTCAATGGACCGGGCAATCGCTTCGGCCTGTCCGCGCTCTTCCGCCGACACGCCCGGATAGGCGCCCGAGGTATCGCAGAAGCTCAGCACCGGCAGATCGAAGCGGTCGGCCAGTTCAAAAATTCGCACCGCCTTGCGATAGCCTTCCGGCATGGCCGAGCCGAAATTGTGCTTGATGCGGCTTTGGGTGTCGTTGCCCTTTTCCTGGCCGATGAAGGCGATGGGGCGGCCGCGGAAACGCGCCAGCCCCGCCACCACCGCCTGGTCCTCGCCATAGGCACGGTCGCCGGCCAGCGGCGTGAAGTCTTCCAGGATATGGCGGGCATAATCGAGGAAATGCGGACGGCCCGGATGACGTGCCACCTGCACCTTCTGCCAGGGCGTCAGCCGCGCATAGGTATCAGCCACCAGCGTGCCGGCGCGCGACTGCAGGCTGGCGACTTCGCCATCGATGTCCATGCTGGGGTCTTCCTCGGCAAGCTTCTGCAGCTCGACGATTTTTCCTTCCAGCTCGGCAATGGGACGTTCAAATTCCAGGTAATGCATGGCTCAAATCACCCAACGGAACGGGAAAATGACACAGGCATCCGCGAAAGGGAATGCCTAAAGAACCCTGTCGTTCCAACAGGTTAACGGACCTTTTTGACGGCCTTGGCCAAGGGGTGGGCGCCCCGCATCACCTGGGTCAGCCGGTCACGCGCCACATGGGTATAGATCTGGGTGGTGGCGATGTCGGCATGGCCGAGCAAGGTCTGCACGCTGCGCAGGTCCGCGCCGCCCTCCACCAGATGGGTGGCAAAGGCATGGCGCAGCACATGCGGCGACACTTTTTCGGGGTTCACGCCGGCCTTGAGCGCCAGTCCCTTGAGCAGCTGGTGAAAGCGCCGGCGGGTGAGAAAGCCGCCCTCGCCGCGCGAGGCAAACAGATAGCGATTGTTCTTGTCGTCCTGCGGCACGAAGGTGGCGCGCACGTCCAGATAGGCATCCAGCGCATCGCGTGCCGCAGGGCTGAGCGGCGACAGCCTTTCCTTGTTGCCCTTGCCGGTGATGCGGATGAAGTTCTCGCGGCCGCGCACCGCCGCCACGGTCAGGCCCGCCAGTTCGGAAACGCGCAAGCCCCCTCCATACAGCATCTCCACAATCAAGGTCAGGCGCAGGCCTTGCGGCGTACGGTCTTCCGCCGCCTTGGCCAGCATCGCTTCCAGGTCATGGCCGGACAGGATCTTGGGCAAGGGCCGGCGCGCCTGGGGCGCTTCGATGGTCTGGGTGGGATCATCGCTGCGGATGCCCTCGCCATACAGAAAACCGTAGAACTGGCGCAGCGCCGAAAGCTTGCGCGCCTGGGTGGACGCCGCCATGCCCGATGTCGACAGGCCGGTCAGAAAGCCCCGCACCTCCTCGCGGCTGGCCGTGGCCTGGTCTGCATGCCCCGCAAAATCCAGCAGATCGCGGCGATAGGCGGCCAGGGTGTTGGCGCCCGCGCCGCGCTCGGCGCTCATCATGTCGAGAAAGGCCTCCACCAGATGCCCGGAATCAGGACGTCGTGCCATGGGTTAGATTTAGCACGATCTTTGGTGTATCCGGGTGCCATGCCGGAGAATGGGAAAAACCTGAAGAAAACCGTGGCGCTGGTGGGCATGATGGGGGCGGGCAAAACCTCCATCGGCAAGCGGCTGGCCACGCGGCTGGACGTGCCCTTCGCTGACGCCGATCACGAGATCGAGGCCGCCGCCGACATGACGGTGGCGGAGATTTTCGCCAAGTATGGCGAACCGGAATTCCGGCGCCTGGAACGCAAGGTCATCGCGCGCCTTCTGGGCGAAAAACCGCATGTGCTGGCCACCGGCGGCGGCGCCTATATGGATGAAACAACCCGCGCCGCCATGAAGACGGACGCCTTCACCATCTGGTTGAAAGCGCCGATCGACATCCTGCTGGGCCGGGTGCGCAAGCGCCAGGAAGCCGACCAGACACGGCCCCTTCTGGCCAATGACGATATGCGCGGCACCCTGGAACGGCTGCTGGCGCAGCGCGGGCCCACCTACGCCCTGGCCGACATGGTGCTGGAATCGGGCGACGAGCCCCATGCCGTGCTGCTGGACAAGATCGTTGCCGCACTCGCCTCCCATGGGCTATGCGAAGGCGCATGAGCAGCGAAACGATTTCCGTCGGCCTTGGCGAGCGCGCCTATGACATCCATGTCGGCGCGGGCGCCCTGGCGCGCGCGGGCGATCTGCTGAAGCCCTTTGTCTCCAAAGTGGGGGCCAAAGGCGTGGTGCCCGTCGTGACCGACGAGCATGTCGCCAAGATTCACCTTCAACCTTTGCTGGATGTGCTCGGCAAGTCGGGCATCACAGCGCGCCCCATCGTGATGGCGCCCGGTGAAGTCAGCAAGAGTTTCACGGGGCTGGAAAAGCTCAGCGGCGCGCTGCTGGACATGGAAATCGACCGCAAGGGTCTTGTCATCGCACTGGGCGGCGGGGTGATCGGCGATCTCACAGGCTTTGCGGCCGGCGTGCTCAAGCGCGGCGTCGCCTTCGCGCAAATTCCCACCACGCTCCTGGCCCAGGTGGATTCCTCGGTCGGCGGCAAGACCGCGATCAACGCGCCCCAGGGCAAGAACCTGATCGGCCTGTTCCACCAGCCGCGCATCGTGATTGCCGATACGGCGCTGCTGTCCACCTTGCCCAAACGCGAATTGCTGGCCGGCTATGCCGAGGTCGCCAAGTATGGCGCGCTGGGCGACGCCCAATTCTTCGAATGGCTGGAAGTGAACGGCGCCAGAGCGCTGGCCGGCGACAGCGCCGCCATGGTCAAAGCGGTGGCCCACTCCTGCAAGATGAAAGCCGACATCGTGGCGCGCGACGAACGCGAAACCGGCGAGCGCGCCTTGCTCAACCTGGGCCACACCTTCGGCCATGCGCTGGAAGCCACCACCGGATTTTCGGACCGCCTGATCCACGGCGAAGGCGTCGCCATCGGCATGGCGCTGGCCTTCCGCCTGTCGGTGAAGCTGAGCCTGTGTCCCGGCCAGGATGCCGAACGCTTCATCCGCCACCTCAAGGCGGTCGGCCTGCCCGCCTCCATTGCCGACATTCCGGGCACTCGCCCCGCTGTGGACGAACTGGTCGCCGCCATGGCCCATGACAAGAAAGTGACGGACGGCAAGCTGACCTTCATCCTGCTCAAGGGGCTGGGCCAGGCCTTTGTCACCCGCGATGTGCCGCTGGACGCCGTAAAATTGGTCCTGACGGAGAGCTGAATTCCGGCTATCATTACGGTCTTTTCACCGAGCACCGTCCCCATGCCTGCCGACACCATCGCCGGAAGATGAGTTCCAACATCGTCGACCTGCTGCTTGCTGCCTTCCTCCTGGCCGCGAACGCCTTCTTCGTCGCCGCCGAGTTCGCGCTGGTCAAGGCGCGCGCCTTCCGCATCGACGCGCTTGTCGAGGAAAGCCGGATGGGCGCGCGGCTGGTCCAAAGCATCCTGCGCAACATCGAAGCTCATCTGGCCTGCTGCCAGCTCGGCATCACCATGGCCTCGCTGGGCCTGGGCTGGGTTGGCGAGCCCACCGTCGCGGCGCTGCTGAAGCCCGCGCTCGAGCCCCTGCACATGTCAACATCGGCGCTGCACTTCACCTATTTCGTGGTCGGCTTCCTGGTGTTCTCGTCG
>JBBQBL010000099.1:0-8823 GCA_038317805.1 Micropepsales bacterium
CCTGGAAATGCGCGGCACCGATGGCGGCATGTGGCGGCGCATCTGCGGCATGCCGGCGCTGTGGGTTGGGCTTCTTTATGACAACCAGTCGCTGGATGCCTGCTGGGACCTGGTCAAGGACTGGACCGCCGAAGAACGCCAGGCGCTGCGCGACGGCGTGGGCAAGCAGGGCTTCAAGGTGCCGTTCCGCAAGGCGACGGTGCACGAACTGGCGCATCGCATGCTGGAGATTTCCACCGCCGGCCTGAAGCGCCGCGCCGCGCTGGACGGCGCCGGCATGAGCGAGGACGGTTTCCTCAATCCCCTGCGCGAACTGGTCAACCGCGGTTACACCCGCGCCGAGGAAATGCTGAAGAACTATCACGGCGCGTGGGGCCGCGACCTGACCCCGCTCTTCACCGAGTATAACTTTCTCTAGCTCTTCGGCGGCACCGAGCCGGGCACCGTGATCGGTGCGCCGGTCGGCACGCGCGTCGTGTTGTTGCGGCTGATCATCCAGTAGGGATATTGCGACCGCTCGGCGCTGACTTCGTCCAGCCGCGCCATTTCTTCCGCCGACAGGGTGAAATCCACCGACTTCAGATTGTCGTCCAGCTGATCCATGGTGGTGGCGCCGATGATGGTGGACGTGATGAACGGCTTCTGCCGCACCCAGGTCAGGCCGACGCAGGCGACAGACACGCCGTGCTTCTTGGCGATCTCGCGCATCACTAGCACGGTCTTGTCGGCTTTTTCCTTGTCCACCGGCGGGAAATCGAAATTGGCGCGGCGGCCTGGCTCGGCCTTGATGCCGTCGCCCGGCGTATACTTGCCGGCCATGTAACCGCCGGCCAGCGGGCTCCACACCAGACAGCCCATGCCCTGGTCCTGCATCAGCGGCACCAGTTCATTCTCCAGGTCGCGGCCGGCGATGGAGTAATAGACCTGGTTGGTCTCGATCCGCTCCAGCCCGTGCTGCGCGGCCAGGCCATTGGCCTTCATGATCTTCCAGGCTTCCCAGTTGGAAACGCCGACGTAACGCACCATGCCCTGGCGCACCAGATCGTCCAGCGCGCGCAAGGTTTCTTCCAGCGGCGTGACCGGATCGGAATGATGGATCTGGTACAGGTCGATATGATCGGTCTGCAGCCGCTCCAGGCTCAGGCTCACGCTGTCCATGATGTGGCCTCGCGATGCGCCCATGTCGTTGGGGCCCGGGCCCATGCGGCCGAACACCTTGGTCGCCAGCACCACGTCGCTGCGCTTGACGCCGAGATCCTTCAGCGCCTGGCCGGTCATCAATTCGGAATCGCCGAAGGAATAGACATTGGCGGTGTCGATGAAATTGACCTTGGCTTCCAGCGCCCGGCCGATGAATCCGGTGGCGGTTTTCTGGTCCAGGGTGCCGATGGCGCCGCCGAAATAATTGCGGCCCGAAAAGCCCCAGGTGCCCATGGCGATTTCGGAAACATACAGGCCGGTACGGCCCAGGCGATTGAATTTCATGGTGTCTGCTTCTTTGGTTCGGGGAGAGGGATGAATTCCTTGTCGTCGCCGGGAATGAGGCCGAACTTGCCGTCTTTCCATTCCTGCTTGGCGCGTTCGATGCGGTCTTTCGACGAAGACACGAAGTTCCACCAGATGTGACGGTCGCCTTCCAGCGGCGCACCGCCCAGCAGCATCACCCGCGCGGTGCTTTCGGCATAAAGCGTGACCTCTTCGCCCGGTTCCAGCGCCAGCATGGCGCCGGGGCCGTGTACTTCGGTTTCACTGGTGTGCACCTCGCCCTCGATCACCAGGAAGGCGCGCTCTTCATGTTCGGCGCTGTAATGCAGCGCGCCGCCCGGTGTGAAGCGCGCATCGGCATAGAAGATAGGCGAGAAGGTCTTGACCGGCGATGTCAGGCCAAAGGCGCTGCCCGCGATCAGGCGCAAGGTGACGCCGCCATCATCGCGCTCCGGCAAATCCTCCACGCCGAAATGCTGGAAGGCGGGTGGGGCTTCTTCGTCCGCCATCGGAAGGCCGACCCAGCTCTGGATGCCGTGCATGCGGTGGCCGCTTGCGCGCACCGCATCGCCGGTGCGTTCGCTGTGGGCGATGCCGCGGCCCGCGGTCATCCAATTAACGTCGCCGGGCTTGATCTCCTGCACCGTTCCCAATGTGTCGCGGTGCATCTGCGAGCCATCGAACAGGTAGGTGACGGTGGCCAGGCCGATATGGGGATGCGGGCGCACATCGATGCCCTTGCCGGGTGCGAAATCGACCGGCCCGTAATAATCGAAGAATACGAAAGGTCCGATGCTGCGCCGCGCAATCTGCGGCAACAGGCGGGTGACGAAAAATCCGTCGCCCAGGTCGTGCGCTTTTCCGGTGATGGGGATCATGGCGCCAGCCTAGCCGCACGCGCGCAAAAGCTCTAGTCTGCGCGAAAATAATCGGGAGGGTTCATGCTGCGCAGGTTTTTGACATCGGTTGGCTTTGCCGCGTTGCTGGCCGGTCCCGCCACGGCCAGGGACGAAGCCCTGCAGATGATTTCCATCGATGTCGAAGGCGGCGGCGGCACCCTGTTCGTCACGCCGGACGGCAAGTCACTGCTGATCGACACCGGCAATCCGGACGTCAGCCGCGCCACTGGCGACCATCCCAGTTCCGAGCGCATCGTGGCGGCGGCCCACGCGCTGGGGCTCAAGAAAATCGATTACCTGCTGATCACCCATTATCACGGCGACCATATCGGCGGTTTTGAGGGCCTGCTCAAGCGCATTCCCATCGGCACGGTGATCGATCATGGCGACAATCGCGAGACCAAGGCCTCGACCCAGCCGGGCGCGGCCGAAATCGACATCAAGAATCCGCCGCCCGGTTCCACCGCCTATGGTTACAACAAGTACATCGAACTGATCGGCAAGCGGCCGCATATCATCGCCAAGCCGGGACAGGTGTTCCACATCGGCGGCATGACCGTCACCATCGTGATGGCCGACGCCCAACCCATCGCCAAGCCGCTGCCCGGTGCGGGCGAGGCCAATCCGTCCTGTGCCGGCATGGAAGCCATGGCCAACAATGGCGGCGAGGAAAATGCCCGCTCCACTGCGTCGGTGATTTCCTGGGGCAAGACCAAGATCGCGGCGTTCGGCGACCTGACCTGGGACCGGGAAAAGGATCTGTTCTGCCCCACCGATCGCGTCGGCAAGGTTGATGTGTACCTGGCCACCCATCACGGCACCGGCCTGTCGGGCAGCCCGGCGGCCGTCAATGCCATGGCGCCCATCGTCACCATCATGGGTAATTCTGCGCGCAAGGGCGCCGATAAAGTGCGGATGGAAACCATCAAGGCCAGCCCGCGCAATCAGGGCATCTGGCAGCTTCACACCACCACGGTCGCCGCCGATATCAACGGCCCGGCCGAGATGATCGCCAATGAAAGCACTGATCAGGCCAAAGACAAGTTCTTCGGGTTGCGCCTGCGCATCCAGAAGAATGGCGAGGTCACCGTCATCAATGAGCGCAACGGATTCAACAAGACCTATGGGGCGAAATAACATGATCCGCAAAACACTCGCGGCCGCGCTGCTGGCCTCCGCCCTGACTGTGCCTTCGCTGGCAGCCGAGGGTACCTTGAAGGTCGTTTCCATTGACGTGGAAGGCGGCGGCGGCACCTTGTTCGTCACCCCGGAAGGCAAGTCGCTGCTGATCGATTCCGGCTGGCCAAGTGGCGCCGGTCTGCTGCCGTCGCCCGACGGCGCCAGGAACAGCGCCGACCGCATCGCGGCGGCGGCCAAAAAAATGGGCCTGTCGAAAATCGATTATGTGATCACCACCCACTATCACATGGACCATGTCGGCGGCATCCAGGAACTGGTCAAACGCATCCCGGTCGACACCTTCATCGATCACGGCCCCAATGCCGAACATCTCAAGCCCGGTGAAGTGGTGCCGCCCGATCTGGCCGGCGGTGCGCCAGACCAGCTCTATCCGAAATATCTGGAGACCATCAAAGGTCACAAGCACATCGTCGCCAAGGCGGGGCAGGTAATCCAGATCGGCTCCATGACCGACACCATCGTCTCCAGCGACGGCGTGGTCCTGTCCAAGCCGCTGGCGGGCGCGGGCCAGAAGATCGCGGCCTGCGATACCGCGGAAAGCAAAAGCACCAAGGATGTCGGCGGCGAAGAGAACCGGCGTTCGGTCGCTTCGCTGCTGCGCTTCGGCAAGGTCTCCATCGCCATGTTCGGCGACCTCAGCTGGGACAAGGAGCGCGAACTGTCCTGTCCGGTGGGCAAGCTGGGCCATGTCAATCTGCTGATCGTCACCCAGCATGGCTCGGTCATCAGCAGCAATCCGGCCTCGATCGCCGATATGCATCCCGACATCGCCCTGATGGGGTCGGGCGGCAAGAAGGGCGGCGACGCCGATCCCATCAAGGTGGTCAAGGCTTCGCCCGGCCTGATGGGTTTCTGGCAGACCCATGAAAGCTTCGCCCACCCCGAATGGAGCGGCGACAAGAACATGATCGCCAATCTCAACCCGTCCGCGGTGGCCATCGCCGGCCATGCCAAGCAGATGTTCACCGCGCCGCCGGATGAAGGTCATGCGATCCATGCCGAGATCACGAAGGACGGCAAGATCACCATGACCAACGACCGCAACGGCTTCAGCAAGACCTATCAGGTCAAATAGATGGCAGGATGAATTGGCCGTCCGTGCCGCGTTCCAGCGGCCGCGCCCATTTGATCGCGTCGCAGGGCAGGGCTGCGTACAGGTGCGGGAAGTCTTCGTTGCGGGATTGCGAGAATTCCCACCGTAGCCTGTCGCCCAACGCGTCGGCGGCAACCGCGACCAATGTCAGGTCATCCTGCCCGGCATAATAGAGCCGCAACGTCTCTGGCAGCTGCGCCGCAGTGGAGAAATGCAGGAAGCCATCGGCCTTGTCATGCGCCGAGCCGTGATAGTCGCCGCTTTCGGCCTCCCATTCGGCACGCGGCACGATCTTGAAGATCAACAACAGGGACCTCGCATCTAAGTCCTCATCCTGAGCTTGTCGAAGGATGAGGTTTCGCGGTTCGCGCCAAAGCTTTCAGGGCTTCATAGTCACCGCGGATAAGTGCTTCTTTCTTTTCGCGCCGCCAGCCTTTCAGACGTCGCTCACAAGCAATCGCATCCTTCAACCAGACAAAATCCGCAGACCAAACCAGTTCAACGGGCCGACGGGAGTGGGTATAGCCCGGATAACGACCTGCCTGATGGTCGGCGATACGCTGATCCAAACCTTCGCGTGCCAGGCCGACGTAATAAGATCGATCCCGGCAACGCAGCATGTACACAAAAATGTGCATGCCTCCTCACCCTTCGACAGGCTCAGGGTGAGGAGACTTCAACTGTCGTCTCCGCTGCGCCAGCGCCAGCCGCCTTCGGTCTTGCGATACGCAATGAAGATGAAGACACCGACGGTGACGGCGATGCCCAGCACCATCCAGAGCGCGCGTATCGTGTTGTCGCGGATCACCGGGCCCAGCAACACTACGCCGAACAGGCAGAGGCAGATGATGACAGTCAGCGTCCAGCCTTCCCAGGTGTTGGGCGTGGCGCCATAGCCGAACGTCTTCTGCCGGAACCAGTAGCGCGGCATCAGGCGGCCTGTGCTGTTCCGCCGACCGTCAGGCCGTCCAGCCGCAGGGTCGGCTGGCCCACGCCCACCGGCACGCTCTGGCCGTTCTTGCCGCAGGTGCCGATGCCGGTGTCCAGCTTCATGTCATTGCCGATCATGGAAACGCGCGTCAGCGACTCCGGGCCCGAACCGATCAGGGTTGCGCCCTTGATCGGGGCGCCCAGCTTGCCGTCCTCGATCTGGTAGGCCTCGGTGCAGCTGAAGACGAACTTGCCGTTGGTGATGTCCACCTGGCCGCCGCCGAAGTTGCTGGCATAGATGCCCTTCTTCACGCTGGACAGGATCTCGGCCGGGTCCGCGGTCCCGCCCAGCATGTAGGTGTTGGTCATGCGCGGCATCACCGGTGAGGCATAGGACTGGCGGCGGCCATTGCCGGTCGCGGCCACGCCCATTAGCCGGGCATTCTGGCGGTCCTGCATATAGCCTTTCAGGATTCCATCCTCGATCAGCACGGTGCGATGGGTCGGGGTGCCTTCATCGTCGATGGACAGCGAGCCGCGCCGGCCATCGATGGTGCCGTCATCCACCACCGTGACGCCGGGCGCGGCGACGCGCTGGCCCAGCAATCCGGCGAAGGCCGATGTCTTCTTGCGGTTGAAGTCGCCTTCCAGCCCGTGGCCGATGGCTTCATGCAACAGGATGCCAGGCCAGCCCGGTCCCAGCACCACCGTCATCTCGCCTGCAGGAGCGGGAATCGAGGTGAGGTTGACCAGCGCCTGGCGCAGCGCCTCGTCGATGGCGCCCTGCCAGTAGTCGGGGTTCAGATAAGTCTCATAGCTGCCGCGGCCGCCGCCGCCGAAGCTGCCGCTTTCCTGGCGCCCGTCCTTTTCCACCACCACCGAGACATTGAGCCGGACAAGGGGCCGGATGTCGGAATAGGTCTCGCCGCCGGCGCGGATGATCTCGATGCGCTGCCATTCGCCCGACAGGCTGGCCGACACCTGGCGCACCCGGCTGTCCTTGGCGCGGGCATAGGCGTTCATCTCTTCCAGCAGCTTCACCTTCTTCTCAAAGCCCGCGGTCTGCAGCGGATCGATGTCGGTGTAGAGCTTGACGTTGCTGCGGGCGGGCGCACCCGCCGCGGTGCCCGAATATCCGTGCGAGACGGCGCGCACCGTGCCGGCGGCCCGCGCGATGGCGTCTTCGGAGATGTCGGAGGCGTGGGCATAGCCGGTGGCTTCCCCCGCCACCGCCCGCAGGCCGAAGCCCTGGCTGGTGTCGAAAGTGGCCGCCTTCAGCCGGCCATCGTCGAAGCTGAACGATTCGGATTGGCTGTATTCCAGGTACAATTCCCCGTCGTCCGAACCCTTCAGCGCCTGATCCACAGTTTGCTGCACCCGCCCACGGTCCATGCCGGTACGGGAAAAGAATAGATCGGGCGCGGTCATGTCGGTCTCCGGTGCGCGGCAAAAAGCCCCGCGAATTGCGTGTTTGGCCCCTAGATATCGGGGTAAAGCGGCCGTTGGACAAGGCGGGGCGCGGTTCCCCGGGGGCGGGGCCGTCCGGTCCCCTTGGTCGCCGGAAGGGACGTGCCATAAGGTCGCAATGACTTTAAGGGCTTAACCCCTCTAAATCCCCGCCAAGAATCTGAAAAAGGGCGGGGATTCCACCGCCTGGTTTATTGCGAGGTCGCGAGCATGTTTTTGCGGAAATCCGGTATCGGTGTGGCGACTGCCGCCCTTGCGGCCTTCTGGGCACTTCCGGCGGCTGCCCTGCCGACCAATTACGAGACCGGCTTCCAGGCCGCCGCCTCGCCGGTGATGGAGCAGATCGAGGATTTCCACCGCCTGCTGGTGTGGATCATCGTGGCGGTCTGCCTGTTCGTCCTGGGCCTGCTGGTCTGGATCGTCATCAAGTATCGCGCCGGCGCCAACGCCGTGCCGTCCAAGGTCCATCACAACACCTTGCTGGAAGTCGCCTGGACCCTGATCCCGGTCATCATCCTGGTGTTCATCGCGGTGCCGTCCTTCCGCCTGCTGTATTTCGAAGCGGCGATTCCCAAGCCCGACGTCACCATCAAGGCGATCGGCAAGCAGTGGTTCTGGACCTATGAGTATCCGGGTTCCGCCGCGGGCTTCACCTTTGACAGCCTGGGCCTGTCGGACGCCGACGCGGCCAAGGCGAACAAGCCGCGCCTGCTGGGCACCGACAATGCGATCTATGTGCCGGTGAACAAGGTGGTCGAGGTCGAAACCATCGGCGCCGACGTGATCCATTCCTGGGCCATGCCCCAGATGGGCGTGAAGATGGACGCCGTGCCGGGCCGCAGCAACCACACCTGGTTCAAGGCCACCCAGACCGGCGTGTTCTATGGCCAGTGTTCGGAACTGTGCGGTGCGCGCCACGCCTACATGCCCATCGAGCTGCATGTGGTGAGCGAGGCGGACTATGCCGCCTGGCTGGCCGACTCCAAGAAGAAGTATGCCGCGCTTGAGAACGACGCCACCCGCGTCGCGTCGAAATAGGAAGCACCGATATGACAACCACCTTCGACGCCCATCAACACGACGCCCATGGCGGCGATCACGCGCACCACCCCACCGGCTGGCGCCGCTACGTCTATTCGACGAACCATAAGGACATCGGCACGATGTACCTTATCTTCGCGATCGCGGCGGGCTGCATCGGCGGCTTCTTCTCCATGATGATGCGCGCCGAGCTGATGTATCCGGGCCTGCAGGTCTTCAAGGAGCCCCATACCTTCAACGTGTTCGTGACCGGCCACGGCCTGATCATGGTGTTCTTCATGATCATGCCCGCCATGATCGGCGGGTTCGGCAACTGGCTGGTGCCGCTGATGATCGGCGCGCCGGACATGGCGTTCCCGCGCATGAACAACATCTCCTTCTGGCTGCTGCCTTTCAGCTTCGCGCTGCTGGTGCTGTCCATGTTCGTGGAAGGTGACTCGGCCGGCATGGGTGTCGGCGGCGGCTGGACCATCTATGCGCCGCTATCCACCTCCGGCTCGCCGGGACCTGCCATGGATCTGGCGATCTTCTCGCTGCACATAGCGGGCGCGTCCTCGATCCTGGGCGCGATCAACTTCATCACCACCATCTTCAACATGCGCGCGCCGGGCATGACCCTGCACAAGATGCCGCTGTTCGTGTGGTCGATCCTGGTGACCGTATTCCTGCTGCTGCTGTCGCTGCCCGTTCTGGCCGGCGCCATCACCA
>JBBQBL010000100.1:0-8788 GCA_038317805.1 Micropepsales bacterium
TACCACCACCATGCAGATGGCCTCGATGCCCAAGATGCCGCCCGAAATGATGGAAATGATGAAGAAGCGCGGCATGAACATGCCCATGCCGGGCCAGCCCATGACCAGCCAGATGTGCATGACGGCGGAGCAGGCGGCCATGGACAGGCCGCCGAACATGGACCGTGAAGGCGTGAAGTGCACCCCCCGTGTCCTCAACCAGACTTCCAGTTCGACGAACACCGAGATCGTCTGCCACGGCATGATGGAGGGCACAGGCCGTTCCCAGATCAGCTGGCGCGGCGACACCCATTACGAAGGCACCTACAGCTTCACCGGCACCATGCATGGCCAGCCCAACAATATGAGCAGCAGCTACAAGGGTGATTGGGTGAGCGCCGATTGCGGTTCGGTCAAGCCGTTCAGCGGCAAGATGCCGTCCATGGCCGGGAGGCCGCCGGCGCCGCATTGATGGATGACGTTGCGGCGCTGGCCGATCTGCTGCGTCAAAGCCGGCGGACGGTGGTCTTCACCGGCGCCGGCATGTCCACCGAATCCGGCATTCCCGATTTCCGCTCGCCGGGCGGGATCTGGACCAAGATGATGCCGGTGGAATTTCAGGACTACTTATCCGATCCGCAGGCCCGGCGCGTGTCATGGCAGCGGCGCTTTGAAATGGAAGACACCTGGAACGCCACCTTGCCCAATGACGGCCATTGCGCCGTGGCCGAATTGGTGGCCATGGGCAAAGTCAGCCATGTCATCACCCAGAATATCGATGCCCTGCACCAGGCCGGCGGCGTGCCGGATGAAAAGGTTATCGAACTGCATGGCAGCACCCGCTACGCCAAGTGCCTGGATTGCGGCCTGCGGATGGAGATACCGGGCATCCGCGCCCATTTCGACGCGCATGGCGACGCCCCCGATTGCGCGGCCTGCGGCGGCATCGTGAAGACCGCCACCATCTCCTTCGGCCAGCCCATGCCGCAGGACGAGATGACCCGCGCCGAGGTCGCGACCCTGGCCTGCGAGCTGATGCTGGTGCTGGGTTCCTCCCTGGCGGTCTATCCCGCCGCGAGCTTCCCGCTGCTGGCCAAACGCAACGGGGCGGGGCTGGCGATCCTGAACCGGGACGAAACCCCGCAGGACCGATTTGCCGATCTGGTCATAAACGCCGAAATAGGCCCCACAATGCGGGCAATTGTTCAGGCTTTATAAGCGGGTTGCCCGTACCGATATGATCGCTAGACTGAGCCAACCCCCGAATCCGGAGACTTGCCCTTGCGCCGCGCCGACGAAGAAAATGACGAAAAAGAAGACGAGAAGTCCAAGGCCCCGGAACCGCAATCTTCCGAGATCGCCAAGGCGCTCTACAAGTCGCGCACGGTCCTGATTTTCGGCGAAGTGGACATGAAGATGGCCGAGCGGGTCACCGCCCAGCTCCTGGCCTATGCCGAGAGCGAAGGCGATATCCGCGTCATCGTCAATTCGCCGGGCGGCCATGTGGAGTCGGGCGACACCATCCATGACATGATCCGCTTTGTCGGCAACCGGGTGAAGATGATCGGCACCGGCTGGGTCGCATCCGCCGGCGCGCACATCTATCTGGGCGCGAAAAAGGAAAACCGCTTCTGCCTGCCGTTCACCCGCTTCCTATTGCACCAGCCTTTGGGCGGGGTGCGCGGCCAGGCCAGCGACATCACCATCGAGGCCGAGGAAATCCTCAAGATGCGCGCCCGCCTGATCAAGGAAATCTCGGACGAGACCGGGCAGCCTTATGAAAAGGTCGTGACCGATACCGAGCGCAATTTCTGGATCGGCGCGGAAGACGCGGTGGCCTATGGCCTGGTCGCAAAGGTCATCAGCCGCGCCAGCGATGTGTGAGTGATGGCCGGCCCGTCACCTTGGTGGCGTGGCGCGGCGATCTATCAGGTCTATGTCCGCAGCTTTTGCGATGGCAATGGCGACGGGCAGGGTGACTTTTCCGGCCTGACCGGAAAGCTGGATTACATCAAGTCGCTGGGCATGGACGCGATCTGGCTGTCGCCGGTCCATCCTTCGCCCAACCGCGACTGGGCCTATGACGTTTCCGACTACGAAAACGTCCATCCCGACTATGGCACGTTGCAGGATTTCGCAGGCTTGGTGGCTGCCGCCCATGCGCGGGGCCTGAAAATCATCCTGGACGAAGTGCTGGCGCATACCAGCGACGAACATGCCTGGTTCGCGGCTAGCCGCGACGGCGATGCCTCCAAAAAGGACTGGTATGTCTGGGCTGATCCTAAGGATGACGGCACCGTGCCCAACAACTGGCTGTCGGTGTTCGGCGGCCCGGCCTGGTCCTATCAGCCGGCGCGGCGGCAATATTATCACCACAAGTTCCTGCGCCAGCAGCCCAAGCTGAACTGGACGAGCCCAGCGGCGCGCGAGGCGGCGCTGAAGGTGCTGGACCTGTGGCTGGAGCGCGGCGTGGACGGCTTTCGCCTGGATGTCGCCAACGCCTTTTTGCACGACGAAAAGCTGACGGATAATCCCGCCATTCCTGCTCCGCAGCGCGGTGCGGTGGAATGGTCGGCCGCCGCCAACATGCAGCGGCATCTGAACGACTCCAATCTCGAGGAAAACAAGCCGCTGCTGGATGTGATCCGGCGGCGAGTGGACGCCTTCGACAACCGGTTCGTATTCGGTGAGTTCTCTGAGGAGTTCGAACGCTCCGGCTGTTATTTGCCGTCCAACAAGGGTCTGCATGCCGGTTACAATTTCGCGCTGCTGCTGGCCAAGGATACGGCGGCGATCCGCGCGCATCTGGAAACCCTGGCGCAGTTTCCCGATCACTGGCCCTGCATCGCCTTTTCCAACCATGACGTGACCCGCACCGCCTCGCGCTTCGGTGCGGGCGCCGCCAAGGCGATGCTGGCGCTGCTGTTCGCGCTGCGCGGCACCTTGCTGCTTTACCAGGGTGAGGAGCTGGGCTTGCCGGACGTCACCTTGCGCCGCGACCAGCTCAAGGACCCGGTGGGCGATCTTTATTATCCGCTGTTCAAGGGCCGCGATGGCTGCCGCACGCCCATGCCCTGGGATGCGGAGGCCCTCAACCTGGGTTTCAGCAGCGGCGCGCCCTGGCTGCCTTTAGGACCGGAGCATCGCGCGCTGGCGGTGTCGGCGCAGGAGGCCGATCCGGATTCCGCGCTGGCCTACACGCGCAAGCTGGCGGCGGCGCGGCATGCGCATCGCGCCTTGCGCGAGGGCAGCTTGACGCTTCTGCCGGGCGCGCTGGCCTTTGTGCGCGAAGGGGGCGGGGAGAGGATCGCCTGCGTCTTCAACCTGGGCGAGGGCGACGCGACCGTCGAGATGCCGGGTGATGCCACACCGTTGGCGTTGGGGACGGGCAGGGCAAGTCTGTCAGGCCGCCGGCTTGTCTTGGGGCCTTTCAGCGCCTGGTTCGGCCGCCTTTAAAGCCGTCAGCGCCGCCTCGAAGGGCAGCAGGACGCAGACATGCCGCCCGCCATGGCCGATCACCCCATCGAACACGCCATAGCCTTGCGGCGCCGGGCCACCTTTGAGAAAGGCGCGTACGCCCTCCGCCAGCGCCGCCAGCCCGGCCCGGTCCTGTCCGGGGGCCGCACCGGCCAGCAGGGCAGCCGACGCCTGGGTCAGGACGCAGGCCTGAGAAGTGTGGGCCAGCGCCGTGACCCGGCCACCGGCCAGCGCCAGTTCCACGGTCACCCGGTCGCCGCAGGCGGGGTTGTGGGCGCTGCCTGTGGCATTGGGCGCGGGCAGGTGTCCGGCGCCGGTGGCGTCAGCCGCCAGCCGCAGGATTTCGCGCCGGTAGAGTGGATCATCCGTCATCGAATGGTTCAGAGATCACATCAAGGCCAATGTCAAAGCCTTTGGAAGAATGGCACTTTCGGCGCAAGGGCATGCTTGGTGTGGCCAGTGACAACTACGCGCTGGCCGCCAGCCTGGGCAGATGCATGCGGGCGCGCAAACCGCCGCCCGGCCGGTTCTCCAGCTTCACCGCCCCGCCATGGCCCTCGGCAATCGCCTTGACCAGGGTCAGGCCCAACCCCGTCCCGCCGGTGGCTTCGTTGCGCGAGCTTTCCAGCCGCACAAAGGGTTCGAACACCCGCTGGCGTTCGTTCTCGGGGATGCCCGGGCCTTCATCCTCGACCAGCACGTCATAGCCGTCGGCGGTATCGGCGATCCGCACATTGGCCTTGTGGCCATAGGCGACGGCGTTCTCCACCAGGTTGCGCACCGCCCGCTTGATCTCGTTCGGGCGGCAGGAAATGGGGGCGGGCGAATGGTTGTTCCAGTTTACCGGCTCGCCCATTTCGTCCAGGTCGGTGCACAGGCTTTCCACCAGTGCCGACAGGTCGACCTGGCGGGGTTTCTCGCCGCCGGCGCCCTTGGCGGCGGCCAGCACCTGCTCGGTCAGGGCCTGCAGTTCGTCCAGGTTGCGCAACAGGCCGTCGCGCAGCTCGCTGTCTTCGACAAATTCCAGGTTGATGCGCATGGCGGTCAGGGGCGTGCGCAGGTCATGACCCACCGCCGACAACAGATGGCGCTGACTTTCCAGGGTGCGGGTGACCTGGGCGGTCATGGCGTTAAAGGCGATCGCGGCCCGGCGCACATCTTCGGGCCCTTCCTCCGCGACATGCGGCGTGCCGCTGCTGCCTTCGGCAACCTTGACCGCGGCCCTGGTCAATTCGGACAGCGGCCGCACGACCCGGCGGGCGACAATTGCCGCACCCACCGAGGCAGCCACCAGTGCGATCAGCGCGGCCACCATGATCTCGACGGGCCATTCCGCCGTAGGCCTCAAGGTAACGCCGCTCACAACGCTTTGGCCGTCGATCGGCACGATGGTCTGGATCACGTCCGTGTCGGGTTTGACGGTGGCAGCGTTCAGGGGCCGCAAATCTTCGGGAATATTGCTGAGCAATTCGTGCAGGTGAACGATCACGGCTTTCTTGCGGGGATGATGCTCGGGCAGGGCATCGGACAGCCGCTTGGCCAGAGCAGCCTCTTCGGCCGTCATGGTCTTGGTGTCATACGCCCCCTTGGTCTCACGATACCGCCAGTCCAGCCGGCTCATGGTGCGCATCACAACCAGGCGCGAATCCGGCGTCACCTGGCTGACCGTGTCGGCAACCGCCGCGGCGCGGTCGATGGTGCGGTCGATGCTGAAGTTTCGGGTCTGCGCTTCGCTTTTCTTGTAAACGTAAAAAGCCACGCCGATATTGGACAGGGCAACGGCGCCAGCCACCACCACGATCAGCTGTACGGCCAACGTTCTTGGCCAGAATTTGAAACGCATCACAGCCCTTTTCGGCTTGCGGCGACCCTCTTCCTCTTAGACGAGAAGTGCCGTCATGCCATTTCCGGATCCATCGCGAAGATGTAACCGCCTCCCCAGACGGTTTTAATATAGCGCGGATTTTTGGGGTCCGGCTCGATTTTCTTGCGCAGCCGGCTGACATGGTTGTCGATCGAGCGATCGAACAGGTCGGCGTCGCGGCCCTTGGTCAAATCCAGAAGCTGGTTGCGGGTCAACGCGATCTTGGGCCGCTCCAGCAAGGCCGAGAGCAGGCGGAATTCCCCGCTGGACAGGGGCAGGGCCACGCCATCGGGCCCGATCAATTCGCGCTGGCCGGTATCCAGCATCCATTCGCCAAAACGCACGCGTTCGGCGCCCGGCGGCTTCTGGCGCGGTGGCAGGGCCTGGGTGCGGCGCAATACGGCGGCGACACGCGCAATCAGCTCGCGGGGCGAAAAGGGCTTGGCGATGTAATCGTCGGCGCCCATTTCCAAGCCGATGATGCGGTCCACTTCCTCGCCGCGGGCGGTGAGCAGGATCACGGGGATTTGCGTGGTCTCGCGGATGGAGCGGCAGAGCGACAGGCCGTCTTCGCCTGGCATCATGATGTCCAGCACCACCAGGTCGATGGCGGCGCCCTTCATCACCTTGCGGGCGCTGGCCGCATCCTGGGCCGTGGTGGCACGGTAGCTGTGCTCGCGCAGATAGCGCGCCAGAGGCTCGCGAATATCGCGCGCATCCTCGACCAACAGGATGTGCGGCTTGGCTTCTTCCTTGATCATAAGCCGCAATTTAGAAGGCACTGCACCACCCCACGCAAACAAAGGTTTGTCTTAAACCTTGTCAGTTGGATCAGTCTCGGTGATTTGCGCATAAAAAGAAATCGGCGCTGAAAGCGCCGATCAGGACGACAGCACCAGCAGAAGCGCCAGGATGACCAGGACCCCTGCCAGCCCAAACAGCCAGGGCGGGGGGAGGGATTTGCGGGGTTTGGGCGGCACCATGGGGATTTCCTAAAGCCGGAACAGGCATTTGGCCAGACCCCGAAAGGCCCCTTTCCGGCCGGGTTCCATTGGGGCAGGATTGTGGCCAACTCTGCTCACAGTGCGGAGAGGGGAATGGAAATTGATGCCGGGGCGCTGACCGTCACAGGTCAGATCAAATGGTTCGACGCCCATAATGGGTATGGCTTCATCACGCCCAGCGCGCCGCCGGGCGCGGGCGATATCCTGTTGCACCAGACCTGCGTGCGCCAATCCGGATTCCGCCAGGCGGTCGAAGGCGCCTCGGTGGTGTGCGAAGCGGTGAAAGGCCCGCGCGGCCTGCAGGCCAGCAAGATCCTCAGTCTCGACAATTCCACCGCCCAGGTGATGCCATCGGCGCCCGCCGCCGCGCCGCGCTATGTCGCCGAGCCCAACGGCCCCGCTTTTGAAGGCATCGTGAAGTGGTTCAACCGCGCCAAGGGCTACGGCTTTGTCAGCCGCGGCGCCGGCACGCCCGACATCTTCATCCATATGGAAACCTTGCGCCGCTGCAATGTGCGCGAGCTGGCGGAAGGCCAGAAGGTCAGGGTCCGGGTCGGCGACGGCCCCAAGGGCGAGCTCGTCGCTGATATCGCCATTCTGGAGCACTAATCGTGCTTGTGGCTGCCTTTAAGGGCGCTCCGGCTCGCGCCTGCGCGCATGTCGCCGACATCGCGGTGCTGGACAGCTGAATTGCTTTTGGCCCTTGTGGCTGGCAATAAACCCATCATGCGCGCCCTGGCTGTTTTCCTGCTGCTTTTGCCCAATGTCGTTTTGGCGGCCGAAAAATGCCCCCTTCCCAGGCCGCTGACCTTCCATGTGGAAAAGGAAATCCGCCGCGACACGGCAGGCTTCACCGAAGGGCTGGAATTCCGTGACGGCGCGTTGTGGGAATCGACCGGCGATTTCTTCGGCGACAGCCGCATCAATCGCATCGATCTGGCGACGGGCCATGTCTCGAGCCTGGTGAATGCCGGCAAGAGTTATTTCGGGGAAGGCATGACCTTCTTTGGGGGCAAGCTCTACCAGATGACCTGGCGCGAAGGCCGCGTGTTCGTGTTCGACGAGGCGACAATGCGCCGTTTGCCGGAACTGAAGAACCCGCGCGAAGGCTGGGGCCTGACCCATGACGACACCCAGCTGATCGCGTCCGACGGCTCCAGCCGGCTGTTCTTCCTGTCGCCGCACGATTTCTCCACCAAGCGCACGCTGAAGGTCCTGAACGGCGGGCGCTTCCTGGAAAACATCAACGAGCTGGAATATGCGCAAGGCGCCATCTGGGCCAATGTCTTCGAGGACTGGGACCTGGTGAAGATTTCGCCCGTCACCGGCTGTGTCGAGGCGCGGGTGGATTTGAAGCCGCTGCGGGCGCGCATGACCAAGGCTGACCGCGACGCCATCGATTCCGATCCTAACTTCATCCCCAATGGCGTGGCCTATGACCCCGCCACAGGCCTGTTCACCCTGACGGGAAAATACTGGCCGTTGCTGTTTTCCGGGCGGATTTCCGAGGTTAATTGACGCCTTTCCTCCCATTGTGTAATCCCTGCGGGCTGATCGGAGCGTAGCTCAGCCTGGTAGAGCATTAGCTTTGGGAGCTAAGGGCCGTTGGTTCGAATCCAGCCGCTCCGACCATTCGTTTTCCGCGAGGCGCGGAAAACGAATGCCAAGGCCGGCGCGCGACAGCGCAGTGAGCCGGCCGCGGCAGTTGCGTTGAATGGAGATTATGAGGTTCTCATGCGTGCCCGAATCTACAGACCAGCCAAGAACGCCATGCAGTCGGGCAGAGCCCGGACCAAGCAGTGGCAGCTGGACTATGAGCCGGAAACGCCCCGCACCATCGATCCGTTGATGGGCTGGACCTCATCGGGCGACATGCGCCAGCAATTGTGCCTGGAGTTCGACACGGCCGAGGAAGCGGTGGCCTATGCCACGGCGCACAACATCCCCTACCAGCTGTTCGAGCCGCATGTGCCGACGCAGAAGCCCAAGGCCTATTCGGACAATTTCAAGTTCGATCGCAAGGTACCTTGGTCGCACTGAGGGCTTTGCCCTAGAATACCGGCAAGACTCCGTAGCTCAGTTGGATAGAGCACCTGCCTTCTAAGCCGGTGGTCGCTGGTTCGAATCCAGCCGGGGTCGCCAAACATAATCAAAGGCTTACTTGACTAGTAGCCTGCCTAAAAAGCCTCGATTTTGGCCTCGGGGTACGCCAGGGGTACGGGGACCGTCGGGTGGCATGTCCCGGCGCCGGTACGCACCTCATTATGCGGCGGTGTCGGGTTCGGCCCCGTTGTGCTGGTCCTCCAAGTCGTTGCTGGCGCCCAGCGCCAGCGACGCTGGTCGAAGCCGGGTGCCGGTGCGCTCTCCACAATCGGCCCGATGCAGTTCAGGCTTGCGAGGGAGGGCTCATTGTGTGTCAACACGAAATGTGTAGGAAGAGACGTTATTTCAGGTCGCAGTGGTC
>JBBQBL010000101.1:0-8707 GCA_038317805.1 Micropepsales bacterium
CTATCGAATATTCGGCGAAGCGGGCAGCGCGCAGGGTGCGGGCTTCCTCCGCTTCGATTTCCAGCGCGGCCAGGCGGTTGCGCTGCGACAGGCGCATGGCGGACGGCGAGGGCGCATCGGCAGAGGCAATGAACCCGTCCCAGCGCCACAGATCGCCGCGCGCCGAAACAAGGCTCTGGCCCGGCTTGAGCTGCGACTGCAACGCCGCGCCCTGGTCGGGGAATACAAGGCCGGTCATGGCCAGGCGGCGGCCCAGCGCGCCGGGCGCCTTGACGAATTCGCCCAGCGGCCTGGCGCCGGCGGGCAACTCCGGATCGAAGTCGAATGCGCCCAGGTCGCGCCAATGATGCGGCGAGGAATCGTCCAGCGGCGCCTGCAGGTCGTCGCCCAGGGCGGCGGCCAGCGCGGCTTCATAGCCGGACTGAACCGTGACGGCGTCCACCAGCGGCGGGAACAGGCCTTCGCCTTCGGGATGCAGCAATTCGCCCAGCGCCTTCACTTCGGCGGACAGGCGCTGCACTTCGTGTTCGGCTGCTTCCAGCGGTGTGCGGGCGCTCGTCTCGCCGGCTTCGGCGTCCTGGAATTTCGTACGGGCTTCGCCGGCAGCGGCGCGGGCCGCTTCGGAGGCGCCGCGGGCGCGTTCGGTTTCCGCTTCGGCGGCGTGAACGTCCGGCGCATCCTTGGCGCTTTCCAGCGCCGCATCCAGGCGGGCCTGCGCATCGGAGAGCTGGCTGACGCTGGAGTCGAGGAGGGCGGTGGCCAGGGCCTGGCTGCGTTCCAGGCTGGATTTTTTGGCGTTCCATTCCGCCAGCTCGGCGGTCAGCCGTTCCAGCAGGCTTTCGGTTTCGGCAAGCGTCGCCGACATTTCCGCGGCCAGCTGTTCGGCCGCGGCCAGGTCTTCGCCGGCGCTGTCGGCGGCGGCATTGAGGGTGCGGGTTTCGCGGTCCAGATCGGCCAGCGCGCTGTCGGCATCATGCTCCAAGAGCTGCTCGCGCTCGGCATCGGCGGCGCCTTGTGCGATCAGCTGGCGGATGCGCTGGGCAGCTTCGCGGGCGCGCTGTTCTTCGGCATCCAGCTGTTCGCGCTGGGCGATCAGGCGGTGATGGGCGGCGCCGCGTTCGGCTTCGGTCTGGCGCAGCGGCGGCAGGATGGCGGCTGTCTCGCTCTGCACCGTGGACGCCTTGGCGGCGGTTTCGGTGGCGCTGGCGACCAGTGCGGCAGCGGACGACAATTCCTCGGCGGCGATGGCCGCGCGCGCTTCGGCGGCGGTCCAGCGCAGGTAATGCGCCAAGGCTTCGGCCTTTCGGATATGGCCGGAAAGGTTGCGATAGCGCGACGCCTGGCGGGCCTGGCGCTTGAGGCTGGCGACCTGGCTTTCGACTTCCTTGATGACGTCTTCCAGGCGCGACAGGTTGGTTTCCGCCGCGCGCAGGCGCAGTTCGGCTTCGTGGCGGCGCTGGTGCAAGCCGCCGATGCCGGCGGCTTCTTCCAGGATGGCGCGGCGCGCCAGGGGCTTTTGCGAAATCAGCAGGCCGATCTGGCCCTGGCGCACAAAGGCGGTCGAGCCCGCGCCGGACGAGGCGTCAGCGAAGAAAATCTGCACATCGCGCTGGCGCATGTCGCGGCCATTGATGCGGTAGACGCTGCCGGCTTCGCGTTCGATGCGGCGCGACACTTCGATGGTATCGTATTCGTTGAACGCGGCGCCGGCGGTGCGGTCGCTATTGTCGATGAACAAGGTGACTTCGGCGACATTGCGCGCCGGACGGCCCGCGGAGCCCGCAAAGATCACATCGTCCATCTCGCTGCCGCGCACCGAGGAGGGGCGGGTTTCGCCCATCACCCAGCGCATGGCGTCGAACAGGTTGGACTTGCCGCAGCCGTTGGGGCCGATCACGGCGGTGAGGCCGGGCTCGACGAAAAGCTCCGTCGGTTCGACGAAGGACTTGAAACCGGAAAGCCTGAGGCGTGTGAACTTCAACTCTTTATGTCCTTACGTAACGGCCCGCCTAATGCTGCTTGGCGAGCTCGGTATCCAGAAGCTTCGACAACGTGTCGTACGGGATGTTGCCCGATCCGACGCTGACGCCATTCAAAATGAATGTCGGCGTGCCGGTGATGCTGTAGCGGGCTTCACCGTCGGCCGACACCTTGTTGATCCGGTCATCCTCAGCTTTGTTCACCATGCACTGGTCAACCTGCTCCCGGCTCATCCCCGCGATGCGTCCCAGCAGGACCAAACCCTCGTGAACGCCTTCCGGCGCCTGGACCCCATATTCAACGTCCCATTTGGGTTGATTCTTGAACAACAGGTCAATGAACGAGAAGTACTTATCCTCAGGCAGGCAGCGGGCGATTTTCTCGGCCTCGCCGTCATCGGGACGCAGCGGGAATACGCGGAAGACGTAGAAAATCTTGTTGGTGTCGATGTACTTGGCCTTGATCTGCGGGAAGGCCTGGACATTGAAGGCGGCGCAGACCGGGCAGCTGGGCGCGGCATACTCGATCAGCACGACGGGCGATTTGGGATTGCCCATGGTGCGATCGGTGGGGAACAGCTCATAGCCCTTGGCGCTGGCGGCGTCGCTGGAACCGCCGAACAGGCCCATGCTCCAGCCGATGCCGGCGGCGGCGATCAGGCCGACCAGGCCCAGGACGATAAAGAGGGTTTTGCGCGACAAGGGGAATCTCCGCCGGAGTTTGCCTGCCGTTTTTGGCAGAGATTCCGGCGGCGGTCCACAAACCTGCTTCCTGGTCTAAACCCTTGCTTGGCCTTATTTTTTAGCCAGGGCGGCGTCCAGCTCTTTGCTCAAGGGGCCGTATTCCGCCATCCCCGGCACCAGCACCCCGTCAATGACGATCGAGGGGGTGGAGTTGATGGCGTAACGGGTCACGCCGTCCTCCGCCACCTTGTTGATGGTGTCGTCTTCCTTGGTGCTGGCGATGCAGGCGTCGAACTGGGCTTCGCTCATGCCTTCAGCCTTGGCCTGGACCAGCAACCCGCCGCGCACATCGGTTACGCCATACTCATCGTCCCATTGCGGCTGGGTGCGGAACAGCCGGTCCATGAAGCTGAAATACTTGTTGCGGGGCAGGCAGCGCGCCAGCTTCTCGGCTACGCCGTCGCCTGCCGCAAGCGGCAGCACGCGGAAGACGTAAAACACCTTGCCGGTGTCGATGTAGTTCTTCTTCAGCTGTGGAAAAGTCGCTTCGTTGAAATGCGCGCAATGCGGGCAGCGCGGCGCGGCATATTCGATCACCACCAGCTTGGCCTTGGGATCGCCCTGGGTCATGTCGTGGGGCGTGATGGTGTAATTGGCGCCCTTGATGTCGGCGGCGATGCCGGGGGTGGCGCCGTCCTGACCCAGGAAGTGCCAGGCCAAGCCCGCACCTGCGAGCGCGACGACCAAAGTGATGATGATGATGGCTTTGCGCGACACGGAGCTTCTCCCGGTTTTTTGCCGTTTTCGCAGAGATTGAGGGCGCTGGCTAGGCGCGCCGTTTGGCCAGCGCTTGCAGCGCCCTGGTCAAGCCTTCCGGGCCTTCATATCGGCGGGCCGGATCGGATGGCGGCAAAGGGCCGGCGGGTTTTTGCCTGGGCTGTGGGGGTGGGGGCGGGGACAGCGCGCCCTGGCTGAACTTGATCTGCACAACGGCGGGCCGCCCCAGATAGGCATTGATGCGCTCGCACAACGAACGCTTTTCATGGGCCAGAAACAGTGCCGCGCCGGGCAGCGCCCGCAAAGTGAGCGTGCCGCCGGAGGGGCCTTCGGAAAATTTCAACGGCTGGGCGAGGCGGGCGACTTCGGGCCCGGCGATCTCGCTCCAACGCAGCACCAGGGTCGGGTCGGCAAAGCCGGCGCGGACAAAGGCGGTGCCTGCGACCGACCCGGCATCGGCGCCGATCACGCGTGTCCAGTTGTTGCGCGGCGGCGGTTGTGTCTCTTCCGGGCTTCGGGCCATGTTGGGATTATGCCCTCCGCGCGCCCAACAAAAAAGGACCTCAGCCAGCGATTGCTCGCCTGGTATGATGTGCATCGCCGGGTGCTGCCCTGGCGGGCGCCCGCCGGGAAACGCGCCGATCCCTATCGCGTCTGGCTGTCGGAAATCATGCTGCAGCAGACCACGGTGCAGGCGGTGGGCGCCTATTACCGCAAGTTCCTGACGTTGTGGCCGGATGTGAAGGCGCTGGCGGCGGCCCGCCAGGACGAGGTTTTGGCCGCCTGGGCGGGTCTTGGCTATTACGCCCGCGCCCGGAACCTGCACGCCGCGGCAAAGGTTGTGGCGGGCGAGATGGGTGGCAAGTTCCCGCTCACCGCCGAAGCATTGCGCGCGCTGCCCGGGGTGGGCGGCTACACGGCGGGCGCGATCTCGGCCATCGCCTATGACGAAAAGCAGGCGGCGATGGACGCCAATGCCGAGCGGGTGATCGCGCGGCTCTATGCCGTGCAAACCCCGATGCCCAAGGCCAAGACCGAACTTCATGTGCTGGGCACGGCGCTGGTGCCGCAGCGGGCGGGGGATTTCGCCCAGGCCTTGATGGACCTGGGCAGCGCCATCTGCACGCCCAAGCGGCCGGCCTGTCAGAATTGTCCGCTGTCGGCGGACTGCAAGGCGCGCAAGCTGGGCATCCAGGAACAATTGCCGGTGAAGGCGCCCAAGATGGTGCGCCCCTTGAAGCGCGGTGCGGCCTTCGTGGCGCGGGATCGCACGGGCGCGGTGCTGCTGGTCAAGCGTCCGGACAAGGGATTGCTGGCGTCCATGCTGGAGCCGCCGCTGGGTGCGTGGAGCGAGAATTTTCCATCAACCGCGAAGGCTCTGAAACAGGCGCCGTTCGAAGCCGAGTGGAAAAAGCGCCCCGGCATCGTGCGGCATGGCTTCACGCATTTTGAGTTGGAAACCGAAGTCTATGTCGCGGACTTCGCCAAGCGCCCCAAATTCAAGGGCGAGTGGATTGCCGCCGACAGGTTGCGCGACGTCGCCTTGCCCACCGTGATGCGCAAGATCGTCGAACACGGCTTGGACGAAGGCGGGCCGCTTTTTAGTTCAAGAAAGCCCAGACCGTAGCTGCTGGCGCAGCACGTCGATTGGCACCAGGGTGCCGTTCATCTCGAACTGCCAGAAGGTCCAGCCATTGCAGGCGTCCAGCCCCTGCACATGCGCGCCCATCTGGTGGATCGAGCCGGAGGCATTGGACGTGACGAGGGTGCCATCGGCGCGCACCTTGGCGGTCTGGTGCTTGCGGCTGCCCTGCAGCACGGTGCCCACCGGCAACAACCCGCGTTCCACCACCCAGCCAAAGGGAATGCGCGGCTCGGCGCGCTTGGACTTGGTGACTTCGATCACGTCGCTGTCCGCCGGAACGATCTCGGCAATGCGCGCGCGCGCCACATCGGCATAGGTCTTTTCGCGTTCAATGCCGATGAAGCGGCGGCCCAGCCGCTTGGCGACCGCACCGGTGGTGCCCGATCCGAAGAAGGGATCCAGGATCACGTCGCCCGGCTTGGTGGAGGATACGATCACCCGGTGGAGCAAAGATTCCGGCTTCTGGGTGGAATGGGCCTTCTGGCCGTCGGCGCCCTTGATGCGCTCATGGCCGGTGCAGATCGGCAAGGTCCAGTCCGAGCGCATCTGCAACTCGTCGTTCAGCGCCTTCATGGCTTCATAGTTGAAGGTGTATTTGGTTTCGGCGCTCTTGCCCGCCCAGATCAATGTCTCATGCGCGTTCGTAAAGCGGCGGCCCTTGAAGTTGGGCATGGGGTTGGACTTGCGCCACACCACATCGTTCAGGATCCAGAAGCCCAGGTCCTGCAGGATGGCGCCGACGCGGAAGATGTTGTGATAGGAGCCGATCACCCAGATCGCGCCATTGTCGCTCAGCACGTGGCGCGCCGCGCCCAGCCAGTCGCGGGTGAACTTGTCATAGGCGGCAAAGCTGCTGAACTGGTCCCAGTGATCGTCCACCGCGTCCACCTTGGACTGGTCGGGACGGTGCAGCTCGCCGCGCAATTGCATGTTGTAGGGCGGGTCGGCGAACACCAGGTCGGCGCAGCCGGCGGGCAGGGCGCGCATGCGCTCCACGCAGTCGCCTTCGATGATCTGATCCAGCTTCAAAGAACTCATGTGCCCGCCCAAAAACTATCAACAGCGGAGTCACACTGATTCGCCGGGAGTCCCTGGTCAAGAGTCTTGCGGAATCAAAGCGTTATGAATTGAGTCCCCGGATTCATCCCCATACCAGATGTGGTGGGTGAGGATGAATTTGCCGGAAACTAATTTTTGGGAGCGAGCGAAACGGGCAGGGGCGCTGCGCCCGCCAGAGGTGTAAGGCCGATCACCACCGAACTCGTATATTCGTTATCGGCGCCGCTGGCGGAGTCGACGATCGAGGAAATGCCGGCGGTCAGGATCAAATCTGCCGCGACGTTGCCCGCGACCATGCTGCTGAGGCCGGACTTGTTGAAGTATTCCGCCTGCGCATAGCCCGGCTTGTCGCATTTGATGTTGATGTCGTATTTGCGGCGCTTCACCGTCAGGTTGCCCGGCGTGCTCTGGATCGTGCCGATCGGCATGCCCTGGCGGTAAAACACACATGTGGCGCCCGGCGGATTGCTCATCACGGATATATCCTGGGATGAGCCATCACCGACAATTGTCGCACAGCCGGACATGGCTCCGCCGATCGCGGCAATGGCCACGATTATTTTGCATTTCATCTTTGAGGTTCCCCAACCCTTGGAGGCGTATAAAATCGGGCTGCGATGCATCCCGGCGGCATTAAAGCCGCGCCTCTATTGGCACCGTACCAGACATATCGCGACCCGCCTATCGGCAGACGTGATGACTGATTTTCAATCAGTTTATTCGCCGGCCAGCAGCACCGGCGTGTCTTGGGCTGCTGGATCAAGGCCCTGCAGCAGATTGCGGACGGGACCGAAACTGCGGCGGTGGTGGATGGTCACGCCGTGCAGGCGCAGCCCCCTGTAATGGTCGGGCGTGCCGTAACCCTTGTTGCTCTTCCAGTTATAGCCGGGATGCTCGTCATGCAGCCGCGCCATCAGCCGGTCGCGGTGGACCTTGGCGATGATCGAGGCGGCGGCGATGGACACGCTGCGTCCGTCACCCTTGATCAGCGTGTCGCACTTGCAGGGCAGGGCCGGCGCGTCATTGCCGTCCACCAGCGCGAACTGCGCGGCCACCGACAGTGCCCGCACCGCGCGCGCCATGGCCAGATGCGTCGCCTGGCGGATATTCACCAGGTCGATCTCGTCCACCGTGGCTTCACCGACGCCGACCGCCACCGCCATTTCCATGATGCGGCGGTAAAGGTCCTCGCGGTCTTCCTCGCAAAGCTGCTTGGAGTCGTTCAGGCCTTTGGGGATGCGGCCGCGTTCCAGGATCACCGCCGCCGCCACCACGGGACCTGCCAGCGGCCCGCGCCCGGCTTCATCCACGCCGCACACTGGACCCGTCATGGTCTTCAGCAGGCGCGACTCGTAGATGTAATGGGGCATCCCCCAATGGTTAGAACAGGGCGAGCTGGTCGCCAAGCCGGGATGGGCGCTTGAACTTGTGGACGGCCAGCGGCGCCGAAGGCAGGTTCAGCCCCAGCCGCTTCACCGCCATGTGGAAACGGCGCGCCATCACCTGGGCATACGGCCCGGTGCCGGTCATGCGGGTGTTCCAGTTGGCGTCGTAATCCTTGCCGCCGCGCATCTGGCGCACCAGGGTCATGACATGCTTGGCGCGGTCGGGTGTGTTGACCTCCAGCCATTCGCGGAACAGGTCCTTGATCTCCAACGGCAGGCGCAAAAGCACATAGCCGGCGCTGCGCGCGCCATAGCCGGCCGCGGCGCTCAGCACCGCTTCCATCTCGTGATCGTTCAGCGCCGGAATGGCGGGGGCGAACATCACCCCGGCCGGGACGCCGGCATCGGACAGGCCCTGGATGGCCTGCAGGCGGCGTTGCGGCGTACCGGCGCGCGGCTCCATCGCCCGCGCCAGCTTGCGGTCCAGGGTGGTGATGGACAGCGCCGCCTTGGCCAGGCCCATGTTCGCCATGTCGGACAGGATATCCAGGTCGCGCAGGATCAGCGGCGACTTGGTGACGATGGCGACGGGATGGCGAAAGTCGCGCAGCACTTCCAGGATGGAGCGCGTGATGCGCATCTTCTTTTCCAGCGGCTGGTAGGGATCGGTGTTGGTGCCCATGGCGATGACCTTGGGGACGTAGCCGGGCGCGCTCAGCTCCTTGGCCAGCAGCGAGGCTGCATTGGGCTTGGCGAACAGGCGGGACTCAAAATCCACGCCCGGCGACATGCCCAGATAGGCGTGGCTGGGACGGGCAAAGCAATAGATGCAGCCATGCTCGCAGCCGCGATAGGGATTGATTGACTGGTCGAAGGAAATGTCCGGCGACTTGTTGCGGGCGATGATGGTGCGGGTGGCGTCGTGGATGACTTCGGTGCGCAGCGGGGCAGGGGTATCGTCATCGGCGCGCCAGCCATCGTCCCAGCCGTCATCCAGCAGAACGCGGGTCTGTTTTTCGAACCGCCCCACGGCATTGGAGACGGCGCCGCGGCCACGCAACACTTCCAGACGGATGGTGGTGTTCAGGACGACTGTCATATTTGGGACTATAAACCCAAATAAGAACAAAACAAGTACAAATTAGGTGCGGCTTTTACCGCTGCCAGGCCCTGATCGG
>JBBQBL010000102.1:0-8653 GCA_038317805.1 Micropepsales bacterium
TCTTGCTCCAGATGCCCTGAAAGCCTTTGCGCCCCGGGGGCGACGGCGCTAAAAGACCGCGTTCCTCGAAAGGATTAGCCTGACGAGGGGCGGCGGGCCGCTGATAACGGCCCCCGCTCAACGGGAGAGAATTACCATGGCCGTCGAACAGAAGCCCCTGATGCCCAAAGCCACCGCCGTCTGGCTGGTGGACAATACCGGTCTGTCCTTCGAGCAGATCGCGGATTTCTGCGGCTTGCATCCGCTGGAAGTGAAGGGCATCGCCGACGAAGACGTCGCCAAGGGAATCAAGGGCCAGGACCCGGTCGCCACCGGCCAGCTGACCCGCGAGCAGATCGCCGACGCCGAGAAGGATCCCAAGAAGCGCCTGAAGATGGCGCCGGCCAAGCACAAGATGCCCAGCGTGCGCCTGAAGCGCGCGCCGCGCTACACGCCGGTGTCGAAGCGCCAGGACAAGCCCGATGCGGTCTACTGGATCATCCGCAACCATCCGGAATTCTCCGACAGCGACATCATCAAGCTGATCGGCACCACCAAGGCGACCATTGCCAAGATCCGCGAGCGTTCGCACTGGAACGCGGCCAACATCAAGGCGGTGGACCCGGTGACTCTGGGCCTGTGCTCGCAGTTGGAGCTGGATCTGGCGGTCAGCCGCGTCAACGCCAAGCGCGAACGCGCCGAGAAGCGCGCCGCGCGCAAGGGCGCTTCGCTGAAGACCATCTCGGAAACCACCGGCACGGCGGCGCCACTGGTGGAATTGCCGCCGCGCGAAGATGCGCCTTCGGAAGGCGTGCCTGCGCCGGACGATGAAGGTCTGTCGAGCGAACTCGAGCAGGACTGAGGCACACAGCCGAAAATATCAGAATAGATATTTGACGGCGACGATGCCCAGGATCACCACCAGCAGGAAAACCAGCAACGTGGCTTCCAGCCGCTTCTCGATGAAGCGGCGGGCCTGCTCGCCTTTCCAGTAGAGCAATCCCGACACCAGCATGAAGCGTCCGCCGCGCGTGATCACCGACAGCAGCATGAACATCCAGAAGCTGTAATGGGCGAAGCCGGACGCGATGGTGACCAGCTTGTAGGGAATAGGCGAAGCGCCCTTGATCAAAATCACCCAGGCGCCATAGCGGGCATACCAGTCGTGAAAACTTTCCAGGCTGTGGCCAAGGCCGTAAATCCGGATCAGCCACTGGCCCAGCGAATCGTACAGGAAAGCGCCGATCGCATAGCCCGCCGCGCCGCCCAGCACCGACCACAAGGTGCACCAGGCGCCCAGCGCCCAGGCGCGGCGGCGGTCTGCCATCACCATCGGGATCAGCATGATGTCGGTGGGGATGGGAAAAAAGGAGGCTTCGGCAAAGGTGAAGGCGGCCAGCGCCGCCCAGGCGTTGCGGCCCTTGGCGTTGCGCATCATCCAGTCATACATCGCGCGAATGCCGCGCGGCTTGGCCTCAGGCTGATCAATGGACATTCGGGCGCTCCTGCGCGGCCTTCCTAACATCGCCGCGCCTTTCGTCAAACCTTGCCGCCCAACGCCGCTTTCTCTAGCGTGCGGCTCCCATGGCCGCCCAAAAAGCAAAAAAGCAGACCAAGCGCAAAAGCGTCACAAAGCTCGCCAAGCCCTATGAAACGGGGCTGGACCGTACCCCGGCCAATTTCCAGCCGCTGACGCCGCTATCCTTCCTGGAACGAGCCGCCAAGACCTTCCCCAGGCACACCGCCATCATCCATGGCCGGCAGCGCATCGATTACGCCACCTTCTATGCGCGCAGCCGCCGCCTGGCTTCGGCGCTGGCCGGCCGCGGCATCCGCAAGGGCGACACGGTGGCGGTGATGCTGGCCAACACCCCGCCCATGCTGGAAGCCCATTACGGTGTCCCCATGCTGGGTGCGGTGCTGAATGCCTTGAACACGCGTCTGGATGCGGCGGCTTTGGCTTTCATGCTGGAGCATGGCGGCGCGAAAATCCTGATCACGGACCGGGAATTTTCCGCCACCGTGGCAGCGGCGCTGAAGCTGCTGAAGAAGAAGCCGCTGGTGATCGATTATGATGACAAGGAATTCCCGCAAAGTGGCGCGCGGCTGGGAAAGATCGACTACGAGAAATTCCTGAAATCGGGCGATCCGGATTTTGAATGGCGGATGCCCGCTGACGAGTGGGACGCCATCGCGCTGAACTATACCTCTGGCACCACGGGCAATCCCAAGGGCGTGGTCTATCACCATCGCGGCGCCGCCCTGATGTGCTACGGCAATGCCCTGGCTGGCACCATGGTCGAGCATCCTGTTTTGCTGTGGACCCTTCCGATGTTCCACTGCAACGGCTGGTGCATGCCCTGGTCGCTGTCGGCGGTGGCCGGCACCCATGTCTGTTTGCGCTGGGTGCGGGCGGGCGCCATCTTCGAGGCGCTGGCGAGCCACGGCGTCACCCATCTGTGCGGCGCGCCCATTGTGATGAGCACCCTGGTCAATGCCTCGGATGCCGAACGCAAAAGCTTCCCGCAAAAGGTTCGCTTCATGGCCGCCGCTGCGCCGCCGCCCGAAAGCGTGCTGGCGGCGATGGCGGACGCCGGTTTCGAAGTGGTGCATGTCTACGGGTTGACCGAGGTCTATGGCCCCGCCGTGGTCAATGAATGGCATAAAGAATGGAACGTGCTGGACAGCGCGGGCCGCGCCGCCAAAAAAGCGCGCCAGGGCGTGCGCTATGCCCCGCTGGAAGAACTGGCGGTATTGAATCCCAAGACCATGAAGCCGGTGCCCGCCGACGGCAAGACCATCGGCGAAGTGATGTTCCGCGGCAATATCGTGATGCGCGGGTACCTCAAGAATCCCAAGTCCACAAAGGGCGCCCTGAAAGGCGGCTGGTTCCATTCCGGCGATCTGGGCGTGATGTATCCGGACGGCTATATCCAGCTGAAGGATCGCAGCAAGGACATCATCATTTCCGGCGGCGAGAATATCTCCTCCATCGAAGTGGAAGACGCCATCGCCAAGCACCCCGCCGTGCTGTTCGTGGCGGTGGTGGCCAGGCCCGACGCCAAGTGGGGCGAGCATCCTTGCGCATTCGTGGAGCTGCGGCCCGGCGCCAAGGTGAGCGAGACGGAGATCAGCGATTTCGCACGGGCGCGGCTGGCCAAATTCAAGCTACCGCGCACCATCGTGTTTGCGGATCTGCCCAAGACATCGACAGGCAAGATCCAGAAGTTCCTGCTGCGCGAAATGGCGAAGAGTTTGTAAGCACGGCCGCGCCGCCTATTGGTTGACGCTTCGGCTCTCGCCTACGCGTTGGCGGCGCGGCCCAATGCTGGAGGCTCAGTTAACGACGCTTCTCAGCCGTTCGAGCTCGTCCTTAATTCGAAGTTTTTGCTTTTTCAGGGCGACGACCCGGATCTCGTCCCAGTCGGGGTTGGACATCTCGTTCTCGATGATGTCCTGGATTTTCTTATGCTGGTTGGACAGATGGTTGATATGTCCCTGTATCGCCATGCATGCACCTCATCGTTGGATTTCGGTCGGCTGGCGCTACCACTTGGCTCGCGCCTGGCCCCAAAATTCAACCACCAATCCCGGGGCCTGTCATCCCCAAAAGGGGTGGGAACCGAAACTCTTTGTGCTTGCCTTAAGAAGTGCTAACGGGTGGCCCATGACACAGAGCGGGAACCCAAAAGACAAAGCGGAACGGCTGGTTATCGGCCTGTCGGGGGCGTCGGGCGTTGCCTATGGCATCCGCCTGCTGGAAGCGGCGCGCGAGTTGGGGATAGAATCGCACCTGGTTATGACCAAGCCCGCGGAAATGACCATCGGCTATGAAACAAAGCTGTCGCCCCGTCAGGTCGCCGCGAAGGCGGATTACAGCTATGCGATTGCGGACATTGCCGCGCCCATCGCCAGCGGCAGTTTCAAGACCAGGGGCATGATCGTGGCGCCGTGCAGTGTACGGACGATGAGCGAGATCGCCACCGGCGTCACCACCAGCCTTTTGACGCGCGCCGCCGATGTGATGCTGAAGGAGCGCCGGCCGCTGGTGCTGATGGTGCGCGAGACACCGCTGCACCTGGGACATCTGCGCACCATGACGGCGCTGGCCGAGATGGGCGCCATCATCCTGCCGCCCGTGCCCGCCTTTTACGCCGAGCCCAAGACGCTGACCGATCTGGTGGACCAGATGGTAGGACGTTGTTTGGATTTGTTCGGCTATGACTGGCCCGACGTGAAGCGCTGGGGCGAAGAATTGGCCAAGGGTCGCAGGAAAAAGAAGCAATGACCGGAGTTGTAGGTCCGAGCGAAGTTGCCGCGCGTGCCAAGCTGACCCAGCTGACGCAGGAACATCGCGACCTGGATTCCGCCATCGAGGCCATGGTGCGGGCGGGTAATCCCGACCTGATGGCGCTGGCGCGACTGAAGAAGCGCAAGCTTCAGCTGAAGGACGAGATCACCGAGATCAACAACGGACTGTTGCCGGATATTATCGCTTAGCCCTCATGCTTCGACAGGCTCAGCATGAGGAATTCCTCACCCTGAGCGTGTCGAAGGGTGAGGCCGCTTAAACAGGCGCGAGTTCACCCAGCTTTTTCCTGATAGCGTCCAGCGCGAGCTTCGGATTGCCATTGTCCGGCCCGCCCGCCTGGGCCATGTCGGGACGGCCGCCGCCGCCCTTGCCGCCAAGTGCTTCTGCCGCCACCCGCACCAGGTCCACCGCGCTGATGCGCGCGGTCAGGTCGTCGGTGACGCCGGCGACGATGGAAACCTTGCCGTCCGCAGCGGTGACAAAGGCCACCACGCCGCTGCCGACCTGCGACTTGGCACCGTCGGCCAGGCTCTTGAGGTCCTTGGGCGAAACGCCATCCACCAATTTCAGCACGGCTTTCAGGCCCGCGATGGTTTCGTCGGCGTCGCCGCCCGATTGCGCAGGACCGGCCAGCGCCAGCTGCTTCTTGGCTTCCGCCAGTTCGCGTTCCAGCTTGCGGCGTTCTTCGGACAGCTGCGCCACGCGGGATGACAATTCGCCGATCGGCGCCTTGATGGCCGAGGCCGCCTCGCGGGCGATTTCGGCCTGGCCCGACAAGTAACGGCGGGCATGTTCGGAAGTCAGCGCTTCAATGCGGCGCACGCCGGCGGCCACGGCGCTTTCCGCCAAAATCGTGAACAGGCCGATATCGCCCAGGCGGTGCACATGGGTGCCGCCGCACAGTTCAACCGAATAGGATTTGTCACCGTCCAGGTCCGCGCCCATCGACAGCACGCGCACTTCATCGCCGTATTTTTCGCCGAACAGGGCTTCGGCCCCCGCCTTGATCGCCTGGTCGGTGGCCATCAACCGTGTGGTGGTGTCGGAGTTCTGGCGGATCACGGCATTGACCTGCGCCTCGATCTTGTCCAGTTCCTCGGGCGAGACCGGCTTCTGGTGCGAGAAGTCAAAGCGCAGCCGCTCGGCATTCACCAGCGAGCCTTTCTGGCTGACATGGTTGCCCAGCACGCGCTTGAGCGCGGCATGCAGAAGATGGGTGGCGCTGTGGTTGGCGCGGGTGGCGCGGCGGCGTTCGGTATCCACCTTCAGGTCCACCGCATCGCCGGGCGCGAAGCTGCCTTCGGTGATGCGCACGCTGTGGACATGCAGGGCGCCCAGCTTCTTCTGGGTGTCGGTGACCTGGCCCTTGGCCTTGGCTGAGTTCATGTGACCGGTATCGCCGGCCTGGCCGCCGGACTCGCCATAGAAGGGCGTCTGGTTGGTGACAATCTCCACCGCCTCGCCGGCATTGGCCGCCATCACCCGGCCGCCATCCTTGAAGATGGCCAGCACCACGCCTTCGGCTTCTTCGGTGTCATAGCCCAGGAATTCTGTGCGGCCGACTTCATCCAGCACCGCGAACCACTTGGCTTCGCTGGCGGCGTCGGCATTGCCGGTCCAGGAGGCGCGGGCCTCCTGCTTCTGCTTCAGCATCGAGGCCGAAAAGCCGTCGGTATCCACGGTGACGCCGCGGGCGCGCAGGGATTCCTCGGTCAGGTCCAGCGGGAAGCCGTAGGTGTCGTACAGCTTGAAGGCGACATCGCCCTTGAGCTGGTCGCCCTTCTTGAGGCCCGTGCTGGCTTCGTCCAGCAGCTTGAGGCCGCGCGCCAGGGTTTCGCGGAAGCGGATTTCCTCCAGCTTCAAGGTCTCGGCGATCATGGCTTCGCTGCGCTTGAGCTCGGGATAGGCTGAGCCCATCTCGCCCACCAGCGCCGGCACCAGCCGGTGCATCAGGGGATCCTTGGTGCCGAGCAGATGCGCATGGCGCATGGCGCGGCGCATGATCCGGCGCAGCACATAGCCGCGGCCTTCGTTCGACGGCAGCACGCCATCGGCGATCAGGAAAGACGTGGCGCGCAGGTGATCGGAAATGATGCGGTGGCTGAAGGTGGCTTCGCCGGTGCTGGCGACGCCGCTGGCCGATTCCGAGGCCGCGATCAGGTGGCGGAACAGGTCCACATCATAATTGTTGGTGACGCCCTGCAGGATGGCGGCGATGCGCTCCAGCCCCATGCCGGTGTCGATGGAGGGCTTGGGCAAATCGAGACGGGTGTTCTCGTCCACCTGCTCGAACTGCATGAAGACGAGATTCCAGAATTCCAGGTAGCGGTCGCCATCTTCTTCGGCGCTGCCGGGCGGGCCGCCAGCGACGGACGGACCCTGGTCGTAGAAGATTTCCGAACAGAAGCCGCATGGGCCGGTGGGGCCCATGGCCCACAGGTTGCTTTCGTGGCCGATGATCCTGTCATCGCTGAACCCGGCGATCTTCTTCCAAAGCTGACGCGCCTCATCATCGGTGGGATAGACCGTGATCAGCAGCTTGTCCTTGGGCAGGCCCACCACCTTGGTGATGAAATCCCAGGCGAAGGTGATGGCGTCTTCCTTGAAGTAATCGCCGAAGGAGAAATTCCCCAGCATCTCGAAGAAAGTGTGATGCCGGGCGGTGTAGCCGACATTGTCCAGATCATTGTGCTTGCCGCCGGCGCGCACGCATTTCTGCACCGTGGTGGCGCGGCTGTAGGGGCGCTTTTCGGCGCCCGTAAACAGGTTCTTGAACTGGACCATGCCCGCATTGGTGAACAGCAGGGTCGGGTCGTTGCGCGGCACCAGCGGCGAGGACGGCACGATGGTGTGCCCCCGCTCAGCGAAGAAATCGAGGAACCCGGTGCGGACGTCGGAGAGGCTTTTCATAAGCCTAGGTTGTAACGGCTCCAAAAAACCTTGTCACCCTTGGGTTTTTGGGGACCAGAGCCGCAAAAAACACGGGCGCAGGCGCAAGCCGGAGCCCAAAAAACAAAGGGCGCCCGCATTCACACGGGCGCCCTTTGCCGAGGAGCTGAAGGCCCCCATGGCTAGGGGCTTATCCAGCTTAGGTTCAGGCCTTGCGGCCTATTCTTCTTCCGGCTCCGCCTTTTCCGAGGCGTCCAGAACCAGGTTCTGGCCGATCTGGCCGGCATTGGCGCGGATGGCATTTTCGATCTTGTCGGCGATGTCGCGGTTTTCGGTCAGGAAGGTCTTGGCCGATTCCCGGCCCTGGCCGATGCGCGCACCGTCATACGAGTACCAGGAGCCCGATTTCTCCACGATGCCGGCCTTGACCCCGAGATCGACCAGCTCGCCGACCTTGGAAATGCCCACGCCGTACATGATGTCGAACTCGACCTGCTTGAAGGGCGGGGCGACCTTGTTCTTGACCACCTTCACGCGGGTCTGGTTGCCGATCACTTCATCGCGATCCTTGATGGCGCCGATGCGGCGGATATCCAGGCGTACCGAGGCATAGAATTTCAGCGCATTGCCGCCGGTGGTGGTTTCCGGGTTGCCGAACATGATGCCGATTTTCATCCGGATCTGGTTGATGAACAGCACGATGGTGTTGGACTTGGAAATGCTGCCCGTCAGCTTGCGCAGCGCCTGGCTCATCAACCGCGCCTGAAGGCCGGGCAGGGAATCGCCCATTTCGCCTTCCAGTTCGGCCTTGGGCGTCAGGGCGGCCACCGAGTCGATCACCACGATGTCCACGCCGCCGGACCGCACCAGCGTGTCGGTGATTTCCAGCGCCTGTTCGCCGGTGTCGGGCTGGGAGACCAGCAGTTCATTGATGTCCACGCCCAGCTTGCCGGCATAGACCGGGTCCAGGGCATGTTCGGCGTCCACGAAGGCGGCGATGCCGCCCTTCTTCTGGATCTCGGCGATGACGTGCAGCGCCAAGGTGGTCTTGCCGGAGGATTCCGGACCATAGACCTCGATCACGCGGCCGCGGGGCAGCCCGCCAATGCCCAGCGCGATATCCAGGCCGAGTGAACCGGTCGAAACGGAGTCGGTCGCCAGGCCCAGGTCACGGCTGCCCAGCTTCATCACCGAGCCCTTGCCGAACGCACGGTCGATCTGGCTCAGCGCCGCGTCCAGCGCGCGCTTGCGATCCGAATTCTGTTCCTTGCTAACCACCCGCAAAGCCGCCTGTGACATGAGATATCTCCCGTTATTTCACGGCGCCCGCAGATCCCCAAGCGAATCCCACGGCGACGAGAAGCCGCAAATGTACGCGATTTGTTCTCTTTGGCAAGATACTGCCTAACGCGTTGAAATAACGCGTTAATACTACATATTGTTCTCGCGATGTTCCCGACAATTTATTGGTGG
>JBBQBL010000103.1:0-8643 GCA_038317805.1 Micropepsales bacterium
ACGTGTGTCGGTTTCGGGGCCGAAATTGAACCAGGCGGCCTTGTCGTGCGCGGCATCGACGATGAACAGCGTGTCGATCTTGCCCAGCTTTTGCACCAGCGCGTTGCGGATGGTGTTGATGCTGGCTTCGCTGGACAGGACCCAGGATTGCGGCCCGAAACGGTGCGCCTGGCCCAGGGTGAAAATCTCTTCTTCCAGGCCCGCGATGGAGCGGGACTTCATGTCGGCCACTATGACGAAATGCGCCGGTCCTTCATGGGCGCTTTCCGGCTCGCTCCTGGCGCCGAAGCGGTGGGGCTGGGCCGGTTCCGCCGCGGCGGCGGTGTCAGGCTGTTCGGGGGCCGCCGGCTGGAACAGCAGCGCCAGCTCGGCATCTTCGGACGCGGGATGGAATTGTTCCTCGCCGGCGCGCGCGACCAGGGAATGGTCCGCCAGCCGGTTCTCGGCATGGAAGCCCTGCATCTGTTCCAGGCTGTAGGGGCCGTAAACGCGGCCACCAACGCTGATTGTCCAGGATTCGGCCATGGCACTTTGGGTTAGGATTTGCTCCGCCAGAGTAGCCCGCCATTGGTTACCCAAATGTTGCGCCATTTGGTCCAAACAGCGAAAAATCCCGCATTTTAGCGGGGTTTTGGCACGAAATCGTGTGGGAGGGGTCTAGAGAAACTCCCACTCGCCGTCCCGCCGCTGGCAGGCCGTGCCCTGGCGGTCGAACTCCCGGCCCCGGCGATAGACCACCTGGGTGAAGTCGCGGCACAGGCGCGGGCCCCGGTAATATTCGCGGTTGGTGACGATGTAGCCGCGGTTGCGGCCGCGGTGCCATTCCACGCGGCGGCCCACCGGGCCGTGGAAGCTGTCATTATAGGAACGCGCGGCATAAGGCCGGTCCTCGCAATCCATGTCGCGGGAAATGGCATTGCCGGCCAGCCCGCCCAGCAGCGCGCCGCCGACGATGCCCACGCCGTTGCCCTTTGACAGGACGCCGCCCAGCACACCGCCCAGCACGCCGCCGGCGACCGTGCCGGTTGTGTGATCGCGCCCGCTGCAGGCATCAGCAAAGGCGCTGCTGACTGCACCCAGGGTAAGGGCCAAGACAGTCGCGGTGATGGAAAGCTTCATCGATTTCTCCCCTGCAGCCTGACATGCGAAACGGGCGCCGGAACCGTTGGTTCCAGCGCCCGTCTTTAGCGCGTCCTAGTCGAACCGCCAGCCACCGCGGTCACCGACGTCGCGGCAAGCCACCCCTGTGCGGGTATGGCTGTTGCCGCCGCGCCAGGTCGTGGCGGTGAATTCGCGGCAGATCTGGCCGCCCCGGCGATACTCGCGCGTGGAGGTAAACGTGCCGCGGTTGGGACCGCGCCGCCATTCATAGGGCCGGCCCATGTCGCCATTCAGGCTGTCGACATAGATCGGATAGGCCTGGCCTTGATCCTCGCAGTCCATGTCGCCGGCGATGACGTTGCCCAGCACGCCGCCGCCGATCACGCCGCCGACGGTGGCAAGGCCGTTGCCATGACTGGCGAAGCCCCCGATCAGGCCGCCCGCGATGGCGCCCAGGACCGTCCCGGTCGTCCGGTTATCGCGGCGGCAATCGCGCGCCGGAGCGTAGGCTGCGGGGGGCGGACCGGATTCATAGCGCGGCGGGGGCGGCGGCGGACCGTAATCGCGGTCATAGCGGCCGCCTCGATCGCGGATGCGGCGATAGCGTCCGTCGCGGTCATAATAGCCATTGTGATCATTGTCGCTGTAATAGCCGTCACGATCATTCCCGGGCGGCACCCAGCCGGGCTGGGCAGATGCCGTGCCGGTGACAAGCGTCGCCGCAGCACAAGCGCTCAGCAGAATTTTTCTGATGGACATGAGTCTCTCCCTTTATCCGGCATGGAGCTTCGGCCCCGGAGCCTGAACCCCGGCTGAACATAATGGGGCAGCTTTGCGGCGATCAACTTACGGAATAATCAGTCACCACCCAGGCGCCATTTTCGAAGGACAGGGTCACGGTTTCCACCGCCGACGCCTTATGGGCGAAAACCGAATCATACTTGATCACGGCGATATTGCTGCGGCTGACATCGATCGACTTCAGGCCGCGGCTTGCCACAGCGCCCAGCGGTTCACGGCGCTTGCTGGCATCGGCGGCCCAGGCATCGGTCTTTTGCCTGTTCTGGAAAGCCTTGCCGGCCTCGCTCCAGCTTTGGGCGTAATTCTTGTCATCCACCAGCACCAGCCATTGCTTGGCCCGGTCGTCAGGCGCGGGCGTGGCGCCGGTGATGGTCTTGGCTCCGGTGGTGGTGGTCTTGGGAGCCGGCGCACTGACGGGCGCGGTGACCGGCTTTTTAACCGGGTCTTTTTTTGTTTGGGCAAGCGCCGGCATGCTGGAAATCAGCAGGGCGGCGAGCAGCGTACGAACAAACATCTGAGGCCTCAAATATGCGCAATCTATCGCAGGGATAACGCGCAAGGCCGCGTCGGGTTCAGTTCAATACGTCCGCGCCTTGGGCTTGATATATTCGACATCACTGGTGAGCGTGTAGGTGTGCACCGGGCGATAGTCGATCTTGGTCCGGCCCGTCTCGATATCCAGCCAGGTGAGGGTGTGCTTCATCCAGTTTTCGTCGTCGCGGTTGGCATAATCCTCGCGGGCATGGGCGCCGCGGCTTTCCTGCCGGTTGACCGCGCCGGCCACCGTCACCACCGCCTGCTGGATCAGATTGTCGAATTCCAATGTCTCCACCAGGTCGGTGTTCCAGATCATGGAGCGGTCCGTAATGCCGATATCGCCGCGCTGGGCATAGATGTCACTGACGCGCTTGAGCCCCTGTGACAGGGTATCGCCGGTGCGAAACACCGCGGCGTCTTCCTGCATCGCCTTCTGCATCGCCAGCCGCATCACCGCCGTCGGCGTGCCGCCCTTGGCGTTGCGGAAGCGGTCGAAGCGGGCCATGGCTTCGTCGCCGGCATTCTTCTGCAATTCCTGATGCGTGCGCACGCCTTGCAGCGACTTGGCGGCCTGTACACCGGCGGCCTTGCCGAACACCACAAGATCGATCAGCGAATTGGAGCCCAACCGATTGGCGCCATGCACCGACACACAAGCGGCCTCCCCAACAGCCATAAGTCCGGGCACCACCGTGTCGGGATTGCCGCCGGTGAGGGTCAGCGCCTCGCCGGTATAGGCGCAGGGAATGCCGCCCATGTTGTAATGCACCGTCGGCAGCACCGGGATCGGTTCCTTGGTGACGTCCACGCCCGCGAAGATGCGCGCCGATTCCGAAATGCCCGGCAGGCGCTCATGGATGATCTTGGGATCCAGATGCGACAGATGCAGGTGGATATGGTCCTTGCCGGGACCGACGCCGCGGCCTTCGCGGATTTCGATGGTCATGGCGCGGGAAACAACGTCGCGCGAGGCCAGGTCCTTGGCGTTGGGCGCATAGCGCTCCATGAAGCGCTCGCCTTCCGAATTGGTCAGATAGCCGCCTTCGCCGCGAACGCCCTCGGTGATCAATACGCCGGCGCCGAAAATGCCGGTGGGATGAAACTGGACGAATTCCATGTCCTGCAGCGGCAGCCCGGCGCGCAGCACCATGGCGTTGCCGTCGCCGGTCTGGGTATGGGCGCCGGTGCACGACAGGTCAGAGCGGCCATAACCGCCGGTCGCCATGATCACCTGGTGAGCGCGGAAGCGGTGGATGACGCCGTCATCCAGGTTCCAGGCCATCACGCCGCGGCAGGCGCCGTTTTCCATGATCAGGTCGAGGGCGAAATACTCGATGAAGAAATTGACTTCATGCTTCACGCACTGGCCGTACAGGGTGTGCAGCATGGCATGTCCGGTGCGGTCGGCGGCGGCGCAGGTGCGCTGCACGATTCCCTGACCGTAATTGGACGTCATGCCGCCAAAGGCGCGCTGGTAGATCTTGCCTTCGTCGGTGCGGCTGAAGGGCATGCCGAAATGTTCCAGCTCGTACACCGCCTCCGGCGCATTGCGGCACAGATATTCGATGGAGTCCTGGTCGCCCAGCCAGTCCGATCCCTTGACGGTGTCGTACATGTGCCAGCGCCAGTTATCCTCGCCCATGTTGCCCAGGCTGGCGGCCACGCCGCCTTGGGCCGCCACGGTGTGGCTGCGGGTAGGAAACACCTTGGTGATGCAGGCGGTTTTCAGGCCCTGCAGGGCGCATTCCAGCGTCGCGCGAAGTCCTGCGCCACCGGCGCCGACAACGACGACGTCGAACGTGTGGTCAACGATGGTGTAGGCGGGCATGGAGGTTACCTTTTGAAGAGGGCCCTATAAGGCTGCGATGCGGACGATCGCGAAGATGCAGGTCGCCGTGATGGCGATGACGGAAAAGCGGATCACCAGCATCAGGAAAATCTTGGTGCCGGCCGTGTGGATGTAATCGTCCACCACCACCTGCAGCCCCAGATAGGCGTGCCACAGCGAGAAGGCGACGAAGGCGCCCATCAGGATTGCATTCCAGGGATGGGCAAGGAACTGCAGGGCGGTGACTTCGCTGGTGCCGGCCAGGCCCAGCATGACATAGCCGAACCACAGCGAGAGCGGAATCAGCGCCACCGAGGTGACGCGCTCATGCCAGAAATGGCCAGTGCCCGAATGGGCCGAGCCCATGCCGCGAACTTTGTGCAGGGGCGTTTCCGCGGAATTCATCGCAAATATCCTCCGTGACCGGTCCAGGCGAGGGCGAAGATGGCCACCGCGATCACGATGGAGCCAACCAGGATCATCATGCTGTTGCGTTCAGCCAGGCCCTTTTCAAAGCCATAGCCCAGGTCCCAGGCCAGGTGCCGGATGCCGTTGAGGAAGTGATAGACCAGCGACCAGGTCAGGCCGAACACCACCAGCAGGCCGATGGGTGTGTCGGACACGGCGTGAAAGCTGTGCCAGCCTTCGGGTCCGTTGGAGATCGATACCAGCCACCAGGCCAGGATGACCGCACCCACCGACAGGCCGATACCGGTGGCGCGGTGGGTGATGGACGTCGCCATCGTGACCGGCCAGCGATAGATGGTGAGGTGGGGAGAAAGCGGACGCGTGGCCTGGGCCGGTTTTTGCGGATTGTCCGCCATGAAAAGCCTTCCGGAGGTCGTGGGCGAGATTGGCCGGGAGTTTAGGGGTGCGGAACCTCCAGTCAACCGCGCTTTATGCAGGTCCACACTCGCTTTGGGGCACGGCTTGCGGCAAATTCGCGGCCACAGGGGCAAATGCGCGAATCAACGGTGAATAGCAGGGCCTGGCTGGCCGTTCCGGTCGAGGGCATCGCTGTGCCCGCGGTGGGGATGGCGCTGCTCAGCCTCATGTTCCTGTCGGCTGCCCTGTGGAACGGCTTTCCCCTGATTTTCTACGACACCGGCGCCTATCTGCTGGAGGGGCTGGGCCATATCTTCCTGGTGGAGCGCGCCCCGGTCTATGCCGAGCTGCTGTTCCTGGCCGGCGGCAATTTCAGCCTGTGGCCCATCGTGGTGCTGCAGGCGCTGATGACCAGCTACATCATCCTGGAAGTGGCGCGCGCCGAGGTGCCGGGCCTGACCCTTCGCGGCATGATCGTGATCGGCGCCGCGCTCAGCCTTCTGACCGGCATCGCCTGGTATGTGGGACAGGTCGAGCCGGACATCTTCACCCCGGTGGTAATCCTGGGTGCGTGGCTACTGATGTTCCGCTCCGGCCGGCTCGGCAAGGCGCGGCTGCGCTGGGTCATCGGGCTGACCGGACTGGCGGTGGCTTGCCATCCTTCGCATCTGGGTCTGATCGGCGGACTTTTGATCTGTGCCGCGCTGCTCAAGCTGCTGGCGCGCTGGGGCGTGCCCAAACCGGACCTGAAACGCGGAATGATCGGGTTGGTCACCGGGATCGCCCTTATCGTGGTGGGCAACTTCGTGCTGACCGGCAACCTGTTCATCAGCAAGTCGGGATCGGTGTTTGTGTTCGCGCGCCTGATGCAGGACGGCATCGTCAAGCGGCTGCTGCAGGATACCTGTCCGCCGAAGGGCGATATCAACTGGCGGCTGTGCGAATACAAGAACCGTCTGGCGACCAGCGCCAATGGCTGGCTGTGGGGCGCCGGCAGCGGCTTTCATGCGCTGGGCGGCTTCACCAGCAAGACGCAGCAGGCCGAAGACAGCCGTATCATCGTGGAAAGTCTTAAGCGCTATCCGATGATGCATTTGCGCACCGCGGTCTATGACTCGCTGCTGCAATTCCTGCAGTTCAAGACCGGCGACGGCATCGAGCCCCAGCTTTCCGTTGTCGAGCCGAATTTCCGCCGCATGATCCCGGAGCAATTGCCCGCCTATCTGAAGGCGCGCCAGCAGCACGGCCTGATCCGTTTCAAGGTGCTGAACCTGATTCATGTGCCGGTGGGGGCGATGACCGTGCTGGGAATCATCCTGTTGCTTCAACATGCGGGGCTGCGACGCGCCTGGGACCAGGCCAGCCTGCCGGCGCTGGTGCTGGTGGGGCTGGTGGGCAATGCCATTATCTGCGGCACCTTTTCCAACCCCCATGACCGCTACCAGTCCCGGGTGATCTGGCTGCCCGCCCTGGTGCTGCTGCTGGCCGTGGCGCGGGACCGCCGGGCCTTGCAGCCTGTAGCTGAATCCGGCACTTAGGCCCCCATGGCCCAGCCCGTCCGCATCGCGCCGTCTATCCTCTCCGCCGACTTTTCCAGGCTTGGCGCGGAAATCGAAGCCATCGAGGCGGCGGGCGCCGACTGGATTCATGTCGATGTGATGGACGGTCACTTCGTGCCCAACATCACCATCGGACCCCAGGTGGTGAAGGCGCTTCGGCCCCATGCCAAAAAGCCCTTCGACGTGCATCTGATGATATCGCCGGTGGACCCGTATCTGGAGGCCTTCGTGGAAGCGGGGGCCGATGGCCTGACCGTTCATCCCGAAGCCGGTCCCCATGTCCATCGCACCCTTCAGCACATCCGCAAGCTGGGCAAGAAAGCCGGCGTGGTGCTCAATCCCGGCACGCCGGTGGACGCGCTGGACAACCTGATGGACCTGGTCGACCTGATCCTGATCATGAGCGTCAATCCCGGTTTCGGCGGCCAGAGCTTCATCGAAAGCCAGCTCAAGAAAATCGAAGCCGCCCGCAAACGCATTGACGCCACCGGCCGTGACATCGCGCTGGAAGTGGATGGCGGCATCACGCCCCAGACGGCCAGGCGCGCCATCGCCGCAGGCGCCACCGTGCTGGTGGCCGGCACCGCGGTGTTCCAGGGCGGGCCGTCGCAATACGCCGCAAATATCCAAGCGCTGAGAGGCTGACGTGCAGGCGCAGCAGCTCCTGCCGCTCCTGCCCGAACTGATGCGGGCAGGCTTGCGCCGCGCGGCCGCGCCTTTGCGGGTCTGGTGGCGGCGCAACTGGTTCTATCGCCGCCTGCTCAAAGGCCCGCTGGCCGATCATGTGGTGTTTCATCCCTGGGATGCGGCGCCGCGCCGGCTGGAGGAAGCCGACAGCCTGTTGCGCGGCCGCTTCCGTTTTTATGGGGTGTCGGTGGATGTGCCCGATGGCGTGTCGGTGTTCGATCTCAAACCGCCGAACGCGGCCTGGGAAATGGCGCTGCACAGTTTTGCCTGGCTGCCGGCCTTGTCCAATGCCGGCGGCGACAATGCCAGGAAGCTCGCCACCAACCTGATCGGCCAGTGGGTCAAGCGGCACGGCGCCTATTCCGAGCCGGCCTGGCTGCCGCACATCATGGCGCGGCGGCTGGCCGCCATCTTCACCCATGGCCGGCTGGTGATCCTGAATTCCGAGATGATGTGGCGCTCGCGCCTGTTCGTCTCCCTGCGCGAACAGTGCCGCATGCTGGAACGCACCTCGCGCGAAGCGCCCGACGGTTTGCCGCGGCTGGAAGCGGCTGCTGTTCTGGCGCTGTCGGGGCTGTGCCTGGATGACAGTCCCAAACGGCGCGAGACAGGAATCTCCCGGCTGGAAGAAGAGATCGAGCGCCAGATACTTCCCGATGGCGGCCATGTCAGCCGCTCGCCCGAACAGTTGATGGCGGCCTATCGCCATATCATCATGATTTTGGAATCCCTCAGCGCGGTGGGCGAGGAGCCGCCGCATGGCTTGCGCAACGCCCATGACCGCATGGCGCCGATGCTGCGATTTTTCCGGCATGGCGACGGCGCGCTGGCGCTGTTCAATGGGGGCGCCGAAGGCGATCCACGCATGATTGCCGGGCTGCTGGCGCGCGATGACGTGCGCGGCCAACCCTTTCACCATGCCCGCCACAGCGCCTATCAGCGGCTGACGGCAGGGCGCACCTTGTGCCTGCTGGATTGCGGCAAGACCCCGGACGGCCCATTCGCGCTGGAGGCCCATGCCGGGGCCTGCGCCTTTGAACTGTCTAGCGGCAATGACCGCATCGTGGTCAATTGCGGCGCCGGCGGGCTGACGCACCAGACCTGGAACTGGGCGCTGCGCGCCACCGCCGCCCATTCCACCCTGGTGCTGGCCGATACCAACAGCAGCGAACTGAGTGAGGAAGGCCTCGGCCGCCGCCCGGAACGGGTGGAGCAGGACCGCCAGGAACAGAATGGCGCGCAATGGCTGGAGACCAGCCACGACGGCTGGCGCAAGCGCTTCGGCGCGGTCCATCGCCGCCGCCT
>JBBQBL010000104.1:0-8616 GCA_038317805.1 Micropepsales bacterium
ACATTCTCGCCGATGGTGAAACCGTCGGCCGACTGGCGGATGGAAAGCTCGCCATGGCCGCGCTCGATATCGGCCAGGAGATTGTCCAGACCCTTGACCAGGTTGTCGCCGTTGGAGGCCATGGTGGCCTTCAGCACGTCCGGGTTGGTAAGGGGGAAGTTGGTGGGGGCAAAGGCATCGGCGAACTGGCGGGTATAGAAGGCGACGCGCCCGCGTTCCTTCTCGTCCAGGCCGTGCAGCTTGCCCACCATCTCCTGCATGGCGTTGGCGGTCAGCAGATAGCTCTGCTTGATGAAATCGAACACTTCGTTTTCGCGCCAGGCCTCGGCCTTGAAGCGGCGGTCGCCGGGCGCCGGTTCCACCACCGCGTGCGCTTCGCCGCCCAGCATGCGCCGCGCCGTGGATTCCCACAGCGTCATCACGTCGTTCCACCACTGGGTCTGGGCCGCCATCACCGCGTCGCGGTCTTCGCCCATCGCCTTGGCCAGCGCCATCATGGCGCCGGAAATGTTCAAAGGATCGATCGGCCCGTCGCGCTTGCCCATGCGGGCGGCGAAATCCAGCAGCAGTTGCTGGCTCTTCATGCCCACGGTGAGCATGTTGCGCGCGAATTCCTGGCCGTTCAGGCCGGGCGGCGATTCGGAAGCTTCTGCAGCGGGAGCTTTGGGGGCCACGGGATTGCCTTTTCCAAAACTGTGATAGCCCGGCCACGGTGACACCCGCAAGCCGCCAAAAGGCGCCTCGCCGTTGCTCGGGCGGGCTCAAATACCGCAATTGGTGGCGTGGATTACATCTGCTTTCGCTGGCGCAGCGCGCCGGGGCACGGTATATCGGATTGCTGGTTGGCGCTCGCGCAAGGCTGCGCGAAGGCCGGGGCACCGGCGTTGAGAATCCCTTTTGGGGAAGTGAAGGGCTTTTTGGGCATGACCAAGATTTACGCGCGTCCGTTGGTGATGGCGACGCTGGCGATCAGCCTTGCGGTGGGAACCGCCGGTTGCCAGACCATGTCCGACCTGGACCCGACCGGCCTGATCAGCGGCGACGATACGCCCGACAGCCAGTTCCCCACCGATTCCACCGAGCAGGCCGCCGCCGACGCCAGCACCACCACGCCGGACCTGGCCGCCATTCCCACCCGCCCCGCCGCGCCCGACGCCGCCGCCCCGGCCCGTGCCACCCAGCAGGTTCAAGCTGCCGGCACCCAGGCCCAGTACAGCGCCGAAGCGCTGCGCGCGGGCACCGACGCCGCCGCCCCGCCGCCCATGGCCACGGACGCCAACGCCGCCCGCCAGGCTATCGCCGCTGCCGACGCGCCGCCGTCCGCCAGTGACGCTCCGCCTTCGGCCGACGCTCCGCCCAGCGCCGGTTCCGCTGTCCCGCCGCCTGCCGCCTCCGCGCCCGTAGCCGTCGCGTCCGCAGCGCCGCCGCCCAACGCGGCTGCGCCCGTCGCTTCCGCCCCCGCCCCCGTCGCCTCCGCACCGGCTCCTGTTCGCGCCGCCGCCATGGCGCCGCCGCCCGGCGCCGAACCGGCCGTTCCCGCCGTTCCCATGATGGCGGGCAGCCGCATGGCGATGGCCCAGCCGTCCGACGCCCAACTGGGCTTCAAGCGTTCCTCGGCGCCGCCGCTCAATGCCAGCGTCGCCCAGTGGGTTTCCCCGCCGATCCTGGCGCAGTACCGCCAGACCGCCGCCATGGCCGGCACCGCCGGCACCGGCACGCCCGCCGTCGCGGCCGTGCCCGCCAGCACTGGCCGCCGCGGCATGGGCGGTCCGTCCATGTCGGGCGATGTGGTCGCCAATCTCGATGCTATTCCGGGCACCCCGGCCGGCATGGCCGCCGCCATGAATGGCGGGGTTCCGCCGACGGCCATCGTTTATTTCTCCGGTGACGGCACCAGCCTGCCGGCCGCTGCCCGCACCAAGGTGCGTGACGCCGTGGCTGCCTTTAATGCTCTTGGCGGGCAGGGTTCCATCAAGGTGGTGGGCCATGCCTCCAGCCGCACCCCCAACATGCCGGTGGAACGCCATCTGGAAGTGATCTTCCAGAAGTCCCAGGCGCGCGCCAATGCCGTGGCCCAGGCCCTGATCCGGGCGGGTGTTCCGGCCGACAAGGTGCGGATCGAGGCGGTGGGCGACAGCCAGCCCGTCTATTACGAATCCATGCCCAAGGGCGAAGACGGCAACCGTAGAGCCGAGATTTTTGTGCAGGGCTAACCTGCGCCAAAACTGCCGCAATTAACCCAATAATGATTGCGCCCCGGGGCTGAATCCCCGATTCTGCGCCTTCATCATCATTTCGTTAGAGCCATGGCCCCGACCACCGATTTTTACCGCATCAAGCGGCTGCCGCCCTACATCTTCGAGGAAGTAAACCGCCTCAAGGCAGCGGCGCGCGCGCGGGGCGAGGACATTATCGATTTCGGGATGGGCAATCCCGACATGGCCACGCCCGATTACATCGTGGACAAGCTGTGCGAGACCGCGCGTGATCCGCGTGCCCATCGCTATTCGGCTTCGCGCGGCATCAAGGGCCTGCGCAAGGCGCACTGCGCCTATTACGAGCGCCGCTTCGGGGTGAAGCTCGATCCCGACCGCGAAGTGATTGCGGCGCTGGGCTCCAAGGAAGGCTTCGCCAATCTGGCCATGGCGATCACCGCGCCGGGCGATGTGGTGCTGGTGCCCAATCCGGCTTACCCGATCCATGCCTTCGGTTTCATGATCGCGGGCGCCGCCATTCGTCATGTGCCCGCCACCTCGCCGGAGGAATATCTTTCGCGCCTGGGCGCGGCCACGCGCCATTCGGTGCCGTCGCCGCTCGCCCTGGTGGTGAACTATCCGTCCAACCCCACCGCGCAGGTGGTTGGTCTGGATTTCTACAAAGAGATCATCAAGTTCGCCAAGAAACACGACATCTGGGTGCTGAGCGATCTGGCCTATGCCGACATCTATTTCGACGACAACAATCCGCCGCCCTCGATCCTGCAGGTAGACGGCGCCAAGGACATCGCCATCGAATTCCAGTCGCTGTCCAAGACCTATTCCATGCCCGGCTGGCGCATGGGTTTTGCGGCGGGCAATGAAAAGCTGATCGGCGCCCTGGCGCGCATCAAGTCGTACCTGGACTATGGCGCCTTCACGCCCATCCAGGTGGCGGCGGCCGCGGCGCTGAACGGGCCGCAGGAGATGGTCGATGAGATCCGCGCCGTCTACAAATCGCGCCGCGACGTGCTGGTCAAAAGCATGGCGGCGGCGGGCTGGGAAATCCCTTCGCCCGAGGCCTCGATGTTCGCCTGGGCGCCGGTGCCGGAGAAATACAAGACACTCGGCTCGATGGAGTTCGCCAAGGATTTGCTGATCCATGCCAAGGTCGCGGTATCGCCGGGCATCGGCTTTGGCGAATATGGCGAGGGCTATGTCCGTGTGGCCTTGGTGGAGAACGAGCATCGCATCCGCCAGGCGGCGCGCAATGTGAAGAAGTTCCTCACCATGGGCACCAACATGGCGCCCCATGATTCCAAAAAGACCGACTTGGCGCCCGCAAAATGACGGCACCGTTCAAGATTGCCATCGCCGGACTCGGCACGGTCGGGGGCGGCGTGGTGAAAGCGCTTGCCGCGCGCGGCGAGGAACTGTCGCGCCGCTCGGGGCGCAAGCTGGACATCGTTGCTGTCTCGGCCCGCGACAAGAACAAGGCGCGCGACTTCGCCGTGTCCGGCTGGACCGATGATGTGCTGAGCCTTGCCAAGGGCGACGCCGATGTTGTGGTCGAACTGATCGGCGGCGAGGAAGGCATCGCCCGCCAACTGGTGGAAACCGCGCTGGCAAACGGCAAGCATGTGGTGACCGCCAACAAGGCGCTGCTGGCCAAGCACGGGCTGGCGCTGGCGCAGCTGGCCGAGAAGAACAAGGTCACCCTGAAATTCGAAGCCGCCGCGGCCGGCGGCATCCCCATCGTCAAGGCGCTGCGCGAAGGGCTCATCGCGCACGGCGTGGATGCGGTGAAGGGCATCCTCAACGGCACCTGCAATTACATCCTGACCGAAATGGAATCCTCGGGCCGGGCCTTTGACGATGTGCTGAAGGAAGCGCAGGCCAAGGGTTATGCCGAAGCCGATCCGACATTGGACGTGGGCGGCGGCGACACCGCGCACAAGCTGGCGCTGCTGGCGGCCATCGCCTTCGGCACCGCGCCTAACCTGGATGCGGTGGCGGTGGAAGGTATCCAGCACATCACGCCGGACGATATCGCCTTTGCCAGCGAGTTCGGTTTTCGCATCAAGCTGTTGGGCGTGGCGCGCCGCGTGGACGGGAAAATCGACCAGTGCGTCAATCCCGCGATGGTGCGCGTGCGCTCGGCGCTGGCCAATGTCGGCGGCGCCGCCAATGGCGTGTCGGTGGATGCGGGCGAGGCGGGCACCTTCTTCTTTTCGGGGCGCGGCGCGGGCGAAGCGCCCACCGCCAGTGCCGTGATCGCCGATATCGTGGAAGCGGCGTCCGGCATTCCCACCCCGGTGTTCGGCCGCCCGGTGGCGGACCTCAAACCCATGACCCCGGCTGACGGTAAGGCCGCGGTGTCGCCCTGGTATCTGCGCTTCGAGGTGCTGGATGTGCCCGGCGTCCTGGCCTCCATCGCCGGAAACCTGGCCGATGCCGGTGTTTCCATCGAAAGCATGATCCAGCGGGTGCGCGCCCCCGGCGCGCCGGTGGCGATTGTGATGATTACCCACGAAACGTCACAGGCCAGCGTCGAGCGCGCCTTGAAGGCGATTGGCGCTTCCGACAAGGTGCGGGGCCGTCCCTGCATGATTCCCATGGAAACGGCCTGAGCGCCCAATAAGAGAATAACGAGATGACCCAAGTCCGTCCGCCCGCCCAGTCCAAACCGCTGGACCGGGCCTTTGCGCTGGAAGCGGTGCGTGTCACCGAAGCCGCCGCCATCGCCGCCTATCACCAGATCGGACGCGGCAATGAACATGACGCCGACCATGCGGCGGTCGAAGCGATGCGGCTGGCCTTCAATGCGCTGCCGATCGACGGCACCGTGGTGATCGGCGAAGGCGAACGCGACGAAGCCCCCATGCTGTTCATCGGCGAGAAGGTGGGGCAAGGCGGCCTGGCCGTGGACATCGCGTTGGATCCCCTGGAAGGCACCACGCTTACCGCCAAAGCGATGGCCAATGCGCTGGCGGTGATGGCGATGGCCGAACCCGGCACCATGCTGAATGCGCCCGATACCTATATGGACAAGATCGCCATCGGTCCGGGCTATCGTGACGGCCTGATCGACCTGGATGCCGAACCGGCGGACAACATCAATGCCATCGCCAAAGCCAAGGGCTGCCGCGCCGACGAGATCACCGCCCTGGTGATGGACCGTCCGCGTCACGAAACCCTGATCGCCAAAATTCGGGCATCGGGCGCCAAGGTGAAGTTGATCACCGACGGCGACGTGGCCGGTGTGATAGAAACCACCGATCCGGCTACCAATGTGGACATCTATATGGGCCAGGGCGGCGCGCCCGAAGGCGTGCTGGCGGCAGCGGCGCTGCGCTGTGTCGGCGGCCAGATGCAGGGCCGGCTGGTGTTCCGCAACGATGACGAACGCGCCCGCGCCGCCAAGTGGGGCGTGAAAGATCTGAACCGCAAATACGGCCTGCACGAACTGGTGTCGGGCGATGTGGTGTTCTCCGCCACCGGCGTCACCGATGGCTCGATGCTGCGCGGCGTGCACCGCGAAGGCGAGTTCATCACCACCGAAAGCGTGGTGATGCGCTCGGCCACCGGGACGGTGCGCTGGATTCGCACCCGTCACCGCCGGGGTGCTTGAGGGCGGAATCGAGAATGGCGCCGCGGCCTTCGGGGTCGCGCGCAGCTTTTCGGGCCGCCGCTGGCTGCTGAAATCCGTCGATGAGGCGATGGAGCGAGAACTCCTGCGGGAAATCTCGCCGGTGCTGTCGCGTCTTCTCGCTTTGCGAGGCGTGACGTTGGCGGAAGCCGCCGATTACCTGACCCCCAAGCTCAAGAACCTGCTGCCCGATCCCAACATCCTCAAGGATATGGATGTCGCGGTGAAGCGCGTTGCCGCTGCGCTGGCCGCAGGCGAGCGCATTGCCGTGTTCGGCGACTATGACGTGGACGGCTCGACGTCCGCGGCGCTGCTGTCGGATTTCCTGACCGAACTGGGCGCGGCCCCGCGCGTCTATATTCCCGACCGCATGACCGAAGGCTATGGCCCGTCGCCCACCGCGATGAAGGTGCTTGCCGCCGAAGGTATGGCGCTGGTGATCACGGTGGATTGCGGCGCTGCCGCGATTGCCGCGCTGGAAGAGGCCCAATCGCTGGGCCTGGATGTCGTGGTGCTGGATCACCACCGGGTGGATCGCAGCCCGCCTGCTATCGCCCACGTCAATCCCAATCAGCCGGGCGACACATCGGGGCTGGGGCATCTGTGCGCCGCCGGGGTCAGTTTTCTGTTCCTGGTGGCGCTGAACCGGCACCTTCGCGAAACCGGTTTCTACGAAGAGCGCAGCATGGCCGAACCCGACCTGCGGCTTTTCCTGGATCTGGTCGGGCTGGCCACCATTTGCGACGTGGTTCCGCTGAACGGCGTCAACCGCGCCTTTGTCCGTTTCGGCCTGGGCCAGATCGGCGCCCTGTCGCGCCCGGGCCTGGCGGCGCTGGCCGGCATCGCCGGCGCCAAGGGACCCTTCACGCCTTATCACCTGGGCTTTGTGTTTGGACCGCGCATCAATGCCGGTGGGCGGGTAGGGCGCTCGTCGCTGGGCGTGGACTTGCTGACCGAACGCGATGTGGACAAGGCGGGCGAGTTCGCCGCCCAGCTCGACCTGCACAACAAGGAACGCCAGGCGATCGAGAAGATCATCCTGGAAGAAGCCATCGCGCTGGGCCAGACCCAGGCCAATGCGCCGTTCCTGCTGGTGTCGGGTGACGGCTGGCATCCCGGTGTGGTCGGCATCGTGGCGGGACGCCTCAAAGAACGCTTCACCAAGCCGGCCTTTGTTGCAGGGTTTGAAGGCGGCATGGGGCGAGGTTCGGCCCGCTCCATTGCCGGCATCGACATCGGCGCCATCATCCGCGCCGCCGCCGAGGCAGGCGTGATCGAATATGGCGGCGGCCATGCCATGGCGGCGGGCTTCTCGCTGACCACGGCGCAGTTGGACGGCTTTCACAAGTTCATCGAGGCGCAGTTCAGCGGCACCGGTCCCGCCCTGGCGGCCGCCAACGACCTGTACCTGGACGCGGTGTCCTCGCCGGCCGGGGCCAACATCGCCCTGGCGCAGGAGATCGCCCAGGCCGGTCCCTTTGGGGCGGGCAATGCCGAGCCGCTGCTGGGCCTGCCCGATGTCCGGGTGGCTTTTGCCGACGTGGTGGGCAAGGCGCATGTGAAGCTGCGGCTGGCGGGCGGCGACGGCACCATGCTGGACGCCATCGCCTTCAGGGCCGTGGGCACGTCCCTGGGAGACGGCCTTCTGGCTGCCCGTGGACAGCGGATTCATGTGGCCGGGCGCCTGCGGCAGGACGACTGGATGGGCCGTATCCGGGTCCAGCTGGAAATCGAGGATGCCGCCCCCGCAACCGCCTGATTTGGGGTGAGGCCCGACCGGCGCAGCCGGTCAAATCGGTCCGGTGGTCCGATTTTTGGGGCGAACGCCGCGAGCCAAAGCGAGCGGCCGGGGAGCTGTCGAAACGAGCTCCAGCCCCATTGCACCGTCCCCTCCAATTTTGGGTTGCCAAACCGGGACTTGGCCGTTAAATCCCCGCCCTCCGGTGGCGCCCTTCGTCTATCGGTTAGGACTCAGGATTTTCATTCCTGCAAGAGGGGTTCGACTCCCCTAGGGCGCACCATTCATTCAATCGCCATGCGATTGAATGAATGCCAAGCCGGCCCAACACCGGCCCAACGAAAACACGTATATCGCTGCCGTACGACCGCGCCGCGAGCCAATTCAAGGCAGGGGCAGGCTGAAGCGGAAGATTGTGCCATCAGCGCCATTCTGGGCCAGCCAGATGCGGCCGCCATGGGCTTCGACAATCGTCTGGCAGATGGTCAGGCCCACACCCATGCCGTTTTGCTTGTTGGTGATGAACGGCTTGAACAGGTTTTCCTCCACCCTGGCGTCCAGCCCAGGTCCGCTATCCTGGACGGTCACCTCGGCAAGCCCTCCCGCGCCTTGCCGCGTCTCCAGCGTCAGTTCGCGCTTTGGAGATGATTGCATCGCCTCCAGACTGTTTCGTATCAGATTGAACAGGAGCTGCTGGATCTGCACGCGATCCACCAGCACGGGCGGTAGTGCGTGGTCCAGATGCAGTATGACCTTCACACCGGAGGATGCCGCGCTGACAAAGGCCAACGCCAGGGCCTCTTCCACGATCTGCCCCAGATCGGCTGGCTCGCGGCTCATTTCCCGCTTTTCGACAAAGCCGCGCAGTCCTTTGACGATCGCAGCGGCGCGCAGAGACTGGGCCGAGGCCTTGTTCATCAATTCTTGCGCAGCGTGCATCTTTTCGGGCGTCATATTCTTCGCGCGAAGGCCAATTTTCGCGGCGCTGACATAATTGGAAATGGCCGCGAGCGGCTGGTTCAATTCATGGGCGA
>JBBQBL010000105.1:0-8589 GCA_038317805.1 Micropepsales bacterium
CGCGCACGCCCTGTTCGCCCAGCAGGGCGGTGAATTTTTCTCGGGAGGTTTCGGCCAGGCGGCTGGCGGGCAGCGTGATATCGGCGCGGGCGCGCGCCGGGGTCAGCAGCAGGGCCGGCATGGCCAACGCATTCGCCAGCCAGCGCCAGGACGGCTCGGCCGCCCCCGCATCTGTATCCCAGCGAATCCATTGATTCATGGCAGGCAGCCTAGCGCAAAAGCAGGGTGCAGCGGGCTGCCTAGATGCGCAGATTCACAGAAGCGGGGCAGATTTCAAAGGTTGCAGGCAGGATACCGGCGCTTTCTCCGTCGGTTTCGACATCCACGGGCGTGTGGGTGTCCAGGGTGGGGGCGGCCGTCAGCCGCGTGGTGCGCAAGGCGCGGGCTTCATCGGCGCGGCCCTGCCCGTCCAACACCGTCATGGCGAACCCATCGCCATGGGGCGCCAGGCTGACACTGGAAATGCCGGCGATCTCGTCATAACCGCTGGCCATCAGCCGCACCCGGGTCGGGCGCCAGGCCAGCCGCGCCAGGAACCGGTGCCAAGCATTCGCAAATTGGTGACCAAACAGACGGGCGATGCGGGCGCGGCCCAAGGCGCGCGCGGTGCTGGCGGTCAGGCCGAAGCTGGCGCCGCCCAGGAAAAAACGCGTCACCGGTTCGCCGCTGCCGCTGATGCAGGCGACGCGGCCCAGCGCGGTCTTGTGGATGCGGGCACGGGCCAGATGCGCCACACCCGCTTGCCAGCCCGGCGCAATGCCGAAGCGGCGGCAGAGCAAACTGTCATGGCCGCTGTGCACGAAACTGAACGTCGCATCGGGCACCACGGCCGCGCCGCGTTCGAAGAAACCGTTCAGCGCTTCATTGATGGTGCCGTCGCCGCCCACCGCGATGATTTCCATGTGACCGTCGCGCAGGGCGTCGCGTACCATATGGGCCGCCTGGCCCGCGCCGGTGGTGACGAAGAAGGACATCAGGGGAAAGATGCGCTCCAGCGCTTCCTCGATCTCTTTCCAGTCGCGCCCGGTGCGTCCGCCGGCGGAGTTGGGGTTGAACACGACAAAGGCGGTCACGGCACGGTCCTGTACAGTGGCGCCAGGCTGTCGATCTCGCGCGCGGTCTTGTCGGCATCCCAGCCCAGATAAGCCGCCATCTGGGCGGCGACCTTTTCGGTTACCGCCTTGCTGGGCGGGCCGAACTGGCCGATGCCGGTACGCCGCATCACCATGTCTTCTAGGGTCAGCGCCATTTCCTCGCGCAAGGCAAAGCCGATCTGGGCCGGGGTATCGCCGCCGCGTCCCAGCTTGACCAAGTCGGTCAGCCGCGCACCGCGCAAGGCTTCGGGCAGGCGCGCGCCCAGCATGTGCGCCATGTGCCGCAGGCTCGAAATGCCGGGCCAGGTTTTCTGAAAGCCTTTCACCATCTCCTCGAAACGGTCGAAGCGTCCGCCGGGCAGTGGTGTGGTAGCAGTGGCGCAGCGCGCCGTCTTCTGTCCCAGCTTGGCCACCAGCGCATCGGTGATGGTTTGGGCCAGCTCGCGCGAAGTGGTCCATTTGCCGCCCAGCGCCGAGAACACGCCATCCAGCGCGCCTTCCTTGCCATGATCCACCAGTTCGGAACGGCGGCTGACATTGTAGCTGTCTTTTGAACCGTCGCTCACCAGCGGCCGCAGGCCCGCATAGAAGAATTCGACATTTTCCGTCGCCAGCGGCGCGGCAGGCAGGTATTTGCGGAAGGTGGCGAGAAAGCCTTCGATGTCCGCGTCGCTGACCGCGACCGTGGCGGGATCGCCGGTGAAGGGCGTGTCGGTGGTGGCCAAAAGCGTATGGCCGCGCCAGGGCAGGGCGAACAGGTGCCCGCTGCCGGCCTCGATGGTCAGCGCCGCGGTGCTGATCTGCGGCACCATCACATGAATGCCCTTGGAGCGGATCAGCTTGTGCGCGGCCGCTTCGCCCGTTGCCTGTTCCAGGAACAGATCGGCCCAGGGGCCCGCCGCCACCAGCACGGTCCTGGCCTGGATATCGAAACAGGTGCCCGCCATCGTCTCGTGCACGCTGCAGCCTTCGACCTTGCCGTTCCGCAGGATCAGCCGGTCGGCCGAAACATAGTTGGCGATAGCTGCGCCATGGGCATCGGCATCGATCAGGTTTTCCAGCGCGATACGTTCGGGGCTGTACATCTGCGCGTCGTGATATTCGAAGGCGCCTTCGAAACGATCGCCTTCCAGCACCGGCTCGCGCGCCAGCGCTTTCTTCTTGTTCAGCCAGCGATGGCCGGGCAGGCGCTGTTTGGGATCTTCCAGCCGGTTGCGGTCAAAGGACAGCAGATCATAGAGGCTGAGCCCCGCCTTCAGTTTGAAGCGCTCTGCCAGACCCGCGCCATACAGCGGCAGCAGGAAAGGCAGCGGCCGCACCAGGTGCGGCGCCATCCGCATCAGGTTGAGTCGCTCGCGCAGGGACTCGCGCACCAGGGAAATCTCGAAATTGCGCAAATAGCGAAGCCCGCCATGGGCCAGCTTGGAATTGTGGGCGCTGGTGGCGGAGGCAAAGTCCCGCGCCTCGATCAGTGCGACCTTCAAGCCGCGCATCGCGCAGTCGCGCGCGGTGAAACAGCCGGTGGCGCCGCCGCCGATGATCAGGACGTCAAATTGTTCGTTGGAGAGACGATCTAGAGCGCGCTGCATGCGCGCCGGAGGCTACAGGTCAAAAAGGCGAATGCCTACTTGATCTTGCCTTCCTTGAAGGTGACATGCTTGCGCAGCACCGGATCGTACTTCTTGATCGAGAACTTCTCGGTCATGGTGCGGGTGTTCTTCTTGGTGACATAGAAAAAGCCGCTGTCGCTGTCGCTGTTGAGGCGGATTTTCGCGGTGGTGGGCTTCGCCATGACAAACTCCGGAAGGTACGTGTCGAGAGGCGCGGGTAATGGGGGATAAGCCCCCGTCCTGTCAAGTAAATCTGCCAAAACGGGCAGAAATCAGCGCTTTTTGCCCCGAAAACGGTCCTTTCCGGACCGCTTGGAGGGCTTGCGAGCCCCTCCCGGATGACGGGGTTTTCCGCTTGTGCGGACAGACTCGTCCTCCGCGCCGACCAGCGAAAATCGCAGGCCTCCGGTCAACGGGGCGGCTTCCTGCAGCTTCACCGCCAGCGCGTCGCCCATGCCATAGGTGACGCGGGTGCGCTGGCCGATCAGCGCCTGGCGCTTTTCGTCATGGTTGAAATAGTCGGCGCCCAGGCTGCGGATGGGGATCAACCCTTCAGCGCCGGATTCCGCCAGCCGGACGAACAGCCCGAAACGGGTGACGCCGGTGACGCGGGCATCGAAGCTCTGGCCGATGCGGTCTTCCATGAAGGCGGCGACATAGCGGTCGGTGGAATCGCGTTCCGCCGCCATGGCGCGGCGCTCGGTCATGGTGATGTGCTCGGCCACGCCGCCCAATGTGGCGATCTCGCGGTCGGTCAGTCCGCCTTCGCCCAGATCGAACGCCCGGATCAGGGCGCGGTGCACGATCAGATCGGCATAACGGCGGATGGGCGAGGTGAAGTGGGCATACTTGGCCAGGTTCAGGCCGAAGTGACCGATGTTGGCGGGATCGTAGATCGCCTGCGCCTGGGAGCGCAGCACCACGTCATTCATCACCGCTTCGTTGGGCGTGCCCTTGGCGCCGGCCAGGATGCGGTTGAACACACCGGGCTGCACCACCTGGCCCTTGGTGAAGGCGATGTTGAGGGTGCGCAGGAAGTCGGAGAAGGCGAACAGCTTTTCCTTCGACGGCGTGTCATGCACGCGGTAGATCAGCGGCGTGCGCGCCTTTTCCAGCGCTTCGGCGGCCGCGACATTGGCCAGCACCATGAATTCCTCGATCAGCTTCATGGATTCCAGCCGGTCGCGATAGGCGATGGAAGCGACCTTGCCGTCTTCGCCCAGGATGACGCGGCGTTCCGGCAAATCCAGGTTCAGCGGATCGCGCTTGCCGCGGGCGATGGACAGCGACTGATAGGCCTCCCACACGTCGGCTAGCGTCTTCTTGACGATGTTCTCCATGCCGGCATGGGGATTGCCGTCGAAGGCGGCCTGCGCCTGGGCATAGGTCAGTTTTGCGGCCGAGCGCATCACGGCGCGCAGGAAGGTATGGCTTTTCTTGTGGCCGTGTTTGTCGAACACCATCCGCGCCACCAGGCAGGGGCGGTCCACGCCTTCGCGCAGCGAACACAGGTCGGCCGAAAGTTCTTCGGGCAGCATCGGCACCACCCGGTCGGGGAAATAGGCGCTGTTGCCACGCTTGAGCGCTTCCTTGTCCAGCGCCGAGCCGGGGGTGACGTAATGGGCGACGTCGGCGATGGCGACCAGAATGACATGGCCGCCGGAATTGGCGGGATCCTCGTCGGCGCCGGCCCACACCGCATCGTCATGGTCGCGGGCGTCGGGCGGGTCGATGGTGATCAGGGGCACGGCGCGCAAATCGGTGCGCCCTTTGGGTGTGATGGGCTGGGCCGCCTTGGCTTCCTCGATCACCGCCGCGGGGAATTCCGTCGGGATGCCGTGATCGTGAATGGCGATCAGGCTGATGGTCTTGGGTGAATCCATGCTGCCGATACGCTCGACAACCTTGACCCGGGAAAAGCCGGCGATGCGGCCGCTGCGCGGTTCGGCCGCGACCAGCTCGTTATGCTTGGCACCGCCGAGATCGGCCTTGTCCAGTGCGTATTCGGTACGCTCTTTCTTGTTGATCGGCACCAGCCGCCAGCCGGTGGCGGGCGCATCGCGCAGAACGCCGATCACCCGCATGGAGGTTTCGCGGTCCAGCCGGCGGATGATGCGGGCTTCATAGGCCTCGCCATGCTTTTCAAGCCGTGCCAGCAGCCGGTCGCCGAGATTGGGTGCGGCGCCCTCCTTGGGCGGGATCAGGTAGATGGTGGGCGGGGCTTCATTGCTTTCCCACGCCAGCGGTTTGGCCAGGGTTTCGCCGTCGTCATCGGTGCCGGTGACTTCGACGATGCCGACTTCCGGCAATTCGCCATGCTTGGTGAAGCCGCGCTTGGGGCTGCCTTCGATGGCGCCGTCAGCTTGCAGCTCTTTCAAAATACGCTTGAGGAGGATGCGGTCCGAGCCCTTGAGGCCCAGTTTTTTGGCAAGATCGCGCTTGTTCGCGCCAGTGGCCAGCAGTTCAAGCACGCGCGCCTTGTCGAGGGCTTGCGTGTTCTTGGGAGACTTATTCTTGTTCAATGGTCCTATTCGCCTGCCAGCTCGGGCGTCTTGGCCTTGGGCTTTGCCGCGGCTTTGGCCGCGGGCTTGGCAGCTTTCTTCTTGGTGGTTTTGGGTTTGGCGGCGGACTTTTTCTCCGCGCCGTTGGCTTTTTCGGTCTTGGCCTTTGTGGCCTTGGGTGCTTTCGCAGCCTTTGCCGCCTTGGCAGGCTTCTTTTTCTTGCCGCCCTTGGCCGCACGCTCGGCGATCAACGCCAGCGCCTGTTCCATGGTGACGCTGTCGGGCTCCATGCCTTCATGCAGGGTGGCATTGGTCTCGCCATCGCTGACATAAGGACCGAACTTGCCCTTCAGCACCTTGATCGGCTTGCCGTCCGGCGCCGCGCCCAGATCCTTGAGGGTCTGCGCGCCGCGGCGGCCCGGACCCTTGGCCTTCTTTTCGGCCAGCAAGGTCACGGCATGGTTCAGGCCAATCTCGAACACGTCCTCGGGCGAGGGCAGTGAGGCATAGATGCCGTCATGGGCAACGTAAGGCCCAAAGCGGCCGAAGTTCGCGCTGATCTTCTTGCCGTCTTCGGGATGCAGGCCCACTTCGCGCGGCAGGGCCAGCAGCTTCAATGCCATTTCCAGGTCCACGTCGGACTTGTCGGTGCCCTGGGGCAAGCCGCTGCGCTTGGGCTTATCGCCTTCGCCGCGCTGGACGTAAGGGCCATAGCGGCCGGTGCGCAGCGTGATCTTCTCGGCGGTGGTGGGATCCTCGCCGATCTCCACCGGGCCGGCATCACCTTCGCTGGCGCCCAGCTGCTTGGTGAAGCGGCATTCGGGATAGTTGGTGCAGCCGATGAAGGCGCCGAACTTGCCCAGCTTCAGGTTCAGGCGGCCGCCTTCGCAGGACGGGCACTTGCGCGGGTCCACGCCGTCGGCGCCGGGCGGGAAAATGTGCGGCTCCAGCACCTTTTCCAGCTCGTCGATGACATGGGTGATGCGCAGGTTCTTGGTTTCGCCCACGGTGGCGGAGAATTCGGTCCAGAAATCGCGCAACAGTTGCTTCCAGTCCAGCTTGCCGTCGGAAACCGCGTCGAGCTTCTCTTCCAGGTCGGCGGTGAAGTCATAAGCGACATAGCGCTTGAAGAAGCTGTTCAGGAAGGTGGTGACCAGCCGGCCCTTGTCTTCGGGCAGGAAGCGCTGGCGGTCCAATTTCACATAGGCGCGGTCGCGCAGGGTCGAGATGATCGAGGCATAGGTGGAAGGGCGGCCGATGCCCAGCTCTTCCAGCTTCTTGACCAGGCTGGCTTCGGAATAGCGCGGCGGCGGCTCGGTAAAATGCTGCGCCGGGGTGACGGTCTGGACCTTGGTCTTGTCGCCGGCCGCGACCTTGGGCAGCTTGGAGCCGTCTTCGTCGGACTCATCGTCCTGGCCTTCGAGATAAAGGGTCAGGAAGCCGTCGAACAAGGTGACGGTGCCGGTGGCGCGCAGGGTGATCTTACCGTCGGCTGACAGCACATCCACGGTGGTGCGTTCCTGTTCGGCGCTTTCCATCTGGCTGGCGACGGCGCGCTTCCAGATCAGTTCATAAAGCTTGGCCGCATCCGCATCGAGATAGCGCGCCACTTCCTCGGGCGTGCGCGAAAAGCTGGTGGGCCGCACCGCTTCATGGGCTTCCTGGGCATTGGCGTTGTTGTTGGTATAAGCGCGGGCGGTACCGGGCACATAGCGGGCGCCATACTTGCCGGCGATCATCTCGCGGGCTTCGTTGATGGCTTCGCCCACCATGGTGATGCCGTCGGTACGCATATAGGTGATCAGGCCGGTGGTATCGCCGCCGATTTCCACGCCTTCATACAATCCTTGCGCAATCTGCATGGTGCGCTTGGCATTGAAGCCCAGCTTGCGGCTGGCTTCCTGCTGCAGCGTGGACGTCTTGAAGGGCGGGGAGGGATTGCGCTTGACCGGCTTGGCCTCGACGCTGCCCACGCTGAAGGATTGCGCATTGATCACGGCCACGGCGCGGGTCGCATCCGCTTCGTTGGTCAGCGACATTTTCTCGATCTTCTTGCCGTCCAGCTGGATCAGGCGGGCGGAGAAGTTGCCGCCGGGGGCGATCAGATCGGTATCGATGCTCCAATATTCCTGGGGCTTGAAGGCTTCGACTTCCTGTTCGCGCTCCACGATCAGGCGCAGGGCGACGGACTGGACGCGCCCGGCCGAGCGGGCGCCCGGCAGCTTGCGCCACAACACGGGCGACAGGGTGAAGCCGACGAGATAGTCGAGGGCGCGGCGGGCGAGATAGGCGTCCACCAGTTCCTGGTTGATCTGGCGCGGATGCTGGATGGCTTCCAGCACAGCCGTCTTGGTGATGGCGTTGAACGCCACCCGCTCGACCGGCATGTCCTTGAGCAGGTTCTTGTCGCGCAGCACTTCCAGGATGTGCCAGCTGATGGCCTCGCCCTCGCGGTCGGGGTCGGTGGCCAGGATCAGCTTGTCGGCGCCTTTCACGGCGGCGGCGATGTCCTTGATCTTGGAAGCGGCCCGGGCGTCCACATCCCAGACCATGGAGAAGTCATCGTCCGGCTTGACCGAGCCGTCCTTGGAGGGGAGGTCGCGGATATGCCCGAAGCTGGCCAGCACTTTATAATTGCTGCCCAGATACTTGTTGATGGCTTTGACCTTGCCGGGGGACTCGACGATCAGGACATTCATCTAGGAAAAAGAACCTGTCAGGGGGTGAAAGAGGGGCTTATCTGGGGTCTGGGCCGCATTTCGCAAGTTTTGGAACCGGTGGGGGCCGGCAAACGGGGCGGGACACTGGTCGAAGGAAAAGCCCGCTGTCAACGCGCGGCGGCGCGATTTGAAACTTCTGGTTGTATTTATGGCGAATACGCGCATGAATATAACCCATAGTTGTGCACCCATGGGGCGCGATCCTATGGTTAAGCGTCGAATCCTTACGAAATGATGATGACCGCCAGCCCGAAGGCGCGGTTTTGGGCTGGAATGCCGCCCAAAACCACGCACTTCGTCTGGGAAATCAGGCGGTTAGCGGGAACCGACCGGAATGACTTCCCGCCCATAGGTCGCATTGGTGACCAGGGCGAAGCTGCCATACATCGCCAGCGACCCGCAGAGCAGGCCAACCCAGCCGCCCGCCGTATGCAGGCCGGGGTTGGGCAGAAGCGCGCCCAGGCCCAGCAGGAAGAAGGCGATCCAGAGGGTGGTGAAGATGGAGAACAGCAATTTGCTGAGCCGGAAGGTCGAAACCCACAGCCCCAGGGTGAAGACGCCCCACAGCAGCAGGCACACGCCGATGGCGCTGCCGGCGCCCGACAGGTCCAGGATGTGGTTGCCGCCCAGCAGGATCAGCAGCGCGAACCACCACCAGAAGGCG
>JBBQBL010000106.1:0-8534 GCA_038317805.1 Micropepsales bacterium
GTGCGCCCCCGCGGGCGGCTGACAGAGGCCCCAGCATCAGATTCATGAAATCGGACGATGCAGAAATCGCAGCACCAGCGGACAGGCTGGCGACCTCGCCGGAAAGCTGCGCCAGGCTATCGGTCAGGGGCCCTGTGGCAAGGTTTCCCAGCGAATTGAACAAGGGGCTGTTGTTCAGAAGTGAGGCATCCACAGCTGTTGCGACCGCCCGGATGTTGGCCGGAGCGAGTGCAAGGCGCGGAATGAGACGTGCGGTATCGTTTGCCTGGGCAAAGGTGAAAGCAACATTGGGCGATTCGTTATAGCTCTGCAGATAGAAATTGGGGCCGATGAGGCTCGGCAGCTTGGGGTCGCGCGCCACGTTGGTGCACAGCAGAGCACCGCTGGCGGCGTCCTGAAGCGTCGCGATGGCCGTGTCGTTATAGAAGCTCAAGGTGCCGATATAGGATTTGTTCGCAACCGTAGCCGGGCAAGGTCCTTCATTGGATCCCTGGGAAGCGGCCGCGACAGCGGACACGGAAGTTGGGCAGCCCGCCGCGGTGGTGCACCAATAGCTTTGCACAAAAACAAAAGACGATCCGGAGTTGAATCCGTAGGCATGCCACATGTTGTCGAGAGAGCCGTTGCGGGTTTCCGCCAGTACAAAGGCAGGCGGCTCCTTGGCGTCGATGAACTGGTAACGCAGTTCCAGCGGTGTCCGGCCCGTATTCATCATGTAATAGATGGGGCCGGCGCCTGGATTGCTGCTGGTCATCTGACCGTTTCCGCGAATGCAACCGGCGGCTCCCGGTCCGGTGCAACTCCAGGGATTGGGACCAAAGGTGGGAGCCTGGCCGTTGGCATTGGCCACAGGGCCGGAGAAATTGTCCGTCATCAGGGGCACGGCTTGCGCGCGGGAAATTGCGAAGACTGCGCACAGAAACACGATCGTGGACGACATTCGCAATTGCGCGGTGAGGCGCCGCCGGAGATCGGCAGGCCCGGGCTGCACCGGCACCCGCGTTCGGGCATGGTCTTCACAGAACCCGGTGGATGTCATTGCTCCGCTGCTTGTCCAAATGGCCAAGACCGGTGAACACCGGAATCTTGAATTGATGGCGCCTTGCAGGCAGTGCACCATCTCAAGATTACCACTATCTCGGTATTGCCGCAAAACCCACGCCCCGCGCATTGTGCCTTGGCTTGCGACGCGCACGGGATGAAGAAGCGCTCCGCCCATTCCGGTATCATCTGGTGACCCGGACGGGTCTCAAGAACTGGATCACGGCGAAAGTTGTCCGTTCGGATGCGCGCTCCACCAAAATAGGTGTGGCGTTGCGGGTATCCGCGATCACCCAGACCGAATGTCCGCTGTGGGGGGCGGGTTCAATGGGTGAGCGCAACACCAGCGGCAAATCTCTCTTTTGATGATTTGGCTCCGAGAGCTTCCTGGGCCATTTGTTCAACTGGTGGGGCACGTTGCTTAGATCCGTTCGCGTATACATGGACAGGTCGGTTACCTTCAAAAAGCACTGTCTGAAAGGGCATTTGGTGTTCTTATTGGGATCGCGTCGTCAGCCTACTTACGACCCCAGCCCTCCGTTTCGCGACGAACTTTTCTCTATGCGTTTGACCCGTAAACAGAAAATCCAATGCATCCGTCTGAGATGAAGTGTTGCACCGACCCATTGAACTCGCCGGCAGAACCAGACATTCCGTCCGGGTCAGAATCTAATCCGCTGGATCAGTCGCCGCGGCCGGCGCGGATGCCTTCGTTGGTTTCCGCGATGGCCTGGTCGATCAGCGCGATGGCTTTGACGCGGTGACCGCCCTTGTTGGCCAGGGCGCTCTGGAGTTCCGAGCGTGCCGTGCGCAGCGCGTCCAGCGCCGCATACATGTGGGGCTGTTGCGCGACGGCCTGGCCGACGAAGATGCCTGTCACCAGGGTCCCGGTGAGGGCCAATACCTGCAGTTTCGAAATCATCCTGTTCTCCTGATGGAGCCGGCGTAATTGCCGGTGTGCAGCTTAGTACGGTGGGACGGCGGCTGTGGATGCAGGCTTAACAATTAGAACCATACTGGAACGTAACGGGCCCGAATCACTAACCAATTCAATATCTGCCTTTGTTCTCATACATTTAGCTGGATGAGGACGGGGTGCGGACCACCACATCTAGTGGTCGGAGCGACAAAGAGGGCTTTGTCCGGGCGCGGAGACTCTATTCCGTACCCGGAACATTCCGAACGGCGTTTAGGGCACATTTGTTACGGTTTTACGGCGCTTCAGCGCGCGTCCTTCATGCCGGGCGGAGTCTGGCCGTCCACTTTCAGCGACGTGGCCAGCATCGCCAGCACGCCATATTTGGTGTCGGCCCAGACCCGCACGGGCACGGTGTAATCATGGCCCGCCACGCTGCTCGGTACACGGACGAACCAGGCATGGATCATCGGGAAGCTCTCATTGGCCTTGAGCACATTGGGGCGAAAGCCGGCGAGCTGGCGGTAGCGCACATCGCATTGCACCGCCTTGCCCTGGTACAGGCCATTGTCCATCCGGATATCGACATCCTTGATGCGGGTCATGGCGACGTCGTAGCGGCGGCGGCCGTCGAATACCGGTGCGGTGATGGCACAGGGATCGCCGGCGATGCCGCTGAAAATGAAGGTCACCGCGCTGAGCGGATCCAGCGTGTTTTTCACGTCGTCCGGCTTCACCTCATAGCCTGTGGTGGCATAGGCGGGATCAGCATAGAGCTTGGGCGTGCCGCTCTCGAAGTTCAGCGACACCTGCTGGCGTTTGCCCGAGCGGCCGGTGTCGAAGCTGTCATAGAGCGTGGGCAGGAAAGTCTTGCCCGACAGCTTGCCCGTCGAGGTGGCCTGGATTTCCGCCTGCCAGAAGGCGTTGACCACGCCGGACGTGTGCATGTTGGACACCGCGTGATAGTCGGTGCCGCGCAGGGTGGCGTCGATGTCCATGTGACCCATGGTGATGCCCCCGGCATACAGGGTGGTGGCCATCTCCAGCCGCGAGGCGGGCAGGGCCGGCGCCCCGGCCCCAGCGCCGCCGGCGGCCAGAGCCGGGGTGGCGGGCAGCAGGATGGCCAGAGCCAGGAACTTGGTCAGGTTTTGGGGCATATCGAAGCCTTTGTGCCTGATTATATTGGTGCTTTCGGGGCGAACGCTATTCCCGGCTTGACGCTGCGGCCGGCTTTGCCTATGAACCCGGCTCTTTTACCGGGCAAAAGCCCGGGAAACCTAGCGAATCGTGAGAACCGCCCAATGGCCCGCCGCTGCGAATTGACCGGAAAAGGCACCCTGGTTGGCAACAATGTCAGCCACGCCAACAACAAGACCAAGCGGATCTATCGTCCGAACCTGCAGATCATCGCGCTGGCCAGCGAAGTGCTGGGCAACAGCTACAAGCTGAAGATCTCGATGAACGCGCTGCGTTCGGTGGACCGCAATGGCGGCATCGATACCTTCATCCTGAAGTGCAAGGACAGCGTGCTGTCGCCCAAGGCCCTGCGCCTGAAGCGCGCCATCGCCAAGAAGAGCGCCGACAAGGCCGCTTAAGGCTTTCGCCTTTTCCGTTAAGCCTGAACCCTCCACGCGGCATCGCGCTTGCGTGGCATCACCCGAAACGTGTCACGACGTCCCGGATTGAAACATCCGGGCGGGATTCGGGTGTTTTGAAAGCATATGATTATCGCAATGGCGCACACCGCATGCAGGTGGTGGCGCTGGAAGCCGATGAAGGGCCCTACCGCCTGCGCGATGACGCGGCATGGCCGCCGCGCGAGCGCGCCTATGGCGGCCCGCCCGAGGATGTCAGCAGGCGCAATGAACGCCCCATCCGCATCGTCAGCCGGCTGATACTGCCCGTGATCCTGCTAGTGACCCTGCTGGGCGCCGCCTATCTCTACACCGATGATTTCCTGGTCCTGCAGGACACGATGTTCCAGCATTCGCTGCTGGCCACCAGCGACCTGATCCTGCCGATCGCCTGGTACTGCCTGCACCTGACCAACCGCCGCTATGGCGCGCCTTACGCCTTCGGCCAGTTGCTGGCGGCGCTGGGCATCGCCGGCTTCATCGCCCTGGTCAATCCGGGTGACGTGGACAACTGGATCAACCTGACGCCTGCCTTGTCGTGGCGCGCCATCCTGGCGTTCGGCTTTTCCTTCCTGCTGGCCAACTTCACCGGCATCGCCTTCTTCGATGCCGCGCGCGGGCCCCGCTGGTGGGTGCCGCCCTTGTGGGCGTCCTTTGCTGCGAGCCTGGTGTTCAGCGCGGTCTATTATCCGGCCGCCTTCGCCGGCGAGACCGAATGGGCGCAGTCGGCGCTGGTGCATTTCGCGCTATTCTTCGGCGAGAGTGTGCTGCTGCTGGCGCCGTATGCATTGCTGCGGCCTGCGATGCGTCCCTTACACGGCATGAACGGGTACTAGGCAGCTTTCCGCTTCCGCCGACCACCTTGCGCCGCTTCTTCCGCAAACAGCGTGATCAACTGCTCGGTCATGGCGCCGCCCAGCTGTTCGGCATCCACGATCGTCACCGCTTTGCGGTAGTAGCGCGTCACGTCATGGCCGATGCCGATGGCGGTCAGCTCCACGCTGGAGCGGGTCTCGATTTCCTCGATCACCCGGCGCAGATGCTGCTCCAGGTAATTGCCGGCATTCACCGACAGGGTTGAATCGTCCACCGGCGCGCCATCGGAGATCACCATCAGGATCTTGCGCTGTTCGGGGCGGGCGACGATGCGGTTGTGTGCCCAGGTCAAGGCCTCGCCGTCGATGTTTTCCTTCAGCAGGCCTTCGCGCATCATCAGGCCCAGGTTGCGCTTGGCGCGCCGCCAGGGTTCGTCCGCCGACTTGTAGATGATGTGGCGCAAATCGTTCAGGCGGCCCGGCTGGGGTGGCTTGCCCGCGGCCAGCCATTTCTCGCGCGCCTGTCCGCCTTTCCAGGCGCGGGTGGTGAAGCCCAGGATTTCGGTCTTGACGCCGACGCGTTCGAGCGTGCGGCCCAGTATGTCGGCGCACATCGCCGCCACCATGATGGGGCGGCCGCGCATGGAGCCGGAATTGTCCAGCAGCAAAGTCACGCAGGTGTCGCGGAAGGTGGTGTCCTTCTCGCGCTTGAAGGACAAAGGATACATCGGATCGATGATGATGCGCGGCAGGCGCGAGGCATCCAGCATGCCTTCTTCCAGGTCATATTCCCAATGGCGGTTCTGCTGGGCCATGAGCAGGCGCTGCAGCTTGTTGGCCAGGCGCGAGACCACGCCCTGCATCGAGGACAGCTGCTGGTCCAGGAAGGAGCGAAGCCGCGCCAGTTCCTCGGCCTCGCACAAATCGGCGGCGGCGATTTCCTCGTCATATTCGGCGGTGAAGACCTTGTAGCCCCAGTTGTCCTGGCCGGAGAAGGCCGCCTCGTTGCGGTTGGGCTTGGCGCCGCCTTCCGGTTCGGTGGCGTCGGACAGGTCTTCGGATTGCTCGGACGCCGCGTCGGTTTCCACCTGTTCGCCGGCCTCGGCATCGGCGGCGGATTCGGTGGTGGCGCTTTCGCCGTCCTGCTGGGCATCGCTGTCTTCGCCGTCGTCTTCCTGGCCTTCGGGATTTTCGCCTTCGGCGTTTTCGTCGGAAGATTTGTCGCTGTCGCTTTGATCGCCCAGCGACAAGTGGTTCAGCATGGTGCGGGTCAGCCTGGCGAAAGCCTGCTGGTCGCGCAGCGCGCCCGCCAGTTTGCCCAGGTCCGCGCCGGCCTTGCTTTCAATGAAAGGCCGCCACAGATCCACCGCGCCCGATACCGATGCCGGCGGCTTCTGGCCCGTCAGCGCTTCGCGCACGAGAAGACCCAGCACATCGGCCAGCGGTGCTTCGTCTTTCACCCGTGCCTTGCCCAGGCCGCGATTGAGCAGCCGCTGTTCCAGCCCGGAGGACAGGTTGGCGGCGACGCCCTTCATGGCCAGTGATCCGATTGCTTCCACGCGCGCCTGTTCGGCGGCTTCGAACACCGCGGCGCCGTCGGGCGAAGCGGGGCGGAAGCGGTTGTTCACTTTCTCGTCGTGATAGGCCCTGCGCAGGGCATAGGCGTCGCCGGTGCCGCGCACCAGGGCGATATCGGCCGCCGACAGGTTGCGATGGGGCGAGGGCAGGCGGGCCTTGAGGCCCTTGAGCGAGGCCGGTTCGCTGGAGAAGCTGACTTCCAGTTCCGGTTCCGCCGCCAGCGACCGCACCGCGACCGAGACGGCGCGCTTGAACGGCTCTGACGGAGATTCTGGCTTCACGCCACCAGCACCTTGGCGGCGCTTTCCGGCAATTCCTCGCCGAAGCAGCGCTGATAGAACTCAGCCACCGAGGCGCGTTCCAGTTCATCGCACTTGTTGAGGAAGGTGAGGCGGAAGGCAAAACCGACATCGCCGAAGATCTCGGCATTCTGCGCCCAGGTCATCACGGTGCGCGGGCTCATCACGGTGGACAGGTCGCCGGCGACAAAGGCGTTGCGGGTCATGTCGGCCAGCCGCACCATTGCCGATATGGTCTTCTTGCCTTCGGCGCTGTTGTAGCCGGGCGCCTTGGCCAGCACGATTTCTTCCTCGGCCTCATGGGTGAGGTAATTGAGGGTGGTGACAATGCTCCAGCGGTCCATCTGGCCCTGGTTGATCTGCTGGGTGCCGTGATACAGGCCCGTGGTGTCGCCCAGACCGATGGTGTTGGTGGTCGAGAACAGGCGAAAGGCCGGATGGGGATGGATCACCTTGTTCTGGTCCAGCAGGGTGAGGCGGCCCGACACTTCCAGCACGCGCTGGATTACGAACATCACGTCGGGGCGGCCGGCGTCATATTCGTCGAACACCAGCGCCACGGGGCGCTGCAATGCCCAGGGCAGCAGGCCCTCGCGGAACTCGGTGACCTGCTGGCCATCCTTCAGGACGATGGCGTCCTTGCCGATCAGGTCGATGCGGCTGACATGGCTGTCCAGGTTGATGCGGATACAGGGCCAATTCAGGCGCGCCGCGATCTGTTCGATATGGGTGGACTTACCGGTGCCGTGATAGCCCTGGACCATGACGCGGCGGTTGAAGGCGAAGCCCGCCAGGATGGCCAAGGTGGTTTCGCGGTCGAAGCGGTAGGCCGGATCGATCTCGGGCACATGTTCGCCGCCCGTCTTGAAGGCGGGAACTTTCATCTTGGTCTTGATGCCAAACAGCGATGCGGCATCGACAGTCGTGTCGGGGACCGAGTTGGTATCCAGGGTTTCGGTGTGTGTGCTCATCAGTCCAGTCCGGGGCCGCCGCAAGATAACGCGGGGTCGCGCCCGTTCAGGTGAGGAGGCCGGAGGCGCGCAGCACGCCATAGGCTTTGATGACCTGTTTCAGGCGTTCTTCCGCGCCCCGGTCGCCGCCATTCGCGTCGGGATGAAAACGCTTCACAAGTTCCTTATACCGCGCCTTTATCTCGATCAAGGTGGCGCCGTGCGGCAGCTGCAGCGTGTCCATGGCAATGCTCTGGAGCCGCGTCAATTGGCGTTCCGGACGGCGCACGGCGGCATCGTCGCCGTCCTCTGCAAACATCGCATGGCTGTCACGCACCCCGCCCAGAGGGCTCTGGCCCATGCGGGCGCGGGCGCCGCGCTTGCCAAGGGGCCAGGTGGGGCGGTGGCCGGTCAGGGCCTCTTCCTTGAAGCGCTGGATGTCGTCGTCGCCCATGTCCTTGAAATAGTCCCAGGACTCATTGTGGGCGCGGGCATGGGCGGCGCAGTACCAGAAATATTCGGTCAGGTTCTTGGGCGACTTGGCGACGCGGCAATCGCCGGCGCGGATGCAGTCCGGCGACTCGCACATGCGCGTTTCCGGTTCCGCCTTCTTCGCCTTGCCGGGCTTGATGCGGATATCGCTTTTGAAGCGCGATGGACGGGGTTGAACCATTGAACAATTATGGGATTGAAAGCGTAAAAGACAAGAAAACGTAGTGCTTGACTTTCATCCCGCGCGGGGGAACTTCAACGCCATGACCGTTGCCGCTGCCATTCGTGACAAATTGACCGCTGCTTTCGCGCCCCTTGGCCTGGAGGTGGTGGACGAAAGCGCCCGCCATGCCGGCCATGCCGGGGCGACGCGGGGCGACGGCAGTGTCGGGGAAACCCATTTCCAGGTCCGCATCGTGGCGGCTTCGTTTGAAGGCCTGTCCCGGGTGGAACGCCAGCGCCGCGTCTATGCCGCGCTGAAGGACGAGCTGGCCGGACCGGTTCATGCCTTCTCCCTGTCGGCGCTTACGCCGTCCGAGGCGCAGAAGCCGTAGTCGCCGGGATCACCCGCACCGCAGTGATCTGGTTGCGCTGGCGGCGCATGATCTCGAAGGTGAATCCGAAGAACGCAAAGCGCTGGCCCACATCCGGGATGGTGCCGGACTGGGAGATCACCAGGCCGGCGATGGTGGTGGCATCGTCTTCCGGCAGGCTCCAGTCCAGATCGCGGTTCAGGTCGCGCACCGGCACGGTGCCGTCCACCAGATAGGAGCCATCGGGCCTGGCGCGCACAAGCGGCCGGGACGGGA
>JBBQBL010000107.1:0-8349 GCA_038317805.1 Micropepsales bacterium
AGGAAGTTGATCTCATTTAGGTTTGTTTGAGATGCCGTGAACTTCGTCAAAGATCTCGGGAGAGCGTCGGGTCGTATGTGGGAAATTTTGGTTTGATTTATATTCAGCGTTCGCAAGCTGTCTAAATCATTCAAAGAAGGCAACTTCTCCAATGCATGGAGGTCGCTTAAATCTAATGAGAATCCGCTGAGTAGTGACTTTCCAGTCGTCGCCACGCGATGCTCCGCTTCCGCATAAGCAGCATCTGCATCTGTTCGCCATTCGGGCTTTTTAATTTCCGTAGCCACGCCGCACCACTTAGAATCTTATGGGTCCCGGATAACACTATCATATATTACGACTGGGTGTTCTCTTGTCCTGTTTCGAGCCTTGGTGCTGTAGTGGCCCTTGCTCAGCGCACCAGTTATTGCGTTGTTATAATATCTCAGCCACCAACTCCTCCGGCCTGCACAGCTTCGCTCCCTTGTCCGTCACCACGATGGGCCGGTTCATCAGGATCGGGTGGGCCGCCATCGCCGCCAGCAAGGCGTCCTCATCGGTCGTCTCGTTGATGCCGGCGGCGGCGACTTCGGCCTTTTGCTTCCAGCGCACGATGTCACGCACGGGCACCTTCATGCGGTCCACCAGGTGACGCAGTTCGTGCTGGTCTAGCGGCGTCTTGAGATATTCGATGATGGTGGGCTCGATCCCCTTTTCGCGGATCAGCGCCAGGGTGCAGCGCGAGGTGCCGCAGAGTGGATTGTGGTAGATGGTAACGTCCATTTGAAACTCCCTGAAGCGAGCTTAGGGCAGCGTTCCATGATCGGACAGTCCCCGCCTCGCGGCACGCTTGGCCGCGTGCCGCTGCGGCGTTCGCCTGCTTTCGCAGGTCCACCGGACCTGCTCACGCGCTATTCGCGCGCCGCAGGCTCACCCTCGAACAGGTGCTTGCCGACAATCTGCTTGCCGGTGGACAGCGTGGCCATCGCATGCGCCCGGTTCTGGGCCACGATCGTGAAGCTGGGATCCACGACGAAGATCAGGCTGGGCGTGTTGTCGAACACCGCCTTGTAGTCGAACGCCCCGGACGAACTCATGCGCTTTCCTCCCCACTGGAAATCCGCGCGTGAAAGTATCGGTCCAAAAAGACAGAGCCTCAATCGGTAAAATGCCCACCTTCTGCATACAGTTTGCAGATGGTGGTTACCGTACCAACTCGGCAGTATTGGATGGTATCTTGCCCGGCCTCGTTGGGCGCGGATCGCGCCCAACTGCGGCGCTCGCCGGGCGGAAGGTCCACTGGACCTTCCGCATTTCCGGCTCGCTGCTATAATCGCGGCGGGCAATGGGGACGCATGGCATGAGCCGGCTGAAAGACTTCGCATTGGGACTGGTGCTGGCCGCCATGGGCGTGGCCGCCTTCTTCCAGGTCTTCCATGTCGATCCGGTCTGGCGCTTCGCCAGCATCGGCGCGCTCAGCGCGGTCTCGGTCCTGGCGGCGGCGGTGTTCTTCGTCTTCGCCTTCTCGCCCCGCGAGTAATCGCGCTGCGGCGCAATCGATTAATTGTCACAAAAGCCGCGATGTAGGGCTTCGATTATGCCGCGCCGCAAAATCGTGTGGCGCATCCCGGCATTGCGTCCAGGCCATGCCGGGCGTATTGTCGCGCCTACGTGGGAGTTACGTCCCGTCACAGTGAAGCGCACTAGCCTATCCCTGCCCGCCTTGAGTGCGCGCCTGGACGACGGTCGAACTTCCTTCCCTGCGACACACGAAAAGCCCCGTTCCGTTCCGGTATTTTGCCGGGCGGACATCAATGCAGGAAAAGTACCATGACTATCGGAACCGTTAAGTTCTTCAACACCTCCAAGGGTTTTGGCTTCATCGCGCCGGAAGGCGGCGGCAAGGACGTGTTCGTGCACGCCACTGCCGTGGAAGCAGCCGGCCTGCGCTCGCTGAACGAAGGCCAGAAGGTCTCGTTCGACATCGTGCCGGACGCGCGCGGCGCCAAGGCCTCGAACCTCAAGGCCGTCTAAGAACGGTTTGACGTTCTGAAACGATCAAGCCCCGGTGGAGAAATCCACCGGGGCTTTTCGCTTTTTCATTGGTCGCACCCGTCGCTACGCTGCCGCTAGCGACCCCTCTCGCGGCTTCGCCGCTCCGGGTCGCCGGATGCTCCGGTGATGCTCGCGCCGGACTTACTGACCGGGGGGCGGCGTGGGCGCGGCGGGCCGCGCAAAGGTGATGGTGGTTTCCTTCTGCGTGCTGCCGTTGGTGGTCAGGCTGGTGCTGTTCGAGCGGCCGCTGCCGCCGATCAGGGTGGCGGTGGCGGTGTAGGAACCGGCCGGCGCCTTGAACAGGATCCAGGGCGCATCGCAATCCAGTCCCGCCACTTCCTTGCCGCCCTTGTTCAGGGTGACATGGGCGTTGGCCAGGTTGGCGCCGTCCGTGGTGGCCAGCACGATCTTGATGGGATAGGCGCCCCAGCGCGGATCATCCTTGGCCGAGCCGACGCCGGTGCAGACCGCTTCGACCCCGTTGATGGTGACCGGCGTGTCCTGTACGGCCTGGGCCTCCTGGGCGATCATCATGGCGGTGGTGAGGGTGAAAAGGCTGGCCGTAACGGTCATGACGAAAAAGCGCATGTTCAAATCTCCCTGGGCTTGTCTCTGTAGGACGGGGCCCTGGTCCTAAAGCGTACGGGCAGCCATCGGGTTCCCTTGGGTCGTGCCGCTATGGCAGGCTGGCGCCGCTTTTGGAGGGCCGCATGGGCCGACTTGCCTTGTTCATCACCGCGTTGGCCCTGGCGGCCACGCCGGTTTTTATGGCTGCGCCGGCTGGGGCCGCCCTGAAGGCCAAGGCCGTCGCCAGGCTGTCCAACCTGGAGGGCAAGCCGGTGGGAACCGTGACCTTCGATGCCGTCAACCGCGGCGTGCTGGTTACCTTCGACCTGCGTGACCTGCCGCCCGGCCCCCACGGCATCCACCTGCACACTTCGGCCAATTGCGATGCCAAGGCCGGCTTCACCAGCGCCGGGCCAATCCTGAGCCTGGCGCCGGGCAGGAGCCACGGCTTCCTGGCCGAAGGCGGGCCCCAGGCGGGCGACCTGCCCAACCAGTTCGCCGGCGCCGACGGGCGCCTTCATGCCAGCACCATCGCCAACGGCTTTTCCATCGGCAACGGCAAGCGGTCGATCTTCGATCGTGACGGGGTGGCGATCATCTTGGATGCGCGGGGCGATGATTATCGCACCCAGCCCCTGGGCAATGCCGGGAACCGGATCGCGTGCGGCGTGGTCATCCGCACCCGCGGCCCCGCCAAATGGGACGGCATCCCCCGCCGCAAGGCCCATTAACGCAATGCAGGGCCGGGTTTGGCCGGGTAGTAAGCCCGGGGCCCCCATGACATTATCCGCGCCGCCATGGGCCTCGAAAAACCCCAAACCCTCGCCTTGCGTGACCTGCTGGATGCGGACGCGCTGCGCCGCAGCCTGACCGCGCTGGCCAAGGACAGCGCCGAGCCCGGGTCGCTGCGCAAGGCCGGTCTCACATTGATCAAGGCCGCCTTCAACGACGGACGCGAAAAGGTGAAGTATGCGGTGGAGAAGGAAGGCCTGCCCGGCCTGCCCGCCGCGCGCGCCCTGTCGCAGTTGCAGGATGCGATCATCCAGGTGATCTACGACTTCGCCACCAAGCATTTGTACTACGCCCAGAACCCGTCCACCGCCGAGCGCATCGCGGTGGTCGCCACCGGCGGCTATGGCCGCGGCGAGCTGGCGCCGGGATCGGACATCGACCTGCTGTTCCTGCGCCCCTTCAAGCAGACCGCCTGGGGCGAAAGCGTCATCGAGTTCATTCTGTACATGCTGTGGGACCTGGGGCTGAAGGTCGGGCACGCGACGCGGTCGCTGGCGGAGAGCGTGCGGCTGGCCAAGCTGGACGTCACCATCCGCACCGCCGTGCTGGAAGCGCGCTTCCTGTGGGGCGACCGCGGATTGTACGAAGAGCTGCGCACCAAGTTCTGGAAGGAAGTCGCCACCGGCAATGGCCGCGATTTCGTCGAAGCCAAATTGGCCGAGCGCAGCGCCCGCCATGAGCGCCAGGGCGAAAGCCGTTACCTGGTCGAGCCGAATATCAAGGAGGGCAAGGGCGGTTTGCGCGACCTGCAGACCCTCTACTGGATCGGCAAGTATCTTTATCACGTCGATGATGCCGCCAACCTCGTCGAGCATGGCGTCTTCACCAAGGAGGAATACCGCACCTTCCAGAAGGCGGAAGCCTTTCTGTGGAATGTGCGCGTGCACCTGCATTACCTGCTGGGCCGCGCCGAAGAACGGCTCAGCTTTGACGTGCAGCCGTCACTGGCGACCGAGCTGGGCTATGTCGATGCCGACAAGCCGCGCCGCGCGGTGGAAGCCTTCATGCGCGCCTACTTCCTGGTGGCCAAGGATGTCGGCGATCTGACCCGCATCTTCTGCGCCGCGCTGGAAGAGCAGCACAAGAAAGTGCGCCCCTCGCTGCGCACGATCCTGCCGGGGTTCCTGAAGCCCCGCACCTCAGAAGACGATTTCTATGTCGAGAACGGGCGGCTGACCGCCAACCCGTCCATCTTCAAGCAGGATCCCGCCAACATCCTGCGCATGTTCCACATCGCCGACGTCAAGGGCGTGGACATTCATCCCAATGCGCTGCGCACCGTGACGCGCAGCCTGGACCTGATCACCGACGAGGTGCGCAACAATCCGGTCGCCAACCAGGCCTTCCTGGAAGTGCTGACCTCGCGCCACGATCCCGAGCGCGCCTTGCGGCTGATGAACGAGGCCGGCGTGCTGGGCCGGTTCGTGCCCGAATTCGGCCATGCCGTGGGGCTGATGCAGTTCAACATGTATCACCACTATACGGTGGACGAGCATCTGATCCGCGCCGTGGGCAATGTCGCGGCCATCGAGCGCGGCGACCACAAGGACACCAATCCGCTCACCAGTGACATCGTCAAGCGCATCAAGTCGCGCAACGTGTTGTACTGCGCCATCCTGTTGCATGACGTGGCCAAGGGACTGCCCGGCGATCACAGCGATGTCGGCGCCGAGATCGCGCGCAGCCTGTGCCCGCGATTGGGCCTGTCGCCGGCCGAAACCTCGGCGGTGGCATGGCTGGTGAAGTACCACCTGGTGATGAGCGACACCGCCCAGCGCCGTGACGTGTCCGATCCCAAGACGGTGCGCGATTTCGTGGACCAGGTGCAGACGCCGGAGATGTTGCGCCTGCTGGTGATCCTGACCGTGGCCGACATCCGCGCCGTGGGGCCGGGCGTGTGGAACGGCTGGAAGGGCCAGCTGCTGCGCGAACTCTATTACGCCGCTGACCATATGATGACCGGCGGCGACCAGGCGCCGGGCCGCGGCGCCCGCGTTTCCGCCGCCAAGGCGGCGCTGGAAGCGCGCCTGTCCGACTTTACGCCCGAGCAGCGTGAAAAGGCGCTGACCCGCCATTACGACAATTACTGGCTGGCATTCGACGAAGACGAGCTGGAACACCATGCCCGGCTGATGGCCAAGGCGGATGCGAAAGGTCAGTTGCTGACGCTGGATGCCAGCACCAACAAGTTCCGCGCCGTCACCGAGATCATCCTCTACACCCCCGACAATGCCGGCCTGTTCTCGCAATTCGCCGGCGCCATCGCCATGTCGGGCGGCTCGATCGTGGACGCCAAGGCCTTTACCACCAGCGACGGCTTCGCGCTGGATGTGTTCTCGGTGCAGGATTCGGAAGGCGACGCCTTTGGCGACCAGGAACGGCTGGGGCGCCTGGCCCAGTCCATCGAAAAGACCCTGCGCGGGGAAGTGCGGCCCAAGCGCGAACTGGCCCGCAAGGTTGTGCGCACCAGGGCATCGGCCTTCTCCATCCGGCCCAAGGTGCTGTTCGACAACGAGGCCAGCCGCATCGCCACGGTGATCGAGGTGGAATGCCTGGACCGCCCGGGCCTGCTGTACGACATCACCCAGGCGATCTTCGAGGCCGGCCTGTCCATCTCCACCTCCATGGTGGCGACCTATGGCGAGCGCGCGGTGGACGTCTTCTATGTGCGCGACGGCTTCGGCCACAAGATCGTGCATCCGGCGCGGCTGGAGGCGGTTGAAAAGCGGCTGAAAGCAGCCCTTGAAGCGCCCGTGCCCGCCAAGGCATAAACCCGCCCATGACACACAAACCCCTCGTCCTTTCGGGCATGCAGCCCACCAACACGCTTCACCTGGGCAATTACCTGGGCGCCCTGAAGAACTGGGTGAAGATGCAGGACCAGATGCCATGCCTGTTCTGCGTGGTGGACATGCACGCCATCACCCAGGATGTGGGTTATGGCCATGCCGAAGATCTGACCCGTTCCACCCGTGAAGTCGCCGCCGCCTATATCGCCGCCGGCGTGGATCCCACGCGCACCCCCATCTTCAACCAGGGCCAGGTGCCCGAGCATGGCGAGCTGGCCTGGGTGCTGAACTGCGTGGCGCGGCTGGGCTGGATGGATCGCATGACCCAGTTCAAGGAAAAGTCGGGCAAGCACAAGGAACGCGCCAGCGTCGGGCTCTATACCTATCCGGTGCTGATGGCGGCCGACATATTGGTCTATCGCGCCACCCATGTGCCGGTGGGCGAAGACCAGAAACAGCATCTGGAACTGGCGCGCGACATCGCCGCCAAGTTCAACAATGATTTCGGCGTGCCCGACTTCTTCCCCCAGCCCGAACCGGTGATCACGGGCACGGGCACGCGGGTGATGAGCCTGCGCGACGGCGCCAAGAAGATGTCCAAGTCGGATGAGAGCGACAACAGCCGCATCAACCTGACTGACGATGCCGACGCGATCGCCGACAAGATCCGGCGCGCCAAAACCGACCCCCATCCCCTGCCCGGCACCAAGGAAGAACTGGCCGGCCGCCCGGAAGTGGAAAACCTGCTGAACATCTATGCCGCCTTGTCCGACCAGGACCGCGATGCGGTGATCATCCAGTTCGCCGGCCAGAATTTCTCGACCTTCAAGACGGCGCTGGCCGACCTGACCGTGGCCAAGCTGGGGCCCATTACGGCCGAGATGCGGCGCTTGCTGGCCGATCCGGCCGAGATTGATCGCATCCTGAAGGACGGAGCGCGCAAGGCTCGCGCCATCGCCACGCCGATCATGGACGAAGTGAAGAAGACCGTAGGCTTCATTACGTGAAAAATGTTCTGGTCACCGGCGCCGCCAAGCGGCTGGGACGGGCGATTGCCCTGGACCTGGCGGCGGCGGGCTGGAACGTGGCGGTGCATTATCACGGCTCCGAAAGTGATGCCGAAAGCGCCGTGAGCCAGGCCCGCGCATCTGGTGTCAAAGCCGTCGCGTTGAAATGCGATCTGTCCAAGGAAGCCGAGACCGCCGCCCTGGTGGAGCGCGCCGCGCACGAGATCGGCCCGCTGACGGCGCTGATCAATTCCGCATCCCTGTTCGAGAATGACGACTGGCAAAGCGCGACCCGCAAAAGCTGGGACGATCACATCGAGACCAACCTGCGCGCGCCTCTGGTCCTGTCACAGGCTTTTGCCAAACAGCTTCCGGCCGACGCGCAAGGCAACATCATCAACATCGTGGACCAGCGCGTGCTGAAGCCCACGCCGCAGTTCCTGTCCTACAGCCTCAGCAAGGCCGGTCTCTATTGGCTGACCACAACCCTCGCGCAGGGCATGGGGCCGCGCATCCGGGTCAATGCCGTGGGACCAGGCCCCACCCTGAAAAATCCGCGCCAGTCCGATGCCGATTTCGACCGCCAGCGCGATGCCACCATCCTGCAGCGCGGCGCCGACCCAGCCGACATCTGCGCCGCGGTGCGCTATCTGCTCACTGCCGAAGCCGTCACCGGCCAGATGCTGGCGGTGGACGGTGGCCAGCATCTGATCTGGCAGACACCCGACGTGCAGGTGTCCGAATGAGTTTCGCCGCCCGCGGCATCCGCCATGTCTTCATCCGCAACCTGGAACTGCCGGCCCATATCGGCGTCTACCGGCAAGAGGAAGGCCGCACCCAGCCGGTGCGGATCAATGTCGACCTGGCCACCGACGACATCGCCGACGCCCAGGACATGCTGGAAAATGTGGTCGACTATCATGTGATCGAAAAACGCATCCGCGCCATTATCTCGGAAGGCCATGTCCGGTTAGCCGAAACCCTGGCCGAGCGCATCGCCGCGGCCTGTTTCGAGGACAGCCGCGTGCGCACCGTGCGGGTGCGGGTGGAAAAGCTGGAAGCCCTGACATCGGCGGAAAGCGTTGGGATAGAGATTGAGCGGACTCGCTAATATATTGACGCCATGAGTTCCCCGGACGCGCCCCTGAAAGGCGCCGAGC
>JBBQBL010000108.1:0-8229 GCA_038317805.1 Micropepsales bacterium
GTGGCGGTTGTCTCATCTCCTACACCGGGTTGGTTGGGGGTTGGGGGGGGCCGCTACCGTCTTGCGGCGCCCGGGCGCACCTCCAACCCCCCCCAACGCCGCCGCGACGCGCGCCCACGCGCGTCGCGAGGCCGGAGCTACGCCTTGGCCGCCTCGGCCACCGCGCTGTTCAGGCATTCGCGCATCTTCTCGCGAATCGCCGCGTCGGAGACCGATTCATCCAGTTCGGACCGGAGCTTGCGGAAGACATCCTCGTCGCCCGCCTCCTGGAAATCGGCCGCGATCACCGCGACGATGAAGTCTTCGGCGGCCTCGCCCAACAGGCCCTTTTTCTCGGCAGCCCAGGCGCCCAACAGGCGGTTGCGCCGGGCTTCCACCTTGAAGCGCAGTTCCGCGTCATGGGCCCATTTGGATTCAAAGGCCTTGCCGCGGTCGTCCATGCCCATCGCCATTATCAACTCCCTGTAATCGCTTGATATTTCCAATAATGCCACGCCATCATGTCAAGATTGCGCCATGTTCCTTGCAGGATGTGGGTATGCGGCGTCAAAACATTGCCGCAGCCGCAGCCAATCCGGTAAGTTTCATTCCCACGGGGCCGCGGGCGGAGCCGCCCTTTTTGACCTAAGGACCACTGCCATGAAGCGCCGCCGCGTCATTTACGAAGGCAAAGCCAAGATCCTGTACGAAGGCACCGAGCCGGGCACCGTCATCCAGTATTTCAAGGACGACGCGACCGCCGGCAATGGCGCCAAGAAGGACACGATCGAGGGCAAGGGCGTCCTCAACAACCGCATCAGCGAATATCTGATGACCCAGCTGGCCGGGATCGGCGTGCCGACCCATTTTGTGCGCCGCCTGAACATGCGCGAGCAGCTGATCAAGGAAGTCGAGATCATCCCGCTGGAAGTGGTGGTGCGCAATGTCGCCGCCGGCTCCATGTCCAAGCGGCTGGGGATCGAGGAAGGCACCGCCCTGCCCCGCTCCATCATCGAATATTACTACAAGAATGACGGGCTGAATGACCCCTGGGTCAGCGAAGAGCACATTACCGCGTTCGGCTGGGCCAGCCCGCAAGATCTGGACGACATGGTCAACCTGACCATCCGGGTGAATGATTTCCTGTCCGGGCTGTTCCTGGGCGCCGGCATCAAGCTGGTGGACTTCAAGCTGGAGTTCGGCCGGCTGTGGGAAAATGACTATATGCGTATCGTGTTGGCCGACGAGATCAGCCCGGACAATTGCCGGCTGTGGGACGTCACCACCAACGAGAAGATGGACAAGGACCGTTTCCGCCGCGACATGGGCGGCGTGATCGAGGCTTACAGCGAAGTCGCAAAGCGCTTGGGAATCATGCCCGAATCGGTGCAAGGCGAGAACAAAGGTCCCGTCCTCGTACAGTGAGTTCTGCCGTGAAAGCCCGCGTTTTCATTACTCTCAAGAATGGCGTCCTGGACCCCCAGGGCAAGGCCATCGGCCATGCCCTGAACGGGCTGGGCTTCGGCTCTGTCGGCGAAGTGCGCCAGGGCAAGGTGATCGATCTGGAACTGTCCGGCAGCGATGCCGAGGCGGCCAAGACCGACCTCAAGGCGATGTGCGAAAAGCTGCTCGCCAACACCGTGATCGAAAAATACGAGATCGAAATCAAGCAATGAAATCCGCGGTCATCGTTTTCCCCGCTTCCAACTGCGACCGCGACGCCAAGGTGGCGCTGGAGCAGATGACGGGCAAGACGCCCGCCATGGTGTGGCACCAGGACAGCGAACTTCCAGACGTCGACTTGGTGGTGCTGCCCGGCGGTTTTTCCTATGGCGATTACCTGCGCTGCGGCGCCATGGCCAGCCAGTCGGCGGTGATGCGCTCCGTCAAGGCGCATGCCGACAAGGGCGGCATGGTGCTGGGCGTCTGCAACGGTTTTCAGGTGCTGACCGAAAGCCACATGCTGCCGGGCGCCCTGATGCGCAATGCGGCGCTGAAATTTGTCTGCAAGCCGGTGGGACTTGAGGTTCAGGAAACCCAGTCCGGCTTTACCCGCAAATATGAAAGCGGCCAGCGCGTCACCTTCCCGGTGGCCCATGGCGAAGGCAGCTATTTCGCCGATGAAGACACGCTGAACCGCCTGGAAGGCGAGAACCGCGTCGCCTTCCGCTATGCCAAGGGTGAGAACCCCAATGGCTCGGCGCGCAATATCGCCGGCATCCTGAGCGAAAAACGCAATGTGCTGGGCCTGATGCCCCATCCCGAACGGGTGGTGGATGACGTGTTGGGCGGCGCCGACGGCCGCGGGCTTTTCCAAAGCCTGATCGAAGCCCTTTCTTGAGACGAGCATGACCAAGATCACGCCTGCCATGGTCAAAGAACATGGCCTGTCCGAAGCCGAATATCAGAAGATTCTCGACCTGATGGGGCGGGAGCCGTCTTTCGTCGAGCTGGGCATTTTCAGCGTGATGTGGTCGGAGCATTGCTCCTACAAGTCCACCCGCGCCCATCTGAAGAAATTGCCGACCAAGGCGCCCTGGGTGATCCAGGGCCCGGGCGAGAATGCCGGCGTGATCGATATCGGCGATGGCGATGCCGCCATCTTCAAGATGGAAAGCCACAACCATCCGTCCTTCATCGAGCCTTATCAGGGTGCAGCGACCGGCGTGGGCGGCATCATGCGCGACGTCTTCACCATGGGCGCGCGTCCCATCGCCATGATGAACGCGCTGCGCTTCGGCGAGCCGTCGCACCCCAAGACCCGCCATCTGGTATCGGGCGTGGTGTCGGGCATCGGCGGGTACGGCAACTGCATGGGCGTGCCGACCGTGGGCGGCGAGGTCAATTTCCATCCCAGCTACAACGGCAACATCCTGGTCAATGCCATGTGCGTGGGCCTGGCGCGCCAGGACAAGATTTTCCTGTCGGCCGCCAAGGGCGCCGGCAATCCCGTGGTCTATGTCGGCTCCAAGACGGGCCGCGACGGCATTCATGGCGCCACCATGGCGTCAGCCGAGTTCGATGACGCATCTGAAGAAAAGCGCCCCACCGTGCAGGTCGGCGATCCCTTCACCGAAAAGCTGCTGCTGGAAGCCTGCCTGGAACTGATGGCCACCGACGCCATCATCGCCATCCAGGACATGGGCGCGGCGGGGCTCACCTCTTCCTCCGCCGAGATGGGCGACAAGGGTGGCTCGGGCATCGAACTCGATCTGGACAAGGTGCCTCAGCGCGAAACCAATATGACCGCCTATGAGATGATGCTGTCGGAAAGCCAGGAGCGCATGCTGGCGGTGCTAAAGCCCGGACGCGAAGCCCAGGCCGAAGCCATCTTCAAGAAGTGGGAACTGGACTTCGCCGTCATCGGCATCACCACCGACACCAGCCGCCTTGTCGTCAAGCACAAGGGCAAGATCGAAGCCGACATGCCCATCACGGCGCTGTCCGATGCGGCACCGATCTATGAGCGCCCCTACACCGAGCGCAAGCCGCAGACCGGTGAACCGGCCTATGACAAATCCAAACCCGTGCTGGCGTCGCTAAAGACCATCTTGGCCTCGCCCGACATGGCCTCGCGCCGCTGGGTCTGGGAACAGTATGACCATACCGTGATGTCCGACACGGTGCAGGTGCCGGGCGGCGACGCCGCCGTTGTGCGCATCCATGGCACGGGCAAGGCGCTGGCCATCACCACCGACGTGACGCCGCGCTATTGCAGGCCCGATCCCTTTGAAGGCGGCAAGCAGGCGGTGGCGGAAGCCTGGCGCAACCTGACCGCGGTGGGCGCGCTGCCGCTGGCCGTCACCGACAATCTGAATTACGGCAATCCGCAAAAGCCCGAGATCATGTGGGAAATCGTAGCCGGCATTGACGGCATCGGCGCCGCCTGCCGGGCGCTGGATTTCCCGGTCATCGGCGGCAACTGCTCGCTGTACAACGAAACAAACGGCGAAGGCATCCTGCCCACCCCCGCCATCGGTGCCGTCGGCCTGATGAAGGACGTCACCAAGATGGCCACCGTCGCGTTCAAGCGCGCCGGCGATGTGGTGATCCTGATCGGCGAGACCAAGGGCCATCTGGGCCAGTCCATCTACCTGCGCGAGATCGAAGGCAAGGAAGAAGGCGCCAGCCCCAAGGTCGATCTGGCCACCGAAAAGAAGCATGGCGACTTTGTACGCAGGCTGATCGAATCCGGCCGCGTCGACACCGTGCATGACGTGTCCGACGGCGGGTTGCTGGTGGCGATTGCCGAAATGGCCATGCCGCGCGGCATTGGCGCATCGGTCGGCATTGCCGGGTTGCCGGACGCTATTCCCTTCTGGTTCGGCGAAGACCAGGCGCGCTATGTCATCGCCGCGCCCTTTGCCGAAGCCGAGAAGATCGTCGCCGAAGCCATCGCCGCGTCCATCACCGTGGCGGAACTGGGCAAGACCGGCGGCGACAAGATCACGCTCGACGACAAGGACGGCGCAGCCATCGTCGAGTTGAAGGCCGGCTTCGAGGGCTGGTTCCCCAATTTCATGGCGGGCGAAGAAATCCCGGTCACCAACTGAAGCCCCTCACCCTTCGACAAGCTCAGGGTGAGGATTTAAGCTCAATCCTCATGCTGAGCCTGTCGAAGCATGGGCTACAAGCGATAAAGGTTTTCTCATGGGCATGAAGGGCAGCGAAATCGAGAAGTTCATCAAGGACGCGTTTCCCGACGCGGACATCGAGATGAAGGACCTGGCCGGTGACGACAATCACTGGGCCGCCGTCGTGAAATCATCCGCCTTCAAGGGCAAGACCCGCGTCGCCCAGCACCAGATGGTCTATGCGGCGCTCAAGGGCAACATGGGCGGAGTACTGCACGCCCTGCAACTGACCACTGTCGCCAAGGACTAGGCCGGCTCGCAGCCCGGCTCCATATCTGCTACAATCCCAACAGGTCGGAGGCGGGCATGTTCAAGACATTGGCAGCCATTGCGGGAATCCTGACGGTCCTGGCCACAAGTCCGGCCGGCGCCCAGTATCTGGGCCGCCTGTCTTCCAACCCTTACGCGCCGCACTCCACCGCCAATCCGTATGGCGCCGGCAATCCTTACTTGCCGGGTGGCACGAAAAATACCTACGGGCAGTTCGGCAGCCCCTATTCGCCCAATTCGGCCACCAATCCCTACGCCACCAACGGACCGAAGCTTTACGACAATCAGGGCAACTATCATGGCCGGCTGTCGGTCAATCCGTATGATCCCGATTCAACCAGCAATCCGAATGGCCGCTACGGCAGTCCCTATTCGCCGGACAGCATCAACAATCCCTATGGTGCGGGAAATCCTTATTCGCCCAGTTCGCCCAACAACCCGAACGGGTCCGGCATGCGCATCCAGGGCGACAAAGACTAGCCGTCGAACAGATCACCCCAGCCCAATTTGCGCACCCGGCGATACGCCTCCTTGTCGCGTGACGCCACAAATGCGGCACGCAATCCATTTTCATCGCACAGTTTGAATGCCAAGCCCGGCTTGGTTTCCAGCGGCGGCGCCAGGACGCGCGCGCCATCACTGACCTTTTTCCGCGTCACCACGACATAGCTGTAGCGCTCATCCTCGAACGGCACGTTGGCGCCTTTCAGCAGCATATGGTCGCGGCTGCGCGGCAGTCTTTGACTGAAATGGCACCAATCGTCTCCGGACATCGGACATGCATTGTCGTGGGTGCAAGGCGCCGCCACATGCGCGCCGTCTTCGATCAGCGCCGCGCGCGCGGCGCGGATGCGGGCAAAGCCGTCGGGCGTGCCCGGTTCGATCAACGCCAGCACCTGCGCGCCCGAGGCCCACAAATGCCGTGCGGTTGCCGCCGCGGAAGCTTGCGGCAACTCGGCCAGCACATAGCTGGCGACCATGAAATCGGCTTGCGGCTTGTCCGCGCCAAGATCACCGGAGAGAATGTCCGCAGCCGCCAACGGTCCGCCATCGGCCAGCTTGCGCGCCAGGCTGCGCAACGCGGGGTTGTGATCCAGCATGGTGACGGACGCGATATCCGGCCATTGCATCACCGCCGCCCAGCTCGCGGCACCGGTACCGGCGCCCACATCCAGCAGTTTGGCGGGCACAAAGTCCGGCATCACCTCCACAAGCCGCGCGAAGACCGCGGCGCAAGATGCATAGGTGGCCGGCATCCGCGCAATGGCATAGGCAGCTGCCTGGGCCGGCGTGACAATGGCCCCGGAGGTGGCGCCCTTGCGGTAGCCGGCCGATTGCTGCTGCGCGGCCGCGATCATGTCGGCGCGCGGCACCCCTTCCAGCAGGGCCGCGATGGCAGTTGTTAAAGCGGCCGGAAGTTGCATCAAAACCCTTTGAAAACGGGGGTCTTTATATTCGGTCGCTCCCGCTCGCGCGGACGCTCCGGGGGCCGCCTTGACCCCTATCTCCCCCATGCTTAGATCATACCCGACTTAGTGAGGAAGTTCCCGATGTCTGATGTTCAGGCCCGCATTGCCGACGAAGTGAAGAGCAACGATGTGCTGCTGTTCATGAAGGGCACCCCCGGCTTTCCGCAGTGCGGCTTCTCGGCCGTGACCGTGCAGATCCTGTCCCACATCGGCGTCAAGTTCAAAGCCGTGAACGTGCTGGAAGACCCCGAAATCCGGGAAGGCATCAAGACCTATTCCAACTGGCCGACCATCCCCCAGCTGTATGTGAAGGGCGAGTTCGTGGGCGGCTGCGACATCATCAAGGAAATGTTCGAGCAGGAAGAGCTGGTGCCTTTCCTGGAACAGCATGGCGTCACGCTCGAAACCGCCTGATCCGCCGGTTGCCGGCACCTGAAAACGAAAAGGCCTTTCTTGCGAAAGGCCTTTGTCGTTTCTGGGCGATAGAGTCGATCAGAGGCGCTGATCGGCCATGCGGCGCAGATCGCCGCGGTCCAGGTTGGTCATGATCACCCTGTCGGCGCGGTTGTAACGCACGTCCGATGCGTCGATCCAAACAACGCGATTGTTGTCCAGGCGGACCAGCAAGGCGGTGACGCTGCCGCCCCGGCCGCGGCTGGTGTCGGTAACGGTGCCGACGCGGCGGCCATTCATCAACTGCACCCGGCCACCAATCAAGTTGGCGTCGCGGTCCATGACGCTCCAGCGGCCATCGCGGCTCCAGGGGCTGCGGTGATAAGCGGCGCGTTCGGCCGCATACCGGCTGCGCAGTTCGTTGTAGCGGGCGTTCTTGTCTTCATATTCAGCCTGCTTGGCGCGATTGTCCTGCACCTGCTCCTGATACTTGTTCTGCTCAGCCTGATAGCGGGCATTGTCGCCACTGACGCGGTCGTCCACGGCGCGATTTTCGGCGCCAACCTGGCGATTGATGCGGGCGGTATCGGCTTTTTCGGCTGGGGTGGAATGGGTCGTGGGCATGCCATCGGCATTGACCCGGTTGCGTTCCGGCGAGTCATAGGTCTGCGCGAAGGCGGGGCTGAGACAGACCGACAGTGCAACGCCGCTTACGGCGGCCATCAGTGTTACGGACAGATTGCGGGCATGAAAATTCATGGCGCGGCTCCTTTTGGGCGTGCGCCTAAGAGCGGTGCTCTTTTTTGGGCGTGCGACAGCTAACGCGGCGAGGGGCGCAATGTTCCATTCCGCACCAAAACAGCCCAGATACAACAACACCTCCGGACCATGTCTGGGCCGGAGGTGTGGTCGAAATGCCCGTTTGGGCCAATTAACGCGAATAGAATTCCACGATGAGATGCGGTTCCATCTGCACGGCGTACGGAACGTCCGCCAGCTTGGGGGTGCGCAGCAGCTTCACCGACTTGGCTTCGCTGACTTCCAGGAAGTCGGGCGTATCGCGCTCGGCGCTCTTGGAGGCTTCCAGAACCAGCGCCATTTCGCGGGCCTTGGGGCCCAGCTCAATCGTGTCCTTTTCGGTCACATGATACGAGGCGATGGTGACGCGGCGGCCGTTCACCTTCACATGGCCATGGCTGACCAGCTGGCGGGCGGCGAAGGGCGTCGGCACGAACTTGGCGCGATAGACGACGGTGTCCAGGCGGGTTTCCAGCAGGCCGATCATGTTCTCGCCCGTGTCGCCGGGGCGGCGGGCGGCGTCGGTGTAGTACTTGCGGAACTGACGCTCGGTGATGTTGCCGTAATAGCCCTTGAGCTTCTGCTTGGCCTGCAGCTGGGTGCCATAGTCCGACAGCTTCTTGGCGCGGCGCTGGCCGTGCTGGCCCGGACCATAGGAGCGCTTGTTGACCGGGCTCTTGGGACGG
>JBBQBL010000109.1:0-8137 GCA_038317805.1 Micropepsales bacterium
GGTCCAGGGCCTGGTGTTCGCCGAAAACGTCACCATCGAGAAAACCGGGCGCGTCAACGGCGTGATTTTCTGCCGCAACCTGACCGTGTTCGGAAAGGTCGATGCCAATATCATCTGTGACAGCATCTTTGTGCGCACGGGCGGCGTGATGACATCCATGCTCAAATACAAAAATCTGCGGATCGAGCAGGGCGGCGCCGTGGGCGGCAAGTTCGAAAAGCGTGTGGTGATCGACGCGCGGGCCAAGCCCGCCAAGAGCGATGGCGGCTTGCTGCGGGGGGGCGCCCGCTAGGGCGCCATGCCGGCGGCGGATTTCACGTCTGCCACCAGTTGATCGGTGCAGTCGCTGATTTTGGACTCGTTGCGGCTCTGCACGCTCTGGCCGCGCGCATCGCCGTCGCGGGTGAAAACCACGTCGAAGCTCCATGTGGTGCCGCTGATGCGGCCATGCTCGACCTCCAGCCGGCCGGGAATCGAAACCACTAGCGCGCCGGGGACCGGCTTGGTTGCCAGGATGAAAGGCGGCTGGGTCAGGGCGGCGGTGATGACGTCATTCAGGCGAAAGTCGCGGGTGGGCTTGAAATAGACCGAGATCGGCTTGTCCTGGGCGAATGCGGGAGTCAGCAGGACGGCGCAGCAGGCGACGGCAATGAGGGGGCGAACCATGCGACTCGGACCAATAAAATCTAGCGCAGTTCAACCAAGTGCCGGTTTCTTGTCCAGCTAAGCTTTTGTCATCTGTGACATCGGCCTTTGATGCGGCCTGACGCTCCGTTGTCTGCAACCATTGCCATGGGTCGGCCATCAAGGACGGGCCCGATAAAACTCCAAAGCATTGTCCCGCAGGATGCCGCGCGCGTCAGCAGGTGACAGGTTGCCGAAATGGAAATAAGAGAGGGACTGCTCATAGGTGCAGTACCGCTCGACATTGGGACCATCGGAGCCCCACATGAAGCGATCCGCCCCGAACGTGTCGATCAGTTGCTGGATATGGGTGTGGCTTTCCGCAAAGGGATATTTCGTCTTTCTGCCTACCGCGATGGGATACAGGATCTCGGCCATCACGGGCGTGTCCGCCATAAGCGTTTTGACGAGGGGCGGGAAGGTCAGCCTTCCTTTTTCATCGCTGTACAGTGATGTGGGCAGGCCGTGAACCAGCACATGGCGAATTTTGGGAAACTTTCCGATGATGGTTTCCAGGTGCCTGAGCTCATCCTCATATGTGCCGACGGGTGACTTCGCCGACTGCACCCAACTGACCGGAATGCCCAGCATTTCGACTTCCGCCCAGAACGGATCATAGGCCTTGTCCGAATGCATGGGCTTGTAGCCGCTGCGGAACAGTCCGGTCGTGGTGAAGTACAGCCCGCGCATTTTCAGGCGGCCGATCTGGTCATGCAGGCGCGCGATTTCCGTATCCTGATAGGCGAAGGCTTCCTCGACCTGAGCCAAACCGATGAAGCGATGCGGATACCGGGATATGGCCTCGGCAAAATATTCGCCAAGGTTGCCGTAGATATGGTCGTTCTGCAGGACGGCTGTCTCGATGCCGGCATGGTCCATCATCGCGACCAGCCGATCCGCGCTCATCGACAAGTCTTCCATCCAAGGCGGAAGAAATTGGACGTAATAGCTCTCGCCGTCTTTCTCCCACTGGAAGCGTCCAAACCGGCCGGCCGAAAATGAGACATCCTTGGCGCCGGCGGGTGAGGGGTCGTTTGCATCCCACAGCATGCGTTCGGTCACGATGGCGTTGTCCCGCAGCCGGCGATAGGGCTGGTTGCCGTGCATGTGCATGGCCCGCTGCTGGTGAATCCTGTGGCGCTCCACGCTGGGAAACCCTGACGCCCCGGCGGCCGGCGGGAAGATGTGCGCATGGCAGTCGACAACCCCAACAGCCTTCGTGTCCATGTTCATGGGTAGGTCCAGGCTTTCACTCATCGTGTGCTGCTCGATTTTGTTGTCATGGTGTTGTCCACCCACAGATCCGCCCAGGTGAAATTCGCCGGCGTGCCGCCGGTGTGGACGAATACGATCACGTCATCGGCCCCAAACCGCCCCTCGCGGACATGCGCTACCAAGCCTGCCGCTGCTTTCCCGGTATAGATAGGGTCCAGGATGACCCCTTCGGTGCGGGCAAACAGCTTGACCGCTTCCACCCCTGCCTCGGAAGGTACGCCGTAACCTTCACCGACAAAGTCCGTGAAATTGACGATCTCGTCTTCGGTTATGACCAGATCCAGCCCCAATGCGCGGGCCGTTTCATTGGCGATGCCGGCGGTGCGCGGGGGCAGGTGAAACTCGTTGGTAGCGGTGACGCCATGTATCTGGAAGTTCAGGCCCGTCAGATGCTGCGCCAGTATGATGCCGGCCTGGCCCTTGCCGCTGGAGGACATGTAAAAATAGGTGGGCGAAAGCCCTTCCGCGCCCAGCTGTTCCAGCACTTCCAGTGTCGCTTCCAGATAGGCTGCCGCGGATGCGACATCAAACATGGGATTATCGTTGAGAATGTGCGGGCGTCCGCCGGCCTTGCGCGTCTGGTCGGCCAGGATGTCCAGCATCTGCCGCTGCTCTTCGCGGGTACGCGCAAAATGCACTTCGGCGCCCAGAAGATAATCCATCAGCAAGTTGCCCTGGATGACGTTGGGCTTGCTGCCCTCCAGCACCAGAACCGTTTTCAGTCCCAGCTTGTTGCAGGCGGCGACAGTCTGACGGGCGGAGTTGGATTGCAGATCCAGGCCGACGATCACGGTGTCGGCGTTTTCCGCCATGGTCCGGGCGAGGCGGAATTCCAGGTTGCGCAGCTTGTTGCCGCCCAGGCCCAGGCTTGTGAGATCATCGCGCTTGATAAAGATACGCGGCCCGCCCGACTTGCCGTGATTGAGCGCGCGCGCCAGGTTCGGGGCTTCGGTCAGGGGCGTCGGCCGCACTATGAGATTGACGCGTGGCAGCCTGGCGATATGACCGCGAATGGCGGAAAAATCAGGAAGCGCAGGGCGCGTATCTGTCGTGGAGGCTACCAAGGCTTTGTCTCCGTACTCAATGTGTTGTTGCAAATCATAGGGCCGCAACTTCGGGTGGCATTTTTCGGACGCGCAGCGACGCTGCGACCAGCGCGCCCATCAGGGCCAGGGTGGCCATCAGCAGCAGGCTTGTGGTGGCCGCCCCGGTCTGACTCTTCATATAGCCGAACAGGTACGGCCCAAAAAAGCCGCCCAATGCCCCGAGCGAGCTGATGACGGCGATCCCGGCCGCCACCGTCCCGCGGGACAGGAACGATGCCGGGATCGGGTAAAGCATCGGCCCCAGGGACACCGAACCAATATTTGCGAGTGTGAAACACAACAGCCTGATGACCGGGTTATGAAGCAGTGCGCCGCCCGCGATTCCAATGGCCAGCATCAACAGCGCGGCCGCGACATGAAACTTGCGCTCCCCCGTGTGGTCGGAATGCCGGCTGAACAGGACCATGCCGATCGCGCCGATGAAGGGCGGAAAGGCCAGGATGAAGCCGGTCTGGGTATTGCTGTAGCCCAACTGGGTTACCAGCGCCGGCAAGAAGAGGGTGATGGAATAAGTCGCCCCCTGCATCGAAAAGTTCGCGAAAGAGCACATCAGGATGCGGATATCGAACATCATTTTCAGGAAACCGGCATGCGCGCTCTTGTCGACGAGCATCTGCTCCTGCGTGATCTTGTCGATCAGCCAGTCGATCTCGTCTTTGCGGAGCCATCTGGCATCGCGGGGATGGTCGGTCAGGTAGAAATAGGTGGCCAGCGACATCAGCACGGATGGCAACCCTTCCAGGATATACATCCATTGCCAGCCCTCCATCCCCCAACCGGTGACATTCAGCAACAGGCCCGAAAGCGGCGCCCCGATGACGGACGATACCGGTACGGCCAACATGAAAAAGGCGATCATGCGGGCGCGATAGGCCGAGGGAAACCATCGGGTCAGGTAAAAAACCACGCCGGGATAGAAACCGGCCTCGCACAGGCCCAGCAGGAAGCGCAGCAGATAGAAACAGGTATCCGCGCCCAGCCCGGTGAAAGCCGATATCTGCGGAATGAAGCCGAACGAGGTCGAAACCAGGCCCCAGCTAAGCATGATCCGGGCGATCCAGATGCGCGCGCCCACGCGCTCCATCACGATATTGGACGGGACCTCGAGCAGAAAGTAACCGATGAAGAAGACCCCGGCGCCAAAGCCGAACGCGGCCTCCGACATGCCCAGGGCTTTGCTCATCTGAAGATGGGCAAACCCGACATTGACGCGGTCCAGGAAGGCCACGAAATAGCAGGCCATCAGGAACGGCAGCAGCCGCCACATGACCTTGTTCACTGTTCGGGGCGCCAGGTCGGCCATCTAATCGCGTGTTTTTCTTTTTGCCGCTGAGAGGCTTTATGCGGTTCCGGCGGGCATGGCGCCAGCCCGTCCTGGGAAAATTTGACCGAAAAACCGAAGCCCGAACAGGGCCTTCGCATGAAATTGCCTGTTGCAAAGCTTTTTGCAACCGCGATGAGGCCGGTCGAAGATCGTGCCTCCGGGTGCGGGGCGTGCTACCGTGGACGAAAGCTCATGCTGAGGGACGACGGCCATGAGGACAAAAAACGTCTTGATCGGGGCGGCAGCCGCGTTTCTCGTGGCGGCGGCGCTCGGACAATTTCCCCGCATGACCTCCGCGTTCGGCGCCGCGGACGTCGCATCCGCAATCGATGGTGACGATATCGGTGGGACTGTCACCGGTTCGCATGGCCCCGAGGCAGGCGTATGGGTCATCGCGGAGACCACGGGACTTCCCACCAAATATGCCAAGATTGCCGTCACGGACGATCAGGGCCGCTTTGTCATACCCGATCTGCCGCGCGCCACCTACGATGTCTGGGTGCGCGGCTATGGACTGGTGGACTCGCCCAAGGTCCATTCGCTGCCGGGCAAGTCCCTGGCCCTGAAAGCCGTGGACGCGCCCAGTGAAAAGGCGGCGGCTGAATATTATCCGGCGCTCTACTGGTACGCGATGCTGAAGATTCCGGCCAAGTCGGAATTTCCGTCCGGCGATCCGATGAAAAGCCAGGGGCGCTGGCTCGATATCGTGAAGACGGACGGCTGCTACACCTGTCATCAGCTGGGCGACAAGTCCACGCGCACCCTTCCGCCTTCGCTGGGCAAGTTTGCCTCGGCAACGGATGCGTGGGAACGGCGCATCCAGAGCGGCCAGGCGGGCGCCAGCATGACCAGCGCCATCAGCCGGCTGGATGCGCATCGCGCGCTGACGCTGTTTGGCGATTGGACCGACCGTGTCGCCGCCGGGGAGCTTCCCTTCGCCAAGCCGCCGCGGCCGCAAGGCGTCGAGCGCAACATCGTGGTGACCTTGTGGGACTGGAACACGCCCAAAGCCTATCTCCACGATGAAGTATCCACCGACAAGCGCAACCCGCGCGTCAATGCCGGGGGAATACTTTATGGCTCGCCGGAGGAAAGCTCGGATTTCATTCCCACGCTCGATCCGGCGCGGAACGCCAGGGGCCAGGTGAAGGCGCTGGTGCGCGATCCCGCCACGCCCACAACCAAGGACAATGATGTTTTTGCGCCATCGCCCTATTGGGGCGATGAAAAAATCTGGGACAGCCAGAGCAACATTCACAATCCCATGTTCGACGACAAGGGGCGCGTCTGGCTGACCGCGCGTATCCGGCCGCCGGAGAATCCGGCTTTCTGCAGGGCCGGCTCCGCACACCCTTCTGCCAGGCTGTTTCCGACGCAAACCGCGGGGCGTCAACTGGCGCTTTACGATCCCGCGAGCAGGAAATACACCACCATCGATACCTGCTACAGCACCCATCACCTGCAATTTGCCGCCGACAAGGACAACACGCTGTGGACTAGCGGCGGGGGAGATGTGGTGGGCTGGCTGAACACCAACCTGTTCCTCAAGACTGGCGACGAACAGAAGTCGCAAGGCTGGACCGCACTGGTGCTGGACACCAATGGCAACGGCAAGCGGGATGCATATACTGAGCCCGGCGCTCCGGGGGACCCGTCAAAGGATATGCGCATTCGTGCGGGATATTACGGCGTCGCGGTCAACCCGGTGGATGGTTCGGTGTGGGGTTCGACCATCGGCTATCCCGGCGGCGTGGTTCGCCTGATGCCCGGAAGCAACCCGCCCGCCACGGCGCTGGCGGAAGTCTATTACGTGCCCATGGATGATCCCAAGGCGCCGATGCATGGCTTCTCACCGCGCGGGATGGACATCGACCGCAATGGTGTTGTGTGGATGCCGCTGGCCAGCGGTCAATTCGCCAGCTTTGACCGCCGCAAATGCAAGGGGCCGCTCAACGGGCCCAAGGCGACGGGCAACCATTGTCCGGAAGGATGGAGCCTCTATCCCTTCCCGGGTCCGCAATTCCGCAATGTCAGCAGCCCCGGCAGTGCCGAGGCCAGCTATTACGCCTGGGTGGACCAGTTCAATACCTTCGGCCTGGGCGCCAACACGCCGATCGCGACGGGCAATGCTTCCGAGGCGCTGCTGGCGCTGGTGAACGGCAAGTTCGTCACGTTGCGTGTTCCCTATCCCATGGGCTTTTACGCCAAGGGCCTGGACGGGCGTGTTGACGATCCGGCCACGGGATGGAAGGGCAAGGGCCTGTGGTCCACCTATGCCACAAGGACACCGCACCATATCGAAGGCGGCAAGGGGACGACCAGCAAGGTCGTGCATTTCCAGCTGCGGCCCAACCCGCTCGCACACTAGGTCGAGCGTGGTTTTGCGGTGGGGTCAGTTGTTCGTGCCGGGCGATGCCGGGCTTTTGCCTTCCTGTTTCAGGCTGAGGATATAGGCTGAGACATCCTTTATTTCCTGCCGCGTCAGGCTGTAATCGGGCATCCTTTGATGCGGGGTGCTGACGAATGCGTTCAGCGACATCGCCGTGGTGCTGGACATGCGCGCGATGGCCGCGAAGGATGGGCTCACATCATTATGAACCGGCGCTCTCCCGATTTCGTGGCAGGCGCTGCACCAGCGCCTGGCGAGGCGTTGGCCGGCCGCTGCATCCTGGGCGTTCGCCGCAGGGGCCAGGATCGTTGGGCCCAGCAATATGGCCAATATGAGCGGGTAGTGTCTGGTCATCGAGCAGCTCCAAAATATGTTTGATGCACGTTCTTCTGACATTACGAAATTCAGGACTGCCGGTTCATTGCTCGCGGCTTGTCTGCTGCCGCTTTGGCTTTGTGAAATCGCCCGTCGCCCTGTTCACAGTCCCCGCCGATAGGAAAATAATGGAAGACGCAGCCGAAGCTTGATGCAAATGCCTGGGCCGCGGATTTGCAGGCTTCGTCTGGCGTCTGATCGGGATGACCGGAAGGAAACCAGGTCAGCAGGAGGTCGTTCGGGACGACGATCGTCAGGCCGGGAGACAGGCGCGCCAGCTGCTCGCCAAAATCGCTCGGAACATGACTTGCCACGGTTGCACCTTGAAACATGTTGAAAACTTGAGCCGTACTGGGCCGCGCGGCTTTGAGGCAGATCAAAGTGCTGTGCCGAAATCGGCAATCTTATGCGAGACAGGTGCAACTGGAGACGCAGCATGACCTCGTTGGTTTCAGGCTTGGTTGCCGCGGCGATCATCCTGATGGGTATGGGAACCGCGGCGGCGGCCCAAACCCCGGCGCGCGCCGGCGCTCCGGTGTCCGACGTCAGCGCGGGGCGCCGGCTGGCCCACGCATTGTGCACGAATTGCCATGTCGTGGACGCCGGAAAGTCCGCGCCGGCTTTGACTCCGGCGCCGACTTTTCCCTGGATTGCAAAACGCCATGGGGCAACCGAAACCTCTGTCACGGTCTGGCTGAGCACGTCGCATCCCAGAATGCCCAACATCCTGTTGAGCGACACCGAAATCCGCCAATTGTCCGCCTATATCATCAGCTTGCGCAAATAAGGCCGGGGAATTGAGCCGGATCAACGCGCCGCGGCTGCCTCTGAATAGCCTGCTTCCATGATTTCACTGGACGATTGCATAGCCCTTTGCGGCCTGACCCAGGAGGAGGTCGCCGCCATCGCCGAGCATGAGCATCTGCCGGAGGTGGTGGCTGCCACGCTGGGCCGCTACCTGCTTGATCAGACGCGGGGGCCTGA
>JBBQBL010000110.1:0-8077 GCA_038317805.1 Micropepsales bacterium
CGCGCGGCCCCCGCCCCCCCCCCGCGGCAGCGCGACCTGGTTGGGTCCGCCGTCCATCAACTGGGTGCGGGCAAGCTCTTCGACCAGGTCGGCGTCTCCGCCGTCTTTTTCCATCAGGGCGATGCGATGCTCCAGCCGGGCGCGGCTGGCCTGAAGTTCGGCGAGTTGCTGCTGCTGGATGCCAAGCTGCGCCTGGGTATCTTCCAACGAAAGGATGCCGCGATTGCCCCAGATCGCATAGGCGCCGAAATAGCTCACCACGGCCAAAGAGACCGCGGGAAAGATAAGGGCGAGGAAAAATCGGCTGACGGAACGCTTGATTCGCATTCCCCCAACGAATCACACACTGATTCGCCGCGTCAAGAAGGATTCAGTTAAGGATTCAAGGAACTTAGGCCGACGCTTCTTAAGACTTGGGCCCGGATGGGCTATGGTGTGTCCATGCGGGCGATCATCACCATCCTGTGGTTCCTGACGGCCTTCGTGGCGGGCGCTGCGATCTTTGCCGTCAGCCGTCCGACGCCCGTGATCCAGGCGCTGGTGAGCCAGTTGAAAGGCCGTGGAATACTGGAACGCTGCCATCAAGCAGGCGCTTGCGGCAAACCGGCAGTGCCGGATCAGCGGCCGATACCGCCGCTGCCATCCGACCTCGACCGAGCCTAAGCGCGCAGGATCGTGCGTCCGGCGTAAAACGCCGTGTCGCCCAGCTGTTCTTCGATGCGCAGCAGCTGGTTGTACTTGGCGAGGCGATCCGAACGCGCCAGCGAACCTGTCTTGATCTGCCCGCAGTTGGTTGCCACTGCCAGGTCGGCGATGGTGCTGTCTTCGGTCTCGCCCGAACGATGGCTCATCACCGCCTTGTAGGCGGCGCGGTGCGCCATATCGACGGTCTCCAGGGTCTCGGTCAGTGAACCGATCTGATTGACCTTGATCAGGATGGCGTTGGCGGTCTGGGTGTCGATGCCCTGCTTGAGGCGCTTCACATTGGTGACGAACAGATCATCGCCCACCAGGTTCACGGTCTTGCCCACCGCGCCGGTCAGCGCCTTCCAGCCGGCCCAGTCATCCTCGGCCATGCCGTCCTCGATGGAGACGATGGGATAGCGCTTGCACAGATCGGCATAGACCTTGACCATTTCGTCGGGCGACAGGGTCTTGCCCTCACCTTCCAGCACATACTTGTCGTCCTTGAAGAACTCGGTCGATGCCGGGTCCAGCGCAAAGAACACGTCCTCGCCCAGCTTGTAGCCGGCCTTCTCCACGGCCTTGGACACGAAGGTCAGCGCCTCATCCGGTGATTTCAGGTTGGGCGCGAAACCGCCCTCGTCCCCGACATTGGTATTGTGGCCGGCCTCGCTCAGCGCCTTCTTCAGGGTGTGGAAAATCTCGGCCCCGCAGCGCAGCGCCTCGCGGAAGGTGGGTGCGCCCACCGGCATGATCATGAATTCCTGGAAGTCGATCGGATTGTCGGCATGCACGCCGCCATTGATGATGTTCATCATCGGCACCGGCAATGTGTTGGCCTTGGCGCCGCCGACATAGCGATAGAGCGGCAGGTTGGCGGCATTGGCCGCCGCCTTGGCCACCGCAAGCGACACGCCCAGGATGGCGTTGGCGCCCAGCCGCGCCTTGTTGGGTGTGCCGTCCAGCTGGATCATGGCGCGGTCGATCTTGACCTGATCCTCGGCATCGAGCCCGGCCAAGGTGTCGAAGATTTCACCATTCACCGCGGCGACCGCTTTTTCCACGCCCTTGCCGCCATAGCGCTTGCCACCATCGCGCAGCTCGACCGCCTCATGCGCACCCGTGGAGGCGCCCGACGGCACCGCCGCCCGGCCGATGCTGCCGTCTTCCAGCCGCACATCCACTTCAACAGTGGGATTGCCTCTGGAGTCGAGGATTTCGCGGCCGGCGATATCGAGGATGGCGGTCATGGCGGGAACTCCCTATGCTGGATTGGGGTTCTAGAGGCGTGGCCCGGCTGCTTCAAGCCGGACGCCTATTTCGGGGAAAATTCATGACGCTTTTCGCACCGGCGACCCTTTTGACCGCCATCGCCACGGTTGCCGCCATTCTGGTCACACTGGCGACCGCCATCCTGGTCGCCCGCACCCGCAGGCGGGTCGGCATCCAGCCGCCTGCCATGACCGGCTCGCCCGATCTGGAATGCGCTGTCCGCGTCCAGGGCAACACGGTGGAGCAGTTCGTGCTCTTCGTCCCGGCGCTGTGGCTGGCCGCACTTTATTTTCAGGGCTGGGTGCCCGGCATTCTGGGCCTGGTCTGGTGCGTGGGCCGCATCCTCTATGCCGTGACGTACAAGCCCGCCAATCCGGGCGGACGCTTCGCCGGCTTTGCGCTGACCATCTTTCCCACCCTCATTCTGGTCATCCTTGCCATCATCGGCATCGCGAATGCCTGGATGGCGGCGAACGCCTGATTTCCAAACCATATTGGAGAAATTTTCCATGAAGACATTTGCCGCCGTCATCGCTCTGCTGCCGTTCCTGGCCTCGCCAGCCCTGGCGCAGACGCCCGATATCGCGACGTCCAAGTCGCTGTGGGAAAGCAACAACCTGTTCTGCAAGAATTGCCACGGCAAGAATGGCGAGGGCGCAATGGGGCCCGACCTGGCCGGGGGCGGTGGGTGCGCCGCGCAGGTCCAGCAGGAAGTGGGCAAGCCCGGGGGGGGGATGCCCGCCGGAACCCCCCAACAGATCAGCGACGCGGAGATCGCCGGCCTTACCGCCTATTTCGCCAGCCTGCCCAAGGTGGCTGAACCCGCCGCCTGGCGCGTGCCGCTGACGCCGGACATGCCGGCCGGCCAGCAGGCCTATGTCAGCCAGGGCTGCGCCCAGTGCCATGGCGCCACCTTCGACATGCCGCGCGCCACCTTTGGCGGCCGCAACACCGACTTCGCGACCATGAAAGAGCTGGTCTACAATCACACCACCGCCATGCCCAAGTTCGAGGAGCAGCGGCCGGGCTCGCGCCTGCGCATGGGCAACTTCAATCCCTTGCGCCTGACCGAAGCGCAGCTGAAGGAAATCTATGACTGGGCGAAGAACGACCTGGGCTTCCGCCCCGAGCTGCGCGCCGAACTGGCGCCGGCCAGCGGCACCACCTATGCGCTGAACGTCACCAACAATGGCGAGCCGGGCAAGGGCCTGACCGCACAGGGCGTGACCATCAATGTCGTGGTACCCGCCGGCGCCACCGTCACCGCCACGACCGGCGACGGCTACAAGGGCGTGCACATGGACGAGAAGGCGAAGGGCAATGTCGCCGAATGGCAGGTCCCGCGCATCGCGCCCAAGGACGCCAAGGCTTTCACCATCAGCCTGTCCCAGGCGCCGGCCAACCCGGCCGACCTGAAAGGCACCGTGCGCTGGAAGAAGCCCGGTCCCAAGACGGGCCCCAACAATGACGTGGTGAACTTCGCGATGCGTCCGCCGGCGCGCTAGGCGCGCTTCACGACCGCATCAATTTCCACGAGCTGCTCCAGCAGCGCCGGGAAGTCCTTGAGCTTGACCATGTTGGGCCCGTCGCTGGGCGCATGGTCGGGATCCTGGTGCACTTCCATGAAGACGCAGGCCACACCAGCCGCCACCGCGGCGCGGGCCAGGTACGGCACCATGGTGCGGTCGCCGCCCGACTTGTCGCCCTGCCCGCCCGGCTGCTGCACCGAATGGGTGGCGTCGAACACCACGGGTGCACCGAACCCCGCCATGATCGGCAAGGCGCGCATGTCCGACACCAGCGTGTTGTAACCAAAGGACACGCCGCGCTCGGTCACCAGCACATTGGGATTGCCGGCGCCGGTGATCTTGGCGATCACATTCTTCATGTCCCAGGGCGACAGGAACTGGCCCTTCTTCACGTTGACGCACTTGCCGGTATGGGCGGCCGCCACCAGCAGGTCGGTCTGGCGCGACAGGAAGGCCGGGATCTGCAGCACGTCCACCGCCTGCGCCACCGCGGCGCACTGGTCGCGCTCATGCACATCGGTCAGAACCGGCAGTCCGAAGTTCTTCCTGATGTCTGCAAAGATCGGCAACGCATTCTCAAGCCCGATGCCGCGCGCCGTGCTGGCGCTGGTGCGGTTGGCCTTGTCGAAGCTGGTCTTGTAGACCAGCCCCACCCCCAGCTTGCCGCAGGCTTCCTTCAGCGCGCCGGCCATGTCGAAGGCATGGGCGCGGCTCTCGAGCTGGCAGGGCCCGGCAATGATGGTGAGCTTCTTGGCGTTGCCGATCTCGACATTGCCCAGCGTAACGACGGAATTGGGTGCGACGGCAGGATGGGGGTTCATGCCGCCCTTGTACTAAACGGCGGGAAGATCGGCAAACCGGCCTAGTTGATGACCGCAGCGGTGGCCGCCGAGGCCGCCACGCCCGAGAAGGGCGCCATGAAGCTCACCACATCGGAGAAGAAGGTGTTGTGCACCTTGACCACGTCGCCCGGGCGGATGGTGGTGGTGCGGTCCACCGGCACTTCCTGTTCGGTGTTGCTGCCTTCGCGGCGGATGAAGACCACGCTCTCCACCGCGGTGGGCGTGAAGCCGCCCGCCAGGGCGATGGCGTTCATCGCATTCATGTGATCGACGTACGGATACTGGCCGGGACGGTTGACCGCGCCGATGATGTAGAAGGGCCGGTAGGTGGAAACCTCCACCGAGACGCGCGGCTGTTTCAGATAGCCCTGCGCCAGCGAACCGCCGATGGCCGCTTCCAGCTGCTGGCTGGTATAACCGGCGGCGCGCACCTGCCCGATCAGCGGCAGGCGTACAAAGCCCGAGCCATCAATCGTGAAGTCGCCCGACAGGTCGGTTTCCCCGAACACGATCAGGCGCATCTTGTCGCCCGGACCCAGCACATAATCGGCATTGTCGGTGCGGCCCGCCGTTTCCTGCTGGTAATAGGCGTAAGGATCGCCGCGCATCGGCGAGGCGGAGGCCAGGCGCGGCGACGGATAGGACGGCGCGGACGGCATCACCGGCTTGTAGCCATAGGCTTCAGGCACCGGCGCGGCCGTCGCAGCACCCGGCTGCGGCGCATAACCATAGCCTTGCGCCAGCGGAGCGGGCGCGCCCTGCGCGGGCCTGTAACCATAAGGTTCGGTGGACGCCGGTGCGGGCTGGTAGCTGGGTGCCGGCGCATAGGCCTGTGGCGCTTGCACGGGCTGCGGGGCGTAAGCGGGCGGCGGCGTCACGGTCACGGCGGCGGGGCTACTGTTCAAGGTGCTGTAATAGCCATTGGGCGCCGCGCTTGAACCGGGCACCGGCGCGAAACTCGGCGCCGTCAGCGAATTGTTGGGCGGGGGCACGGTGTCGTAATTGTCGCCCGGGAAACGCTTGAGGCCGTAATTGCCGTCGCCGGCGGCATGGGCATGGCCCGTGATCGCAAGCAGCAACAGGCCGGCCAGCCCAATGGCGGCAGCGCGCGTCAGGAAAAGCGGTACGAAACGGCCCATGCCCGATCCTAGTAGGACGCGTCTTACTTATTCCCTAGCGTTTCGGGGGTTGCAGTTAAGGACCTGTTAACGGGTATAAACAGGCATGACCCTTCCCCCGCAGCGCGAAAGCGCCTTTTGCGGGGGAAGATGGCGCAGCGAGGGGTTTGCATTTCGCAAACCCGAGCTGCGACAGATGGGGGACTTATGAAACTCTTCGCGGTTTACCTGGGCGGCCGCGCGCCCAAGGCCAATACCGAACTGCATGACGTGGTGTTTGCCACCGGATCGCGGATCGAGGACACCTATCCCCAATTGCTGGAAAAATGGTTCGGCAACCCGGTGGGCCTGCACCTGGACAGCTGGCTGGAGCTGGACGTGGTCGACGGACACCGCGTCACGCTGTCGGAGGCGCCCGCGTCGCAGCCGGAAAAACTCTTCTTCGTGAACCTAGGCGCATATGACGACAGCTTCACCGAACTGCATGCCAACGGATTCTATGTCGCCGCCACGCCGGAAGGCGCCAAGAAGCGCGCGCTGGAGCAATACTTCACCAGCGGCTACGAGCTGCCGCACAAAGACGATCTGCACAACATCGACGACTGCATCGCGCTGGAAAATATCAATGGCTTGCGCGTGGTGCTTACCAAGACCGGAGAAGTGTCAACAAACAAACCCAGAAATGGCTATCACATCGTGCCGAAGGACATCATTGCGGCATATCTAGCGCAAAATTAAACGCGACGGTGCTTCTTTATAATTTTTCAAACTCGATCTTAAATTCGCGCTTCGCCTTCCCTGCTTGATACAGTTTAGCGTGAGGATACCTTTGGTTACGCAATTCTATCACCTTCTGGCGAAAGTCGAACGCAGCTTTGCACCCGATATAAATACCAGAAATTTCATACGGCGAGAATTTAAGATCGGTGAATTTCTACTCAGGCGGCATACCAAAATGCGAAATGCGCCACTCTTTTTCGTATGCCCAACTCAAGGCCTTTGACATCACGATTCTGTCCAAATGCAATTTATCTTCCAACGGAAACTTGCCTGCCAGATAGGCAACCAATTCCGCGTGATTTAAGAGTCGCGGCATACGATCAGAGTAACTGACTAACTTTGCGCCACCCCAGATACTATCAAGAGCAGCTATGCAGCGAAGCTCGAGTACAACCCCAGTATGGTTTAGGCAGTAGTGCGACCACATTAGGATATTGTCGGGATCCTCCGCCAAACAAAGCACCTTGAGAGCGCTCAGCAAATTTTTGATTTGGATGTGCATATCCGGAAGCGTGCTATCGAGGCGCGAGAGCGATTCTTGAGCACCGGGCATCAATCGCTCATCAAACTCCGATCTCGAGATGGGCAAATTTCTTGATCTCAGGGCCATCAAGAATCGCCCAAGCTTCGTGGCGCTACTTGCAGCCTGACGTCCCTGATAAACAGCCCATTGCGCGTCAACAATTTCATTCACAATCGTTGACGGGTCGTAGTCTACGTGAAGATCGAATCCAATATCGAATGGATCATTGAATTCTGTCGGTGACGACCAGCGAAACGACTGGTTATCCAGCACCGCAATAGCGGCCTCTGGGGACAAGTATTTATAGAAATTTTCTCGGTCGTGAAGCCAATGACTTGGCCGAACCACTTAAACCAACCGGCTCTTGCGCACCGCCGCCGCGATGAACGACGTGAACAGCGGATGCGGCTCCAGCGGCCGCGACTTCAGTTCGGGATGGAATTGCACCCCGATGAACCAGGGATGGTCCGGGATCTCCATGATCTCGGGCAGCCGCCCATCCGGCGACCAGCCCGACACTTCCATGCCGTGCTGGGAAAGCTGCTTGGCGTAATTGGTGTTCACTTCATAGCGGTGGCGATGGCGCTCGCTGATTTCGGTGGTGCCATAGACTTCGGCGACCTTCGATCCCGGCGTCAATGTCGCCGGATATGCGCCCAGCCGCATGGTGCCGCCCATGTCGCCATCGGCGGCGCGGCTTTCCACCTGGTTGCCCTTGACCCATTCAGTCATCAAACCAATGACGGGATGCTTGGGATGGCCGATCTCGGTGGTGCCGGCGCCTTCCAGCCCCGCCAGGTCGCGCGCCGCTTCAATCACCGCCATGTGCAAACCGTAACAGATACCGAAGAACGGCACCTTGCGTTCGCGGGCAAAGCGCACCGCGCCGATCTTGCCTTCGGTGCCGCGTTCGCCAAAACCGCCCGGCACCAAAATCCCGTCCACTTCTTCCAGGAAGGCGGCGGCGTCGTCGCGCTCGAACACTTCGCTGTCGATCCAGTCCAGATGCACCTTCACATTGTTGGCCAGCCCGCCATGGGTCAGCGCCTCGGACAGGGACTTGTAGCTGTCCTTGACCTGCATGTACTTGCCGACCACGGCGATGCGCACTTCGCCTTCGGGATTCTTCACCCGCTGCACAACGTCCTGCCAGCGCGTCAGGTCGGGCTCGGGCGCATTCTCGATGCCGAACACTTTCAGCACCTGCGTGTCCAGCCCGACCTCGTGATAGGCCAGCGGCACGCGATAGATGGTGTCCAGGTCCATGGCCGGGATCACCCGCTCCGCCGCCAGGTTGCAGAACAACCCGATCTTCTTGCGGTCGTCGTC
>JBBQBL010000111.1:0-7938 GCA_038317805.1 Micropepsales bacterium
TGCCGGATTCTTCGCTGGGCGCCGCCAGGCTTTCCAGATGGGCGGTGAATTCGCCAAGGGTGGGAAACTCCAGCAGGTCGCTCAGCCGCAATTCTTCTTCGATGCCGGTCCTGGCCTGAATTTCCGCCAGCAGTTTCACGCCCAGCAGGGAATGACCGCCCAGGGCGAAGAAATTGTCGTCCGGCGCCACCGATTTTACGCCAAGGGCCTTGGCCCAGATGGCGGCAGTTTGGGATTGCAATGTCTCAGCCATGATCCTGTTTTAGCGATTCCAGGCGGCTTTTCCCAGCCGGAACCAGAACTATGACACTTGTCATAGGACGGGGATTGACGGACAATCCCCGTAAGGGACGCTTTGGAGGTTCCATGAAAACTCTGATGACGACTTTGGTTCTGGCTGCTGTTGTGATCGCCGCGCCCGCGATGGCCAGAGGCATCTGCATCCAGAATCGCGACATCGTCAGCACTCATTCCGATGACGGCAAGCTGCTGAGCATCAAGCTGCGCGATGGCCGCACGCTGGTGAATCACCTGCAGGGCATTTGCACCGATTTGCGCCATGAGGGCCTGGTGTGGAACGTGCCGGGCACCGGCGAGATCTGCGAATTCGAGCAGAGCTTCACGGTGATCATTTCCGGCCAGTCCTGCACCCTGGGCAAGTTCGACGTGCCCGCCGCCAAGCCAAAGCCGGCGCCTTAAGGGCCGGTCGTGGTCTTGTCGATGACGGGCGGCGCCACCGCCAGCTTTTGAATGGCGGCCGCGGTGGAATCGACTTCGCTTTTGCTGGTCAGGCCGGCGATGGCCAGATGGGTGCGCCAGACTTCACCGCCTTTCAGGTTGGGCACGCGCCCGGCGGCGCGTTCCTCAGGCCGCGTATTGGGAAAGCCGGTGCCCGGCTCAAGACCGGTGACATAGCCGCCCTTAGGCGTCACTTCATTCTTCCACAGCGACATGTAGGGCAGGCCCCTGGTGTCGAAGCTCATCAGCACGGCGCGGCCGCCGTCCGGTGATTTCAGCATCGCCTTGGTCATGCCCGTACCGTCGGCATGCAGCGACATGTTGAACACCTGTGCGGCATAAGGCGCTGCATGCGGTCCGGTGTAGCGGTTCCATCCCACCAGGTTGCCGGCGGCAGAGGCGGCATTGATCGGCTGCACTTTCTTGACCGGGGCGATGAACTCCGCGCCCGCGCCCAGCAAGGGCGTGCCGAAATTGGTGTGATAGAGCAGCTGCATGTCCTGCGGCGCATCGGACAGATTGGCGATGGCATCATCGAACACCACTTCAGGCTTGCCGATCACGGTGGAGATATCCGAGGTCAGCTGCAGCTGCGCCCCGAAGGTGGAAAAATCATTGACCACACCGCGGAAGATCAGCTTGCCGGCTTCATAGCGCACGCTGACATAACTGGCCGGAATGTAATCGACATGGCCATGCAGGGTCAGCGTCTGGTCGCCGTCCTGCACCGGGTTGCCGAAAGACACGAGCCCGCCGCGCACCATCAGCCCGCCGAAACCGGCGACCCAGCCACGGCCTTCATTGTCGTTCAGCCGGATGTAAGAGGGATGGATGATTTCCTTCACCGGCGAATCCCAGCCCAGCCGCAAATCGCCGACCTTGGCTTTCCACAGTTCGAAGCCGCGCGTGGGCACGATGGTGAATGTCATCGCGCCATTGTCGACCTCGATGACTTGCACGCCTTCCTGACGACCGCCGTGCAACGTCCGAAGCTGCACGCTCCAGGCCGGGCCCTTCTTGTCGCCCCAATCTGCCGAACTGATTTTCCAGTTGGCGGTGGCCAGATTGGTGGCGGTGTCGATCAGGACCTTGCTGTGGTCCTGGGCCTGAGCCGGAAGGGCCAAGGCGCAAAATGCGATCGCTGCCAGAAACTGCCGCATGACGTCCCCCTGCATTGTTGTTTTTTGCATTTGCGCTCCCCGGGCCTTCGCTTGTCAACACCACACCCCACTCCTAAAGTGCGCGAAGGGCGGGGCAGGCAATCATGAAAAATTCCATCAGAGTGATGGGCGCGGCATTCGCGGCGGCGGCAATGCTGCGCCGCCGCGCCGTATTGAAGGCCGCCTGATGAAGATAAAAAGCGTCAAAGCCTTTCTCATCAAAAGCGACCTGACGGGCGGGGAGGTCAAGACCAAACCGCGCCGGCCCGCCTGGACATCGCATGCTGAAGTGGCGGGGCCGATGTCGCGTTTTGCCCGCTTCAAGAAGCTGCGTACCACCTGGCGGCCGAACCTGCCGTCGGTCGGCGTCATCGTCACGGCGGAAGATGGCAGCTGGGGCTTCGGCGCCTCGCGTTACGGCAATCCGGTGGTCTCGCTGATCAATAAACATCTCGGCCCCCTGCTGGTGACCGAGAACTGCATGGCCACGGAAAATCTGTGGGACATGCTGGTACGGGCGGCTTCGCCCTATGGCGCATCTGGCCTGGCCAGCTATGCCATCAGCGCCATCGATTTCGCGCTGTGGGATCTGAAAGGAAAAATTCTCAGGCGCCCCGTCTATGAATTGCTGGGCGGGCCGGCGCGCGAGAAGCAGACTTGCTACGTCACCGGCGGCGACACCGACTGGAACATGGAACTGGGCTTCAACGCCACCAAGCTGCCTTGTCCCTATGGGCCCGCCGATGGGCGTGACGCGCTGGACGGCAACGAAGAACTGGTGGCGCGCACCCGCGAACTGATCGGTCCCAAGAAGGAGCTGATGCTGGATTGCTGGATGGCCTTCGACACCGATTTCACGGTGCGGCTGGCCGAACGGCTGCGCCCCTATGACCTGAAATGGATCGAGGACTGTTTGTTGCCCGAGGACATGGATGGCTGGACCAATCTGCGCCAGCGCCTGCCATGGCAGACTTTGGCGACCGGCGAGCATTGGTACACGGCGATGCCCTTCATGCAGGCGGCGTCGCGCCACAGCGTCGACATCTTCCAGCCCGATTTGGCCTGGGTCGGCGGTGTCACCGCCACCGTCAAGATATGCCACCTGGCGGAAGCGGCCGGCATTCCGGTGATGCCGCATGCGGCCATGAACTCACCCTTCGGCCAGCATGTCTGTTTCGCCATGCCCAATATTCCCTGGGGCGAGTTCTTCCTGGGTTCGCCGCCCGGCGTGCCGCTGGAAGAAGTCACGCCGTTTCCCGGCATGGCGGTACCCAAGGACGGCGTGCTGGTGCCGAGCGGCGATCCGGGCTTTGGCTTGGCCATGACTCTCGATGATCTTGAGAAGCTGAAAATCGGATGATCAGCGCCGCCGCCGATCGCGCCTGCGGCAAGGCGATGCGCCATCTGTTGCCATGGCTGCTGCTGATGTATGTGCTGGCCTATCTGGACCGCGCCAATCTGGGTTTCGCCAAGAACGCCTTTCAGGCCTCCACCGGCATCAGCGAAGCTGCCTATGCGTTTGGCGTGGGTATCTTCTCCATCGCTTATGCCAGCATCGAGATTCCCAGCAACATCCTGTTGCACCGGTTCGGGGCGCGGCTGTGGCTCAGCCGGATCATGATCACCTGGGGCCTGGTGTCGGCGGGCATGATGTTCGTCACCAGCGCAACGGGTTTTTATGTGATGCGGGTGCTGCTGGGCATTGCCGAGGCCGGTTTCTTTCCCGGCGCGGTCTATTTCCTGTCACGCTGGTTTCCCGATGCCCGCCGCGCCCGCGTCATGGGGATTTTCTATTTCGGTGCGCCGCTCAGTTTTGTGTTCGGCGGACCGCTGTCGGGCATCCTGCTGGATGCCGACGGCATGGGCGGCCTGCATGGTTGGCAATGGATGTTCCTGGTGGAAGGCCTGATGGCGTCGGCTGTCGGCGTGCTGGTTTATTTCAAGTTGGCCGACAGTCCCGCTACCGCTTCCTGGCTGGAGCCTGAGGAACGCACGGCGCTGAGTGAGACCATCGCCGCTGAAGACCGCCATCACAGTGCGCACGGCGTCACGTCGTTGCTGCAGGGCCTGCTCAACTGGCGGGTGGTCTATCTCGGCCTGATCTATTTTCTGATCCAGATGTGCGTCTATGGCGTGGTCTATTACCTGCCGCCGCAAGTAGGGCGCCTCCTGGGCCGCAATGTCGGGTTCATCGTTGGGCTGGTGACGGCAGTGCCCTGGGCCTGCGCGCTGCTGGCGTCTTACTATGTTCCGCGCTTCGCCGAACGGATCGGCCGGCGCCGGCTTGTCGCCAGCGTCACTATGCTGGCCTGCGCCGCTGGCGTGTCGCTGTCGTCTGCCCTAGCGCCGGTGCCGCTGGCCGCGTTGGCGGCGCTGTGTGTCGCGGTTGCGGGCTTCATCGCGGTGCAGCCGCTGTTCTGGACATTGCCCACCGCCTATCTGCGCGGAGCTGCGGCGGCGCCGGGCCTGGCGCTGGTCAATGTGATGGGGGCGCTGGCCGGGTCGGTGTCGCCGGCCTATCGGCTATGGGCCGACAACCGTTTCGGCACGGGTTCGGGTCTTTATGCGTTGGGCGTTTCAACCTTGCTGGGCGCGGCAATGATTGCGCTGGCCGCGCGTGTGTTGCAGCGCCGAAATTAGAAGCGTTTGCAGCACCCGCCCGGTTGCGCTTAGGCTCGCCTCCATAACGGTCGTAGAAAAAGACCGATCACAGGGGAAAGCGCATGTCCGACACCAAGACCAATCTTTCACGCCGCAACATGCTGGCCACCTCCGGCGCCGCAATGCTGGCCGGCGCGACGCCCAGCTGGGCGGTGGGGAATGGCGGCGCCCATGTCGCAGGCATGCCGCAGGAAGGACCCGACACCCCCAAGCTGACCATGTATGTCTCGTCCGATCCCACCGAGTCGGAATTGAAGAAGGTCAAGCAGATCGGCGTCAACATCGTGGACATGCCCGACATGCCGCCGCCGCCCTGGACGGTGGACTGGTTCAAGAAGCGCCAGGACATTCTGGCGGCGCAAGGCCTGAAGCTGGGCATCGTGATGGTGCCCTGGTTCAAGAACGGCACCATGGAGCCGGAATTCCTCAAAGTCGTGCACGGCCTGCCGGGCCGCGACGAAATGATCAACAAGCTGAAGGATTCCATCGTCGCCGCCGGCAAAGTCGGACTGCCGGTGGTGGAGTATGACTTCTTCCCGCACCGCGCCAACGAAGGCTACAAGGAAGAATTCACCGGCCGCGGCGGCTCGGGCCTGCTCACCTTTGACTATGAGCGGATGCGCAACCTGCCACCGATCCCGTCGGAAGGTGCCGTCTCTTACGAGAAAGTGTGGGAGAATCTCACCCACTTCCTGAAGGAACTGGTGCCGGTGGCCGAAAAGGCTGGCGTACGTCTGTGCGTGCATCCCAACGATCCGCCGCCGCATATCAGCCGCGGCAACGGCCAGGTGCTGCATACCCTCAAGGACTGGAAGCGCCTGATCGAGACGGTGAACTCGCCGTCCAACGGCCTGACCTTTGACTGCGGCGTCACCCGCGAACTGGGCGAGGATCCGGTGGAAGTGGCGCGCTATTTCGCCAGCCGCGACCGCATCAACCATTGCCATTTCCGCAACGTGAAGCTGACCAGGCCCAATGAGAAATATGTCGAAGTCTGGAACGACGAGGGCGACGACGACATGTTCGCGGTGATGAAGGAGCTGATCAAGAACAAGTACACCCGCCTGATCATGCCCGAGCATCCCCGCAGCATGGAGGCCGACAAGGGCCAGAAGAATGGCGGCTATACCGGCTGGGTCTATAATGTCGGCTATGCCCGGGCGATGATGCAGGCGGCGCTTTTGGACCTCCGCAAGTCGTGACTGCGAAAGGAAAAGGCAGTCCGCCCGCGAAACAGGCGGTCAAGTAACCGGTTGGTTCTTTTTCGCGTTGACTCCCCGCCCGCCACGGCCAAAGCTGGGGGAAGGGCCAAAAGCCGGTTGGGGGTTGAGACCATGCAGACGTCCGTAAAAATCCGGGTCATGGCGATGGCCGCATTGGCGCTGGTGCCCGGCATGGCTTCACAGCTGGCATCCGCCCAGACCAATGGCATTGCTTCGCCTCTCAAGAACGCCTCCCCCACCGGGGCGGTGACGATTCCCCAGGCCGAAGTCCCCAGCGTGACCACCCTGGGGCCGGTGCAGCCGCACTGGGTGTTCGTCAACCGGGGCAACGGCCAGGACGGCACCCGCATCTTCGACGGTGATACCGGCAAGATGAAGGGCATGGTCAACATGTATGGCCAGGACAGCTTCGCCTTTGATCCGCTGGGCAAGAATTTCTATGTCGCCCAGACCCTGTGGTCGAAGGTGGACCGCGGCACCCGCCAGGATATGCTGCTGGCCTATGACGTCAGCACGCTGAAGCTGACATCGGAGATCGCCATTCCCGGCCGCATGCTGATCGGCAACCGCACCCACAACCTGGCGATCACCGCTGACGGCAGACACGCGCTCATCTACAATATGCAGCCGTCTTCCTCGGTCAATGTGGTGGACCTGGAAAAGCGCAGCTTCGATTCCAAGATCGAACTTCCCGGCTGCGCCACCCTGTTGACCAACACCGTGAACGGTTTCTCGGCGCTGTGCTCGAACGGCACCCTGGCGACGGTGGCGATGGATGGACCCAAGCCTGTCATCACCCGTTCGGCTTCGTTCTTCAACGCCACCGAGGATCCCATCTTCGACACCTCGGTCATCGATCCCAGGACCGGCAAGGCGACGTTGGTAAGCTATAGCGGGCTGGTTACGCCGGTAACGCTTGGGCCGGCGCCCAAGATCGGGGCGCCGTGGTCGCTGCAGCAGGCTGCCCATATGCGCAAGGGCACCTACACGCCGATGGACGTGAACTGGATGCCGGGCGGGCGTCAGCCCATTGCCGTGCACCACGCCACGGGCCGCCTCTATGCCCTGATGCACATGGGGGAATATTGGAGCGAATATCAGCCTGCCGAGGAAATCTGGGTGCTGGACGCCAATACCCACAAGCTGATTGCCCGCCACGCCCTGGCGGACGACTTGAAGCGCAAGTTCGTGAATATCGCCGTCAGCCAGGACGCCAGTCCGCAGGTTTATGTCAGCGACGGCAGCGGCAATACCTGGGTGCTGGACGAGCAGACGATGGAAAAAAAGCAGAAGATGGAAAGTTCCGGCGGCGGCATCCTCTACACGGTGCAGCCCTGATGGACGCTGTGGGGCATGAACTCTGGGCCGTCCTGTCCGTCTCCGGGCGGGTGTGCGTTGGGCTGGTGTTCGTGATGGCCGCGGTCCAGAAGGCGCAAGGCTGGAAGCTGTTGCCTGGCGTGATTTCCAACTATCGCCTGCTGCCGCGTTTCACTGTGCCGGTGGCGGCGGCGCTGCTGCCGCCCGTGGAATTGGCCCTTGGCCTGCTGCTTTTGTCGGCACAGGCGATGCCCTGGGCGCAGTTTGCCGCCATCCTGCTGCTGGTCCTGTTCGCCGCCGCCATGGCGATCAATATCCGTCGTGGCCGCACCCATATCGATTGCGGCTGCGGCCAGTCCTTCCTGAAACAGTCCTTGCGCTGGAGCCTGGTGGCGCGCAACGGCGCGTTGGCGCTGCTGCTGCTGCCCTCGCTTTGGGCCTCCCTCTTGCCGATGTCTCTGGTGCTGAGCGGCGTCGCAGGCGGGCTTGCCTTCTTCCTGCTTTATCTTGTGTTGAACACGCTGTCCGCGCTCCCGCCCGTGGAAGTGCGTGGCCACCGTTTTGCCTGAAAAGGACCTGCCATGCTGACCGTCCTGATCGTTTCGCAAATCATCTCCTGGGTCGTGATCCTGGGGCTGGGGATCGCGCTTTTGGCGCTGGCGCGCCAGGTCGGCGTGCTGCATGTGCGGGTTGCGCCGGCCGGCGCGCTGCTGACCGGCAATGGCCCGGTGGTGGGCGAGGCCGCTCCTGTTCTGGATGCCTTGACCATGGACGGTATCTCCATCGCCATCGGCAAGGCTCTGGCCAAGGGCCGGATGCAGCTGCTGCTGTTCGTCTCG
>JBBQBL010000112.1:0-7936 GCA_038317805.1 Micropepsales bacterium
AGATAAGGAAGAGGAGTAATCCTCAGGTCATTGCAAAAACAGGGCGCGGACAGCGATGTCCGCGCCCTTTTTGTTGCGCCGCTTCCGGCGCGGGTGAACCATTGGGCGCTCAAGCGTACAGACAAAGGTTGGGGGTTTTTCAGAATCACTCTAGCAATCACCCCATCACTGATGAGGAGTTGAATCATGGCGAAGAAGAAGAGCAAGCTGGCCAAGCGCGCCGCCGAACTGGAAGCCGCGGTTGCGGGTCTGTTCAGCGGGGTTACCGCACCGGCCAAGAAGAAGAAAAAGAAGAAGTCCAAGAAGGCCAAGGTCGTGAAGGCCGCCAAGAAGACCGTGAAGAAGGCCAAGAAGGCCGTCAAAAAGGCGGTTAAGCAGGCCAAGCGCAAGAAGAAATAGTCATTTCGCATCGGCGAGAGGCGCTGCCCTGACGGGCGGCGCCTCTTTCTTTTGGGGCCTTCCTTTTGCTCAGGGGCGGGCTAAAGTTCCCAAAAATAACAACAAGGGGGACGCATGACCTTCCATCGCTTTCTGATCGTGGCCGCTTTGGCGGCTTTGCCTATGACCCTTTTGTCCGGGGCGGCTTCAGCCCAGACGCCGGCCCCGCCTGCCGCGCCGCACACCACCGGCTTTGACGCCTTTGTCTATCAGCCGGCGACGGATGTGGCGGCGATGACCCACCGCACCGACGGCAAGCCCCAATCCAAGATCGTGATCGACCACGAAAACTACTTCATCGAATATGTCACACGGGTCATCAACACCAACGCCGAGGCCCATAACCACTGGTATGATTACATCCATGTGCTGGAGGGCGAAGGCTCCATCACCTATGGCGGCACCCAGGAAGGCGGCACCGATTCCGGCTTGGGCGAAATCCGCGGCGGCAAGCTGGTGGGCGGCAAATTCCAGATTCTGAAGCCCGGCGACCGGCTGGTGATCCCGCCCGGCATGCCACACATCTTCACGGCCACGCCGGGCCACACCTTTACCTACCTGATCTTCAAGCAACGGGCCTGAAGCCCCAAAGGAGTGATTCACATGCGCATTTTGATCGCCGTGGCCGTCCTGGCCGCCATCCCCGCTTTGGCCCAGACCGCCGCCAAGACCCCGTTCACCGCCGTCGAGAACCTGTCGCCGGAAAAGACCGTCCGCCACATCACCGGCCAGGAATTGGAAGCCACCATGAAGAAGGGCATGACCCCGGGCGCCTTCTATTCCCAGATACTGCTGTCCAAGCATGACGGCTACCAGATCATCAACACCATCCGCGACAAGGACGGCCAGGCCGAGGTCCATGCCGACTGGAACGACAATATCTTCGTCCAGGAAGGCGAGGCCAATTTCGTCACCGGCGGCACCCAGGTGGACGCCAAGGACACCGCGCGGGGCGAAAAGCGCGGCACCGCCATCAAGGGCGGCGCCACCGCGACCATGCGGGCGGGCGACTATTTCTTCGTGCCGGCCGGCACGCCGCACCAGATGCTGGTCCCGGCGGGCAAGCGCATCCGCTTCATCGCCTTTAAGACTCACAAGTGAACCCCCTCCGGTTTCAGCTTCCGCTCGGCTTCGCCTCGCACGCTGAAACCACCTCCCCCTTGCCTTGCTTCGCAAGAAGGGGGAGGCGGGCCTGGGCAGTGGGATAGCTAACTGGCTTCGCCCAGAAGTTCGACCTTCTTGGGCCGCCACAGCAGGTTCACCGCCAGCCCGCCCATGATCAGCAGGCAGGCGGTGATCTTCCATCCGGGCATGGGCTCGTCCAGCACCAGGGCCGACGCGCCCATGCCGAACACCGGCACCAGCAGGGACAGCGGCGCGACGGTGCCTGCGGGATAGCGTGACAGCAGCCAGGCCCACATGGTGTAGCCGAACAGGGTGTTGGCCGCGCTCTGCCACACCAGGGTCGGCCAGATGATCCAGCTGGCGTTCGCCACGTCGTGCAAGATGCGGGTGGGCCCTTCCAGCAGCAGCGACGCGGCCAACAGGCCGGGCATGGCGAACAGGCTGGCCCATACCACATAGGCCACCGGGTTCATTGGCGTGCCCTTGGTGGCGGCGGCGCGCGAGGCTTCGCGGGTGGTCTGGTTGCTGATCGCCCAGCAGACGGCGCCGCCCAGGGTCAGCGCCAGGCCCGTGGGGGTAATGTCATGGCCATTGTGCATCAGGATCACGCCGATGCCTGCGACCGCCAGCAACAGCCCCAGCATGTGATGCAGTTTTGGCATCTCGCCCGTTCGTTGGGCGGCGACCGCGATGGTGAAGAACACCTGGGTCTGCATCACCAGCGACGCAACGCCGGGCGAGATGAAGCCGTTCATGGCGATATAGAGCAGCCCGAACTGGCCCGTGCCCACGCAGAGGCCGTACAGCGCCAGGCTGCCCCAGGAGACGTTGGGCTTCTTGAAGAACAGGATGGCGGGAAACAGGGTCAGGGCGAAGCGGATGGCCGCCATCAGCAGCGGCGGCAACATGCCAAGGCCCCAACGCACCACCACGAAGTTGCTGCCCCAGATGAACATCACCAGCACGCCCAACGCCAGGTCACGCGTGGAAAGGTGCGTTGCGGTTCTGTGCGATGTCATGCGGCCCCGCCGCGGATGGCGCTCTTGCGCGGTCGCCACAGCAGGTTCACCGCCAGCCCGGCCATGATCAGCAAGGTGGCGCCGATTTTCCACAGGGGCAGGGGCTCATGCAGAATCACGGCGGACGCGCCGAAGCCGAAAACCGGCACCAGCAGCGACATGGGCGCCACCGTGGCGGCCGGATAGCGCGACAGCAGCCAGGCCCAGCAGGCATAGCCGAACATGGTGTTGCCCACTGATTGCCAGATGACCGCCGCCCAGGTGACCGGGGTGGCCTGGCCGATGCCACTCATGATCGCTGCAGGCCCTTCCAGAGCCAAGGACAGCGCCAGCAGTGGCGGCACCGCGAACAGCGCCGCCCACACCACATAGGCCAGCATGTTGATCTGAATTTCTTTTTGGCCCGCCTCGCGGCTGGCCTGGTTGCCGAAGGCCCAGCCCATCGCCGCCACCAGCACCAGCGCCACCCCAGCCAGGGTCGCGCCGTCGCCGTTGTGGCTGGCGATCACGCCCATGCCCGCCAGCGCCAGCGCGAAAGCCGCCATCTGGTGCGGCTTGATGCGTTCGCCGGTGCGCAGCATCGAAAGCCCGATGGTGAAGAAGACCTGCATCTGCACCACCAGCGACGCCAGGCCCGGCGAGATGCGGCCATGCATGGCGATGAACAGGATGCCGAACTGGAACAGGCCGATAGCCACGCCATAGATGGCAAGGTTCGACCAACCCACTTTCGGCCGCGGTAGGAAAAACGCGGCCGGCAGAAAGACAAACAGAAAGCGCAGGGTGGCGAAGAACAGCGGCGGCAAGGCGTTCAGCCCCAGCCGGATCACCACGAAATTGGTGCCCCAGACGAACACGATCGCCATCGCCAGCAATCCGTCGCGCCAGGAAAGTTGCGGTGACATGAAGATCCCCGAGTCGGGGAGACTATAAAGGTTCCGCGCACGCCCCGGTCTGCAAATGCGGCATGGCGGACCCCGGATTGCGCGGCATTTGCCGGATATTTTAGAGGCATTTCAAAGGCAGGTGAAACTGCAGGGCAGCAACGGCATTCCATAATCAGTCCCGCGAAACCGATCGGTGTCCCATGACCCTTGCCGAAACCATCAGCGCCGTTCCCGAGCTTTATGAACAGGGCGACGAATCCACCGCCCGCCTTCTGCTCGCTAGCGGCTATCTGGACCAGCCCCAGGCCCTGACCGTCGAAGATGTGGAAGCGGCGCTGCGCCGTGATCCGGATCTGGCCGACCGTTGGCTGGAACGCGGCCATGACCAGCGCCTGTCCGGCGGCTGGGGCATCGAATGCGATCACGGTCAGTACAAGGTCCAGAGCTATGGCAGTGGCCGCGCGCTGGTGGAGAAGAAGAAACTGCATGCGGTGGCGCAGTTCATTGTCCGCTATGTCGCCTTCATGGGTGATGTGCTGAGCCGCCACCGCGCCCGAGGTTTCCGGCGTACCCATTCCCATATGGAGCGTTCGGCGAAAATCCCGCGCAATCCCAATTGGTGGGCGGCCTCGCCGGGTCTTTTGTAAGCCTGGCGCGTTGTGTTGGCATGAGCGATCTCAAGACTGACAAATCCGCGCCGATTCCGGTTGAGCTGCCTACGTCCCAGTCCAAGGACGGCACCGTGCCGGATAAGGTGGTGCCGGTGCCGGCCGATGACCCCGAAGTGGCGGCGCTAGCCGACAGCGTCCACGCCAACGCCTAAGCTGCTGTAACCGCGGCGCCCGGCCAGCGAACTCCCTGCAGACGTGCTAGAAGCCATGCGGGAGTTGAACGTCATGATCCTGTTCCTGTTGTCTTATCTAGGCGGCGTGCTGACCATTCTCAGCCCCTGCATCCTGCCGGTGTTGCCGTTTGTTTTCGCGCGCTCGGATCAGCCCTTTGTGCGCTCCGGACTGCCGCTGCTGCTGGGCATGGCCGTGACCTTTGCCGCCATCGCCACCCTGGCGACCCTGGGCGGAAGCTGGGCGGTGCATGCCAATCAATGGGGCCGCATCACCGCCATGGTGCTGCTGACCCTGTTTGGTCTCACCCTTTTGCTGCCGTCCTTGGCCGACCGGCTGACGCGCCCGCTGGTGGCGCTGGGCTCGCGTCTTTCAAACCAGGCCAATGAAGCGGGGCAGGGCAGCATCGGTGCTTCGCTGCTGCTGGGCGTGGCCACGGGCCTGTTGTGGGCGCCCTGCGCTGGCCCGATCCTGGGCCTGATCCTCACCGGCGCTGCCATCAAGGGCGCCAGCGCGTCCACCACGCTGTTGCTGCTCTTCTATGCCGCCGGCGCGGCCACCTCGCTGGCTGCTGCGTTGCTGATCGGCGGCAAGCTGTTCGCCGCCATGAAGCGGTCGCTGGGCGCGGGCGAATGGATCCGCCGCGTGCTGGGCGTATTGGTGCTGGCGGGTGTCGCCGCCATCGCGCTGGGCCTCGATACCGGCCTTCTCACCCGATTGTCGCTGACCCGCACCACCGGCGTGGAGCAATCGCTGCTGGAAAAGGTGGGATTGGGCCGCAAGACCCAGAACATCGCGGTGGCCGGCAGCAATCTTCCCACCGAGGGCACCATGCCGGAGCTGAACGGCGCGGTGGAATGGCTGAACTCTCCGCCGCTGACCCGCGCCGGGCTGCGCGGCAAGGTGGTGCTGGTGGATTTCTGGACCTATTCCTGCATCAACTGCCTGCGGGCCTTGCCTTACACCAACGCCTGGGCGGCGAAGTACAAAGACGCCGGGCTGGTGGTGATCGGCGTGCATGCGCCGGAATTTGCTTTCGAGAAAGTGCCCGCCAACGTCAAGCAGGCGGTGAAGGATCTGGGCGTCACCTATCCGGTGGCGCTGGATAACAACCTGGCCATCTGGCAAGCCTTCAACAATCAATATTGGCCGGCGCATTATTTCAACGATGCCCAAGGCCGCATCCGCCATCATCATTTCGGCGAAGGCGAGTACGACCAGTCCGAGCGTGTCATCCAGCAGCTGTTGCGCGAGGCGGGGCGCAGCGACGTCCCCGGCGGTATCGTCGATCCCAAGGCGCAAGGTGTGCAGGCCGCGGCCGCGCCGCTGGACAGCGCCATCTCGCCGGAGACCTATGTCGGCTATGGCAGGGGCGCCAATTTCGCCTCCGGCGCGCCGCATCCCGACAAGGCGGCGGTGTATGACACGCCTTATCCCTTGCAGCCCGACCAGTGGGGCCTGAGCGGGCGCTGGATCATCGGCGAGGAAAGTTCATCGCTGGCGGCGGCGGGCGGCAAGATCACCTTCCGCTTCCATGCCCGCGACCTGCATCTGGTTTTGGGGCCGGGTGCACCCGACACCAATGGTAAAGCCAAGCCGGTGCGCTTCAAGGTGACCCTGGACGGCCAGCCCCCAGGGGATGCCCATGGCATGGACACCGATGCCGGCGGCAATGGCACGGTCACCGGCCAGCGGCTCTACCAGTTGGTGCGCGGGAAGGCGTCCGGCGACCATACCTTCACCATCCAATTCCTGGACCCTGGCGTGCAGGCCTTCGCCTTTACCTTCGGTTGAAGCCATGGCATGGCGAAAGCCATGACAACGGCTCTCATCATCCTCTTTGCCGTCTCGGTATGGGCGGGCATCCAGAACGCTTTGGCGGGCGGCGGCACCTTCCTGATGCTGCCGGCGCTGATGTTCACCGGCATGACGGCGCTGTCGGCCAATATCACGTCGACCGTGGCGCTGTTTCCCGGCCAGATAACCTCCTGCTGGGGCGGGCGCGGCCATGTCTCCGGCGCCGGCGGGCTCTCCTTCCGGGCGCTGGTCATCATCAGCCTGGTCGGCGGCATATTGGGCGCCATCCTGCTGTTGGTCACACCCTCGAGCATCTTCAAGTCGCTGGTGCCCTGGCTGGTGCTGTTCGCCACCAGCCTGTTCGCCTATGGCAGCTTTGTGCCGCGCAAGGCGGACCGTCCGCCGGTGCTGGGGGCCGTGGGCGCCGGCGTGGCGCAGTTCGCCATCGCAGTCTATGGCGGCTATTTCGGCGGCGGCATCGGCTTTCTGATGCTGGCGGCGTTGACCGCGGCGGGCCTGGCCGTCCGCAACGCCAACGCCACCAAGAATGTGCTGGCCGGCGTGATGAATGCCAGCGCCGTGGCGCTGTTCGTTTTCAGCCCTGAAGTTCATTGGCTACAGGCCGGCATCGCCTGTGTCGGCGCCGCCATAGGCGGGGTGATCGGCGGGCACATGGTCAGCCGTGTGAACCAAAAGGTGCTGCGGGCGGCCGCGGTGTTGATCGGCATCGCCCTGACGATCGGGCTGTTTTTGCGCGCCCCTTAACCGCTGGCCTCGGTAAACAGTCCGCCCTTGCCGGTGGCCGGCGGCAGGTTCACGCCCAGCTTGGTGCGCATATAGTTGACGCTGGCGGCGATATTGTCGTCCACGCTGCCGGTGCCGTCGCCCAGGCGCGGCGCATCGATATCGAACACCGCCCAGCCCTTGAAATGCTTCTTGCGCATGACGGCGAAGATGCCGGGAAAATCCACCCCGCCGCCCTGGCCGACCGAGGCATAGACGCTTTTCTTCTTGTGGTCCGCCGGCGTGATGCCGCCCTTGTTGAAGCGGTATTGCGGGAAGGTGTCTTTCAGGTGGAATTCAGTGATGCGCGGGAAGAACTCGTCGCTGATCTTCACCGTATCCATTCCGCCCAGCACGTTATGGCCGGTGTCCATGATCAGATAGACGTAGTTGGGATCGGTGTGTTCCATCACAAAGCGGAAGTCGGACTCCCGCTCCATCGGACCCCACATGTGCGGGTGAAGTGACAGGCGCACGCCATACTTCTTGGTGCGCATGCCGATCTCGTTGGCCGTCTCCGCCAGGCCCTTGAGCTGGTCCTTGTTGGGGCCGCCCGGCGGGCGCGGGCCCATATTGTTCTTCCAGTGGTCGACACCCAGAGGCTGCAGGAAATCGCGGGCGCAGGCTTCCATGTCGGCGATTAGTTTCTTTTTTCCTTCGCCGCCTAGCCAGGCATAGTTGGGCGCGGCGCCGGGCGCGGGCTTGGGCGCCGGCGGCGTGCCCGGCTTGATGGGCAGATCGCCGACGCTGGCGATCTCGACGCCGATCTCTTTTGCCAGCTTCTTCAGTTCCAGCGGCTTGTTGTACCAGGGCGCGGCCTGGTCGGAGTAGGGCTCGAAGCCTTCCAGCCCGTAATGCTTGATGTCCATCAGCATCATGCGCATGTTCGTCGACTTGATCATGTCGCCATTCTTGTTCCAGACGCCGAAGATCGAGCCGGTGGTACCGAACTTGATGTCGGGGTTCTTGGCATCCAGTGCTGCCAGCGCTGGTGTTGCGGCCAAGGCGCTGCTGGTGACGATGAAATGACGGCGTGTGAACATGG
>JBBQBL010000113.1:0-7936 GCA_038317805.1 Micropepsales bacterium
CTCGTTGATGCCGGCGCCCTGGCGGGCGATGCACACGCCTTCAAAGGCCTGGATGCGTTCGCGATTCTTGTTCGCCTTGGCCTTTTCGTCATAGGTGACGTCCACCACCTTGACGTTGACCTTCAGCGTGTCGCCGGGACGGAAATCGGGAAGCGGCTTGGCGCGGACGGTGGCCATCTGCTCGGCTTCAAGGGTCTGCAAAAGGTTCATTTTCTTCGTCTTTCGGTGCGGAAAAGCGGCAATTGAGCCGGGGCATATAGCCTAGCGTTTGGTCTTTTCATAGAGGGTCCAGAGGTCCGGGCGGCGCGCCTTTGTCAGGCTTTCGGCCTCCCGGGTGCGGAATTTGGCGATTTCCGAATGATTTCCGCCGTTTAGGACATCCGGAATGGGCCGGTCCTCGAACAGCTGGGGGCGGGTATAATGCGGGTATTCCAAAAGCCCCGCCGCAAAGCTTTCGTCTTGGGTGGACGCATGGTCCCCCAGCACCCCGGGGATCAGCCGGACGGAGGCCTCGATCAGGGCCATGGCGGCGATCTCGCCCCCGGCCAGCACAAAGTCGCCCAGGGAGATTTCCTCGATGGCGCGGGCCTCGATCACCCGCTGGTCCAGGCCTTCAAACCGCCCGCACAGCAGGATGGCGCCGGGCCCCGATGCCAGTTCGCGCACCCGCGCCTGGTCCAGATGCTTGCCGCGCGGTGACAGATAGATCAGTGGGCGGTTGTTCCGTTCCACCGCATCGATGGCGGCGGCGGCGACGTCGGCGCGCATCACCATGCCCGGCCCGCCACCCGACGGGCTGTCGTCCACGGTGCGGTGCTTGCCCAGGCCGTGATCACGGATGTCGCGCACCTCGAGCTGCCACAGATTCTGTTGCAACGCCTTGCCCAGCAGCGAGATGCCCAGCGGCCCGGGAAACATGTCCGGGAACAGCGTCAGGACGGTGGCCGACCATTGGCCGCTTGCTTGTGCTCGCGGCGTTCCTCGCTCGGAATGGTCCACTGGACCATTCCGTTCGCCTTCGGCGAACCGCTCCTCACTCGACATGATCGGTGCCGTCATCGTCTTCGGGCACCGCCACGATGATGTAGCCGTCAGCGATCTTGATTACCGGCACGGTCTCGCGCGTGAAGGCCAGATGCACACTGTCGCCGTCATCGCGGGTCAGTTCGATCACGTCGCTGGCGCCGAAATTGTGCACGGCCACAACCTTGCCGAGCACCCGGCCTTCACTGTCGCGCGCTTCCAGCCCGACCAGGTCGGCATGATAGAACTCGTCTTCATCCGGCTCGGGAAGCGCGTCGCGGGACACGAACAGCTCGGTGCCCTTCAAGGCTTCGGCGGTATTGCGGTCCTTGACCTCCGCAAACGCAATCACCGCCTCGCCCTGTTTGGAAGGGCGAAAGGCGGTGATCGTGAAGGTGCGGCCATCCCTGGCGTGCAGCTTGCCATAGCGCGGCAGGGCATCGGGCGCGGCGGTGAAGATTTTGGCCTTCACCTCGCCCTTGAGCCCTTGCGCGCCCATGACGGCGGCCAGGAGAACGTCCGAAGGCAATTAAGCCGCCGGCGCTTCTTCCGCGGGCTTGGCCGCGGCAGCGGCGGCAGCAGCGGCGCGTTCCTGCGCCTTCTTCTTGGGCTGGGCCTTCTGCGGGTTGTTGTGCACGCGCGCCTTCACCAGGCCGGCATTGGCCAGGAACTTGTGCACGCGGTCGGACGCCACGGCGCCCTTGCCGATCCATTCCTTGGCCGATTCCAGGTTCAGCTTCAGGCGGTCGGCATGATCGGACGGCAGCAGCGGATTGTAGAAGCCGATCTTCTCGATGAAGCGGCCGTCGCGCGGATTGCGGCTGTCGGCGATGACGATGTTGTAGTGCGGGCGTTTCTTGGTGCCGCCGCGGGCCAGACGAATGCGAAGTGCCATGTTGTGCTTTTCCTTGCAGTTAAAGAGCTAAATCATGTTGCTGTTAACGCCGACCCGGAAACATTCCGGGCGGTAATCCACCGGGCGATCCACCGCCGCCCATGCCGGGCATCATCGGCATGCGGCCGCCTTTGCCCATTTTCTTCATCATGTCCGCCATCTGGCGGTGCATTTTGAGAAGCTTGTTCACTTCGGAAACTTCCACGCCGGCGCCGGCGGCAATGCGCTTGCGCCGCGAGCCGTTGATCGAATCCGGATCGGTGCGTTCGGTCTTGGTCATGGACTGGATGATGGCTTCCTGGCGGGTGAGGATCTTGTCATCCAGGCCAGCGGCATCGAGCTGGCCCTTGATCTTGCCCACGCCGGGCAGCATGCCCAGAACGCCCTTCATGCCGCCCAGCTTCTTCATCTGGTTCAGCTGGGACTTCAGGTCGTTCATGTCGAACTGACCTTTTTTCATTTTGGCGGCGATCTTCTCCGCTTCTTCCTTGTCCAGATTCTCGCTGGCCTTCTCGACCAGCGACACGACATCGCCCATATCGAGGATGCGGCTGGCGACGCGCGCAGGATGGAAGGGCTCCAGCGCGTCCAGCTTTTCGCCGGCGCCCAGGAACTTGATCGGCGCGCCGGTGACCGCGCGCATCGACAGCGCCGCGCCGCCGCGGCCATCGCCGTCGACGCGGGTCAGGATGATGCCGGTGACGGCGAGACGGTCGTTGAAGGACTTGGCGATGTTCACCGCGTCCTGACCAGTCAGCGCGTCTGCGACCAGCAATGTTTCATGGGGATTGACCAGCGCCTTGACCGCGGCGACTTCGGCCATGAGTTGGTCATCGACATGCTGGCGGCCGGCAGTGTCGAGAATGACCGCGTCATAGCCGCCGACCTTAGCGCTCGCCATCGCGCGCTTGGCAATGTCCAGCGGGCCTTGCCCTGCAACGATGGGAAGCGTGGCGATGCCCGCCTGCTCGCCCAGCACGCGCAGCTGCTCCATGGCAGCCGGACGGGTGGTGTCCAGCGACGCCATCAGCACGCGCTTCTTTTCGCGGGTCTGCAGCAACAGGCCCAGCTTGGCGCTGGTGGTGGTCTTGCCCGAGCCCTGCAAGCCGACCATCAGGATCGGTGCGGGCGGCGAGCCGATATTCAGGGCGGCATTTTCCTGGCCCAGCGTCTCGACCAGAACGTCATGGACGATCTTGATGACCTGCTGGCCTGGCTGCACCGAGCGGATAACGCTTTCGCCGATGGCGCGCGGGCGCACCTTGGCGATGAAGTCGTTCACCACCGACAAGGCGACGTCCGCCTCGATCAGGGCGGTGCGCACTTCGCCCAGCGCCGCATCGACATCGGCTTCGCTGAGGGCGCCGCGCCCGCGAAGCTTGTCAAAGACGCCCGTCAGGCGAGATTGCAGACTTTCAAACAATCCAAACACTCCAAGCGATTACGCCCCAGGGGGCGCACCTGCGCTGCCTGGGGTCGATCCCCCGCGCCAGGCGGGGGACCGGAAAAGCTGTGCTTTCCCGGAAAGTGGCCGCGTTTTAGGCCTTCCGGGCCTGCCCCGTCAACCGGACCGATACCGTACCAAATGAAGATTGGCGCAGGCGCCGCCTCAGGGCGTAAGTTCCCGAAAACCTGCGAGAATTCCCGATTTTGAAAATGTCTGACAGTAGCTCATCGCACGACTTCCAGGCCGACCTGGACGCCATAGCCGCCATTCCCGGCATTGCCGCCATCCTGGAAGTGGTCTGCCTGACCACCGGCATGGGCTTTGCGGCCGTGGCCCGCGTCACCGACGACCGCTGGGTGTGCTGCGCCGTCAAGGACGATATCGCCTTTGGCATGAAGCCGGGCAGCGAGTTGAAGGTCCAGACAACCATCTGCGACGAGATCCGCAGCAGCGGTGAGCGGGTGGTGATCGATCATGTCGCCACCGACGCGCAGTTCTGCGGTCATCACACCCCGGCCCTGTATGGCTTCCAGAGCTACATCTCCCAGCCCATCGTCATGCCGGATGGAAAATTCTTCGGCACGCTCTGCGCCATTGATCCCAAGCCCAACACCCTGAACAAACCCGCGGTGACCGGCATGTTCAAGCTGTTCGCCGATCTGATCGCGCTGCAACTGGACACCCATGTCCATCTGGCCCAGATGGAGAAAGAGAATGAACGGTTGCGCCATCAGTTCCGCGGCGGCCTGGGTCATGACATGCGCAACACATTGGCGGCGATGGATGCCGGCGCAAGGTTGCTGGAACGCACGCCGCTCAACGACCGCGCCGCCCTGATCGTGCGCGAGATGCAGGCCAGCGCCCGCAAACTGTCGGACCAGGTCGCGGACGCCATGAAGACGCAAGGCTGAAGGGCCGTTGACAGGTCCCTGCGCGGCTTCGATGCTCCCCCGCGATAACGATAAGGGGAACGCCGATGTCTCACTTGAATCGCCGCCTGATGCTGGCGGGCGCCGCCGCCACGGTACCGGCGCTGGCGCATGCCCAGGCGCCCAAGCCGCTGTTGGGCACCCCCCTGTCGGTGATCACCAGCCCGGCGCGGGACTTCGGCCCCAATGCCCCGCCCCCTGCCTCGCCTGATCCCGACATCATCCGGGCCGCCCCGTCCTTTGGCGGCCTTTTGATCGGACAGGAAACCATCCGCCGCGTCTCCACCGGCTATCACTTCCTGGAAGGCCCGGCCTGGTCGGCGGTGGGTCTCTATGCCGTGTTCAGCGACGTCAAGAATGACACGCTCTACCGTTATCTGTGGGAGACCGGTCAGGTCTCGGTGATGCGCCGGCCGTCCTTCTCCACCAACGGCAACAGCTTCGACTTCCAGGGCCGCATGCTGTCCACCCAGGATTATTTCCGCCGCGTGGTGCGCTGGGAACTGGACGGTTCCATGTCCATCGTCGCCGACAGTTTCGACGGCAAGCCGCTCAACTCGCCCAATGACCTGGCCCCGCACAAGGATGGCAGCGTGTGGTTCACCGATCCGCAATATGGTGGCAACCTGGCCGAAGGCCATCCCGATGATGGCGATAGGATTCGCGATCCGCGCATCGGCAATAGCGGCGTCGGCATCCAGAAGGCCGGCGGCATGCATCAGGAGCTGCCGATGAATGTCTATCGCGTCGATCCCAGCGGCCGCGTCGATATCGCCGTGCCGTTCGAAGCGGGCAAGGCGCCCAACGGCATCTGCTTCTCCCCCGATTACACCAAGGTCTACATCATCCGCGCCGGCGGCATCACCGTGGGCGATGTCGACGGCGCCAAGGTCACCAACCTGCGCGTCTTCACCGATGCCATGGTGGACGGGGTACGCTGCGGCCCCGACGGCATGCGCGCCGATCGCGCCGGCAACATCTGGGCAAGCTCGTCCGCGCCCCTGGGCTATTGCGGCGTGACGGTGTGGAATCCGCAAGGCAAATTGCTGGGCCGCATCCGGTTGCCGGAAGGCTGCGCCAACCTTTGCTTTGCCGGTCCCAAGCGCGACCACCTGTTCATGACCGCGACCCAGTCCGTCTACATGCTGCGGGTCAATATCCAAGGGGCTGCCCCCGGTTGACAGGCTAGCCCGCGCAGGTTCCCCTTCCGGCCAGAACAACAAGGCTCGGGAGGATTCTCATGACTTTCAATTTGACGCGCCGCGGCATGCTGGCCGGCGCCGCCGCATCGGTGCCCACTTTGGTGAACGCGCAGGGCAAGCCGGTATTTGCGCCCAGCAGCTCCGTCCTCAATGGCCGCACTTATGGCCCCGACGCGCCGCCCAACATCTATCCTGATCCCGATATCCTGATCCTGGATCCGGCCGCCAATGACTGTTTCATCGGCCACAGCTCCATCAAGCGCGTGAAGACCGGTTTTGAGTGGGCCGAAGGCCCGGCCTGGAGCAGCGAAGGCCAGTATGTGGTGTTCTCCGATGTCTCCAAGGACATCCAGTATCGCTACATCTGGGAAACTGGACAGATCAGCGAATTCCGCCACCAGTCCTTCAACTCCAACGGCAACACCTTCGACTTCCAGGGTCGCCAGATCAGCGCCCAGCATTACCTGCGCCGCGTGGTGCGCTGGGAGCATGACGGCTCCATGACCGTGCTGGCCGACAATTACAACGGCCAGCCGCTGAACTCGCCCAACGACATCGCGCCCCACAAGGACGGGTCGATCTGGTTCACCGATCCCTATTACGGCGCGCAGCTGGCCGAGGGCCATCCCGACCCCGGCATCGCCATCTTCAATCCCAAAGGCCTGGCCAACCCCAATATCGGCAATGGCAGCGCCGGCATTATCGGCTCCCAGAAACAGGTGCGTCCGCCTTGCGTCTATCGCTGGGACCCCAGCGGCCGCCTGGACGTGATCGTGGAAGGCAAGCCAGGCCTGGTGCCCAATGGCATCGCCTTCTCGCCCGACTATTCCAAGGTCTATTTCGCCTGGGGCACGGGCATCGATGTGGCGGATGTGGTGGGCACCAAGATCGCCAACCAGCGCCGTTTCACCGACTGCAACGTGGACGGGGTGCATTGCGGCCCCGACGGCCACCGGGTGGACGTGGCGGGCAATGTCTGGTCCGGCTCGACCTCGGTCCCCGGCTATATGGGCGTTACGGTGTGGAATCCGGCCGGCAAGTGTATCGGCCGCATCCGCCTGCCGGAGACCTGCGCCAACGTCACCTTCTGCGGCCCCAAGCGCGACTGGCTGTGGATGTGCGCCTCCCAGTCGGTCTACCTGGTCCGCCTGGGCATCCAGGGCGCAGCGCCGGGCTAAGGGCAGGTCTGCGGATTCGTCCGTTTACTGATGGGCAGCGGAGCCTTAGGGTGGGGACCAGAAGTTCCCACCCGAAAGTTCCCGATGCCCAAGCTCCCAGAAATGACCGCGGCCGCCATCAAGAGCCGCGAGGCCCTGACCAAGATCTACAAGGCTTCCAAGCCCAAGGAAGCCCCGGCTGCGCCGCCCAAGCCGCGGATCGCCAAAGGCCGCTAAAAACAAAAAAGCCCGCCTTCCGGCGGGCTTTTTCTTTTGGGCCTCCGCGAAGAGCGGGGGGCCTACTTCAGGCTGGTCTGCACCGTGTCGAAGCTGGTGGAAAGCTTGGAGCCAACCGCCGACACGCCGCTGATGATAGCCACGGCGATCAGGGCGGCGATCAGGCCATATTCAATGGCCGTGGCGCCGGTATCGTCGCGGAGCAGTTTCTTGAACACCTTGCGCATTTGTATTGCCTCAAAATGGGACAGCCCGGATGTAGCCCAGGCGTACCAAGATGCGGACAGCAATTTGCGAACGCGCTTAACGGGTATCGTTAAAGTAACGAGTGTTAATTGCGCTGCGTGGGTCGGCTTGCCCGATACGCACTATCCCTGAAGCCCAAGCTTCTGCGCGAAGTACACAAAGCTCAGCGCGAACATCTCCGCATATTGGCGATGATCGGCGGCGGCGGCATGGCCGCCATCGGTGTTCTCGTAGAACATCACCTGGTGGCCCTGCTCCAGCATCCGCGCCGCCATCTTGCGGGCATGCACCGGCGTCACCCGGTCGTCGCTGGTGGCGGTGACGAAAAACACCGGCGGGTATTTCACGCCCTTCTTCACATTCTGGTACGGCGAATAGGTGAGGATGTAATCGCGCTCGGCCGGGATCGCCGGATCGCCATACTCGGCCACCCAGCTCGCGCCGGCGCCGATATGAGTATAGGCGATCATGTCGATCAGCGGCACCTGGCAGACCACGGCGCCGAACAGTTCGGGCCGCTGCACCATCACGGTGGAGACCAGCAGTCCGCCGTTTGAACCGCCCATGATACCGAGTTGTTTGGCGGTGGTGAGGCCGCGCTTGACCAGGTCGGCGGCCACGGCTTCGAAATCGTCATAGGCGTGCTGGCGCTTGTTCTTCAGCGCCGCGTCATGCCAGGCGGGCCCGAATTCGCCGCCGCCGCGGATATTGGCCACCACATAGATACCGCCATGGGACAGCCACAGACGCCCGAAATTGGCGCTGTAAGACGGCGTCAGGGACACCTCGAAGCCGCCATA
>JBBQBL010000114.1:0-7916 GCA_038317805.1 Micropepsales bacterium
TGCTAACCATTGGGACCGCATTGAGTCCGTCATGACCGAGATCGAATTTGCCGCCTTGCTGGTCAGCCGCGTGTGTCACGACCTTGTCGGGCCTTTGGGCGCCGTGGTCAACGGCATGGAAGTGCTGGAAGACGAACGCGACCCCGCCATGCGGGCCGACGCCATCAAGCTTGTGACCATGAGCGCCGATCAGGCGCTGGCCCGCATTCAGTTCATGCGCATCGCCTTCGGCGCTGCCGGCTCCGCGGGCGCCGAGCTGGACCTGGGCGAAATCGGCCGCCTGGTCACGGGCCTGCTGGACGGGGGCAAGGTACAGCTGACCTGGAATGTGCCCCGGCTTTACTGGGCCAAGGACTGGGCCAAGCTCTTGATGAACGCCACGCTTCTGGCCGCTGATTGCCTGCCGCGCGGCGGCATGGTGACGGTGGATGCCAGCGCCGATCCGCAGATGCCGTCTTTTCATATCCGCGCGCAGGGCCTCAACGCCCGCGTCACCGAGGAAGTGGATCATGCCTTGAAGGGCGAGGCGCTGAATGTGGACGCGCGTCATGTGCAACCCTTCCTGACTCACAAACTGTCGCGCACCGTCAATGCCGCCCTGACCATCACGCCGCTGGAAGGCGCCGTCGAGCTGATGGCCGGCTGACACAAGGTCAGTAAGTCAATATTTACCCTGCAGGCGTAGATTTCCCGCGTCTTGGGCGCTGATTTTCCAGCGCCCGCCTTGATTTGAGTCGGTCGGCTCCTGGGAATTTTGCCCATGAAACATTGCCTGGTCGTGGACGACAGCCGCGTGATCCGCACGGTCGCGCGGCGCATCATGGAAGAGCTGCACTATTCGGTGGAAGAAGCCGAAGACGGCATGACGGCCTTGCGCGCCGTGCGCGAGAAGATGCCCGACCTGATTTTCCTGGACTGGAACCTGCCCACCATGAAGGGCCTGGAATTCGTCAAAAGCGTGCGTGGCCAGCAGGAAGGCGGCCATCCGGTCATCCTGTTCTGCACCACCGAAGCCGACTCTGCCGAGATCGCCAGCGCCATGGCAGCCGGCGCCAACGAATATGTCATGAAGCCGTTCGACGGCGACGGCGTGCGCGCCAAGCTGGCCGATATCGGCGTCACGATCTGAGCGCCATGGCGCCCGACGATTTTTCCTTTCTCGCCCGCCTGCTGCGCCGCCGCTGCGGCCTGTCGCTGACCCCCGACAAGAAAGCCTTGGCCACCCGCCGCCTGGCGCCGGTGATGCGCCGCTTCGACTTCAAGGACATGGCCAGCCTGATCGGCGAATTGCGGCTGGGGCGTGAGGCGCTGGCCGATGCGGTGACCGAGGCCATGACCGTCAATGAAAGCAGTTTCTTCCGCGATGCCGCGATGTTTCGCACGCTGCGCGAGACCGTGCTGCCGCGCCTGGCAGCGGCGCGCAGCGGCGATAAGCGGCTGCGCATCTGGTCGGCGGCCTGCGCGGCAGGCCAGGAAGCCTATTCCATCGCCATCCTGTTGTCGGAAATGGGCCTGAACCGCGAGGGCTGGAACATCGATCTGATCGCCTCCGACCTGTCGGGCGAGGCCATCGCGCGCGCCGAAGCCGGCCGCTATGCCAATTGCGAGATCGAGCGGGGACTTGATCCCCATGCCATGCGCTATTTCCGCCGCGAACGCTCCGAATGGGTGGTGGACGCCAGCCTGCGACGTCTGGTGACGTTCAAGCGCTTCAACCTGCTGGATTCCTTTGGCTGGCTGGACGACATGGACATCGTATTTTGCCGCAACGTGCTGATGTATTTCGACACCGCCACGCGGCTGGATGTGCTGGACCGCATCGCCGACACCATGGCGCCGGACGGCTTGCTGCTGCTGGGTGAAAATGAAATGCCCGGCCGCGCCGGTTTTGCGCCCAGCGCCGAGGGGCCGGGCTTTTACGCCAAGTCCCGCGCCAATATTTTGCGCCTTGGCTAGGCCAGGCTTTTCCCGCTCAACCGTTCCAGCACCTTGATAGGCGCGCGTTCCGGCTGCGCCATCTGGTCCACGTCCAGGTGGAAAGTCTGCTCCAGGGCGAATTCCCCGCCCATCGCGGCATGCAGCACTATGTCGGTGAAGACCAGCCAGCAGCTTCCGGGCGGAAATTCGACTTTCTGGTGCGGGCTGTTTTTCTGAAAAGCGTCATCGAGCTTGCCAGTGTCGTGCAGCGACAGCATCAGCTCGTCATACAGGCTGCGGCGGCCGCGGGTGACCCCCAGCTTGTCGAACAGCCAGGATTTGCCGGGCAGGTCGGGACCGACTTTTGGCAGGAAGGTGCGCGCGAAATCCTCAAACGGCTCGCCGACATGCCAATGACGTGGCGAAGTGGGCGCGACGTTGGCGAAGAAGCGCAGGATGCGGCGCCCCCGCATGGGACGGGAGGGAAAGGCATCAACATGCAGCAACCGGTCATCGCTGATCTTGGACTGGCTGCGGCCTTTCACCTGTACCGGACGGTAGGATGTGCGGGCGCGCTCGACATTGCGATAGGGCAGAAGGTCGGCGATCAGCGACGACGTGCTATCGGCGAAGCGCGCCATCATCGCCGCCAGGTCCCTGGCGGGTTTGCCGGTCAGGGAGGTGGACTGCAGCTTGCCGTTGGGATCCAGCGAGATGTTCTTGGCCTTGCCGTCCGAGACACGCGCATCCAGGAATTGTTTTTCCTTCTCCGCCAGCGCGAAGGCCAGGTTGGGGAAAAACAGAACCGCGCCGGCTTCCAGACCTGCGAGCGCGCGGGCCTTGGTTTCCGGGGCATAGGGTCCGGTCCAGCTGGCGATGGGCAGTGTCTCAAGCATCCGTCATGGCCTCATAGATCAGGGTGCGCAGGTCGCGGCGCAGTTTCACGCGTCGTGCGGTGTCCGTGATCACCTGGGTCATGAATATCACGGCCATGTCCTTGGTGGGGTCAACAAAGAAGGCGGTGGACGCCATGCCGCCCCAGGCGAATTCCCCCGCGGAACCCGGGATGCCCACCCGCGCGGGGTCCAGGGTCACCGCCACACCGAGCCCGAAACCGATGCCGCGATAGCCGCTTTCGTTGAAGGCATCGGCGGAGGGCGACAGGTCAGCGATTTCCTTGCCGTCCGGTAATTGGTTGCGGGTCATCAGCGCAACCGTTTTCGGTTTCAGCAGCCGCACACCGTCCAGCTCGCCCTTGTTCAGCAACATGCGGCAGAAGCGCAGGTAATCGGCCGCCGTGCCGGCAAGGCCCCCGCCGCCGGATTCCAGCTTGGGCGGCGCGAAATAATTGGCATTGGGATAGGAATCGAAAAGCTCCAATGTTGCGTCTTTCTGCACATAGCAGGCGGCAAAACGGGCCTGCTTGCTTTGAGGCAGCGCAAAATCGGTATCGGCCATTTTCAGCGGCGCCAGGATGTTTTGCCGCACAAAGTCTGCATAATCCTGGCCGGACACGATCTGCACCAGATATCCCAGCACATCGGTCGCCACCGAATAGATCCAGTGGTGGCCGGGCGAATATTCCAGCGGCAGGCTTGCCAGTTGCGCGATCATCGCGGGCAATCCGCCCGGCGTATCCATTTCGGAAATGCGCAGGGCGCGATAGGCGGCGTCGATTGGCGTGCGGTTGTGAAAGCCGTAGGTGAAGCCGGCGGTATGACGCATCAGGTCCCGCACGGTCATGGCGCGCGACGGCGCGCTGCCGTCGGCCAGTTTCAGGTTGGCGAACTGCGGAATGAAGCGCGCCACCGGATCGTCCAGCCCGATGCGGCCCTGTTCCAGCAGCATCAGCAGCGCCACGCTGGTGACCGGCTTGGTCATGGAATACAACCGGAAGATCGCATCTTCGCGCATGGGCGCGTGGCTTTCGCGGTCGATCTCGCCTAGCAGGCTGAGATGGGCGACGGCGCCGCGCCGCCAGATCAGGGTCAGGGCGCCGGGCAGGGCGCCGGCCGCGATCTGGCCTTCCAGCATCTGCGGGATGCGCGCCAGCTTTTGCTCTGAAAAACCCGATGCCGTGGTCATGGCTGCGGTTATACTAAGCCCCGTGATGAATGACAGGTCCCCAAATTGGCCGGCAATGACCTTGGCACAGGCACATGCGCGCCTGACCGCGCCGGGTGCTCCGTTCGAGACGGTGCCCGTGATGGTGCGCGGGCAGGCGACGGTGGTGTGGAAGCATGTCCCGGCCACGGCGGCGGAAGCCTTTGCCCGGGCGCGCACCCATGGCGCGCTGGAATTCCTGGTCTATGGGCAGGAGCGCGTCAGCTACGACGCGTTTGCCCGCGCTGCCCTGGCTGTGGCGGCGCTGCTAACCGAGCGCGGTTTGCAAAAGGGTGACCGGGTCGCGCTGGTGATGCGCAATCTGCCGGAATGGCCGGTGGTGTTCATGGGTGCGCTTCTGGCCGGCGCCATCGCCGTGCCGCTCAACGCCTGGTGGACAGGCACCGAGCTTGCCTATTCCATCCTGGATTCCGGCGCCCGCTTTGTTTTTGCCGATGCTGAGCGCCTGGCGCGGCTGGCCGACCTGCCGCCAGCGCAGCTTTTTGTCACCCGCGCCGCCAATGCCCAAAGTGGGACGATGGCCGGCGTGACGGTACTGGAAGATGCGATCGGGGCGCCGGGTCATTGGGCGGATTTGCCGGAAGGGGTGATGCCCGATGTTGCGCTTTCGCCGGAAGACGACGCCACCATCTTCTATACCTCCGGCACCACCGGCGCGCCCAAGGGCGCGCTGGGCACCCATCGCTCCCTCACCACCAACATCTTTGCTGCGCCTTTTTCCGAGGCGCGCAATGCGTTGCGGCGTGGCGACGTTCCCAAGCCGCCGACGAAACAACGCGTCACCTTGCTGGCGGTGCCCTTCTTCCATGTCATTGGCAGCCTGTCGGTTTTGCTGCCCAACATGGCGGCGGGCGGCAAGCTGGTGCTGATGCGCAAGTTTGAACCCGGCGAAGCCCTGGGACTGATCGAACGCGAAGGCGTGACGGTGACGGGCGGCGTGCCTGCCGTGCCCCTGGCGCTTCTGGAACAGGCAAAGGGCCGCGATCTGTCGTCGCTGCAACTGGTCACCTTTGGCGGCGCGCCGTCGCCGCCCTCTTTGGCCGGGCGCATTCGCGATAACCTGGGCGCCATGCCGGGGCAGGGCTGGGGCATGACGGAAACATCCGCTACCTGCACCACCCATTCGGCGGAAGACTATCTGCATCGTCCGGAAAGCTGCGGGCCCGCGCTGCCGGTCAGCAGCCTGAAAATCCTGAAGAATGGCGTCGAGCAGCCCCTGGGCATCGCGGGTGAGCTTTGGGCTTTCGGTCCCAATATCGTGAAGGGCTATTGGAATCGTCCCGACGCCACGGCCAAGGCATTTCGCGATGGTTGGCTGAAAACCGGCGATCTGGCCATGCTGGACAGCGAAGGCTTCTGCACCATCCTGGACCGCGGCGAAGACATGCTGATCCGCGGCGGCGAGAATATCTATTGCATCGAAGTGGAGAATGTCCTGATTCAGCATCCAGCAGTGGCCGATGCCGCGTTGATTGGCCTGCCGCATCCCATCCTGGGCGAGGTCCCGGCAGCGCTTGTCCAGACGCGTCCCGGCGTGGAAGTGAGCGAAGGCGAACTGCGGGAATTCGCCGCCGCGCGGCTGGCCGCCTTCAAGGTGCCCCAGCAGCTTCGGATCAGCCAGGACGTCCTGCCGCGCAACGAAGGCGGCAAGCTGGTCAAGAGCGCCTTGCGCCGGTTGTTCGGCGCATGAGTCTCTTCGTCACCCACCGCATCTCCATTCCCGACAGCGAACTGGAAGAAAGTTTCATCCGCAGCTCCGGTCCCGGGGGGCAAAACGTCAACAAGGTATCCAGCGCGGTGCAGCTGCGTTTCAATGTGTTGACCTCCGCCAGCCTGACCGATGTCGCCCGCGAGGCCTTGCTGCGCAGCGGAAAGCTGACGCAGGCCCGCGAGCTGATAATCACGGCCCAACGATTCCGCGAGCAGGAACGCAACCGCGCCGATGCGCGCGAGCGTCTGGTGGCCATCATCCGCGAAGCCGCCACGCCAAAGCGGGTGCGCCGTCCCACCAAGGTGCCCAAGTCCAGCAAGCGCAAGCGCCTGGACGGCAAGAAGCATCGCGCCGAGATCAAGCGCGGACGGTCACAGATCGATTAGGGGCGGGACAGCATGTCCACGACCAAGTCGCACATCCGGTCGGGATCGAAGGGCTTGACCAGGGTGCGGATTTCGCGCGCCCGCAACGCCGAAGGCGGCGGCCGGTCCGCGGCATAGGCTGTCATCATCAGCACTTTCAGTTCGGGGCGCAGCTTCAGCGACGCCTCAACCAGTTCATAGCCGTCCATGTTGGGCATCACGATGTCAGACAAGAGCAGGGCGGCGCCCGGCTGATCCTTCACAAGCTGCAAGGCCTCGGCGCCATCGGCCGCTTCGCTGACCGTCACGCCCTTGGCGGTCAGCATGGCCGCGATCAACCCGCGCAGCTGCGTCTCGTCCTCGGCCAAAATCACCTGGCTCATGCGACCCCCCTGTTGCGGGCAGGTTCGCCGCGTTTCCGCCGTCAACTCCAGAGCCATGCGGGCCGATGCGGGCTTTTGTCGGCAAGGGTGGCCCCGCAGCGACACTTTTACCGGCCAAACGGTACGTCTACGGACAATTTGACCGTTTTGCGCAAACATCTGGTGGCGTTACCGGATCGTCGCAATCGAGGCTATATTGGACCGATGGTGGAATCGCTTGCACGCCTGCGCAGCCATGCCTGGCCCCTTGTCATCGGCATGACCGCCGGCGGGGCGGCGGTGGTGTTCGCGGGCCCGACCCTGTTCTGGGGCCTGGTGGCCCTGGTGCTGGCGGCCGTGCTGATCATGCAGTTCGTCACCTTCCAGGAGCCGATCCTGCGCCCCCCCGAACAGAACCCGGACGAGCCCCTGGCGCTGCTGCCGCCGCTGACCCGGCTCCTGCTCGAACGCCTGCCCATGCCGGTGATGCTGCTGGACGATGACGAGATGGTGCTGTTCGCCAATCAGTTCATGCGCGAGGTGCTGGGGCCGGGGCTGGACCGCAAGCGCGCTTCGTCTGTTTTGCGCAATCCCGAAGTGCTGGCGGCAATCGCCGGCGCGGGGCGCGGCGAGTCCGCCGACGTTCCGCTCACCCTGCCTGTACCGGTGGAGCGGCACTTCCAGGCCTATGCCGCGCGCATCAGCGTGGCGCCGCCGGTGACGGTGCTGCTGCTGCACGACCTCACCATGGTCCGGCGCAGCGAACAGTTGCGCGCCGACTTCAGCGCCAATGCCAGCCACGAATTGCGCACGCCGCTGGCAGCGGTATCGGGGTTCATCGAGACTCTGCGCGGGCCCGCCAAGGACGATACCGAAGCGCGCGAGCAGTTCCTGGAAATCATGACCAACGAAACCGCGCGCATGCGCCGGTTGATCAACGATCTGCTGTCGCTCAGCCGCATCGAGATGAACGAGCATGTGAAGCCGCAAGGCCGGGTGGGGCTGGAAAGCGTGGTGCGCCAGGCGGCGGCGGCGCTGAAGCTGCTGGCGGCGCAGGACGGCATCAGCCTGGTGGTGGACGCGGCGGCCGACGTGCCCGAGGTGAACGGCGATCAGGACGAGCTGGTGCAGCTGTTCCAGAACCTGATCCACAATGCCATCAAGTATGGCCGCGAGAATGGCACGGTGCGGATCACGGTCGGCCGGACCGACGGCCAGGTCTTTGCGGCGGTGCGCGACGATGGCGAAGGCATCGCTCCCAACGCCATCCCCCGCCTGACCGAGCGATTCTACCGGGTGGACGTCAAACGGTCCCGCGAACGGGGCGGCACCGGGCTGGGCCTGGCCATCGTTAAGCACATCGTCAGCCGCCACCAGGGCCGCCTCACCATCGAAAGCCAGTTGGGGGAGGGCAGCACTTTCACCGTCTTTCTGCCG
>JBBQBL010000115.1:0-7895 GCA_038317805.1 Micropepsales bacterium
TCGCTCCAAGCCCTGCCTGGTGCTGCTTCAATATCCCGATAATCTGTTCTTCGGTGTATCGGCTGCTCTTCATCGTCCGTCTCCTTCAAGGAACGGACTCTACCTCAAAGCGAGGGCACTTTCGGGGAGCAGGTCAGGCCCACAGCAGGGGACCGGTAAAGGCGTAGAGCAGCCACATCTCTCCAGTATGGCGCGAAAGCTATTCTTGGCTATAGCGCCTTAACTTGTAGGGGGTACTCTCGTCGGAGGCGGCACGTACTGGCCTGGCGTTGCAGGCTCCATCGGTATTTGAAAGCGATGTTCGTAATCATTGACGGCCCCCGTGGATAAATCCACGACAACCCCGATAACGAGTCCAAACGGAATAAGAAGGTTTCCAAGGGTCCATAGTTGAAAATCAGATGAAATAACGCCGTTCGCGTCCGCATAGCCAGGCGCCTTGCAGACGACATCTATGTCTTCCTTGCTGCGCTAGACCCTCACTCGGCCCGGCGTAGTTACTCGCCATGTCCCCCGCGGATTGGTCAAAGTACAGTTCGCCCTCACTGGCGGCGTAGTGGTGATGGCGACGCTTTCTGTCGAACCTTGTACAATTGAAGCGCAACCCGAAACGGTTACGCCCAGCGCGGTTATCGCCGCGAGTACGTGAATTTTCATATTTGGAGGCTCCCCAGCCTGTTTCCGGCTTGCAGCCGTTGCACGACACTAGGCCATCTTCTCCGCAGGGCAAGCATTAAGCATGGATGACAGATTATCGGTGAAGTTCGGGAGCTTTATTTTCATGGAAAGAAAAAGGCCGCCTCGCAAGAGGCGGCCTTTTTTTAAGTCCTGCGGTTCCGGCTACTTCTTCGGAATCAGCACGTCCGTGACCGGCGAGCGCGGCGGGGTGCCCGTGTCGATCGCCAGGGTCACCGCCAGGTGCACCGGCACGCTGCCCGGTTGCGGGCGGCAATCGTGCGGGACTTCGCGCGGGATGACGAAGCTCTCGCCGGCCTTGACCGTCTTCATCGGCAGGCCCTTCAAATAACATTCAAAGGTGCCGGAGGTGACCTGGGTCATCTCCACGCCGTGATGCATGTGCGCCGATGTCGTCTCGCCGTCCTTCAGGTCGCGGGTGGTGATGATGATGGTCTGGGGCTTGGAGCCCGCCGGCACGTCATAGGTCTGGGTGTTGGTGCCCTGGGCCACGGCCAGCTGGCCACCCGATTGTGCGAAAGCGGTCAGTCCGCTTGCCGCGATGGCCAGGCCCGCAATTGCGCCCGTTACGATGAATTTTTTCATTGTGTTTCACTCCCCAAAATCGGGCGGCAGCTTGGCGGGTCCAAGGCCCGAACGCAAACCCCCTTCGCGCGTTATTGCAGGCGATAGGGGGGGATTTTCCCCCGCAAAAGCAGATATTGATGACCGCCATTCGGACGCGCATTTCTTCACTGCCGGGGCTCTTGGTCCTGGGGCTTTTCCTGATCGTGCTTCTGGCGGGCCATGCCATCGCCGCCACCCATGGCGCGGCGGCGGGCAACGGCGCCAGCGGCAGCGGGCGGGCCGAAGGCCTGCTGGTGGCCGAGATACTTCTGCTGCTGGTGGTCGGCCGGGTGCTGGGCGAGGGCATGCAGCGCATCGGCCAGCCCGCGCTAATGGGGACCTTGCTGGCGGGCATCATCCTGGGGCCCTCGCTGTTCGGCTGGGTGTGGCCGGAAGCGCAACATTTTCTGTTTCCGAAGGACCAAACCCAGCAGGGCATGATCGACGGTCTCTCCCAGGCCGGCATCCTGATGCTGCTGCTGCTGACGGGGATGGAGACCGATCTCAAGCTGGTGAAGAAATCCGGGCCTGCGGCCCTGGCCATTGCGCTGTGCGGCATCGCCTTTCCCTTTGCCTGCGGATTCCTGCTGGGCCAGTTCGGACCCGCCTCGCTGTTTGGCAGCGGCGATCACCTGGCAACCTCGCTTTTCCTGGGCACGGCGCTGTCCATCTCCTCCATCAAAATCGTGGCCATGGTGGTGCGTGAGATGAACTTCATGCGCCGAAATCTCGGACAGGTGATCGTCGCCACCGCCATCATGGAAGACACGGTGGGCTGGGTGATCATCGCCATCATCTTCGGCATCACCGGCGCCGACAGCAGCGGCCATGCCGGCGGCGGCCTTGATCTTCTGGGCATCGCCAAGACGGCGGGCGGAGTGGTGCTGTTCCTGGCATTCTGCTTTACCGCCGGCCGCTGGCTGGTCTTCACCGCCATCCGCTGGGTCAACGACAATTTCCGCAGCGACTTTCCTGTTATCACCGCGATCCTGGTGATCACCCTGTGCTTTGCGGAAATGACCCAGTTGCTGGGCGTGCGCACCGTGCTGGGCGCCTTCATGGCGGGCGTGCTGATCGGCCAGTCGCCGATTCTCACCGACCATATCCAGGGCCAGTTGCGCGGCATGATCACCGCCTTCTTCATGCCCATTTTCTTCGGCATGTCCGGGCTGTCCGCCGACCTCACCATCCTGAAGGACGGCAAGATCGCGCTGTTGACCGTCGGCCTGGTGGTCATCGCCTCGATCGGAAAATTCTCCGGCGCCTTCGCCGGCGCCATGCTGGGCCGCCTCTCCTGGCGCGAAGGCATGGCGCTGGGCTGCGCCATGAATGCGCGGGGCTCCACCGAGGTGATCGTGGCGTCCATCGGGCTTTCGATGGGGGCGCTGAGCCAGAATCTCTACACCATGATCGTCACAATGGCGGTGCTCACCACCATGGCGATGCCGCCCATGCTGCGCGCGGCCCTGCGCAATATTCCCATGACCAGGGAAGAAGAAGTGCGCATCGGGCGCGAGACGATGGACCAGAGGGGTTTTCTGCCCAAGCTGGAGCGGCTCCTGCTGGCGGTGGACGACAGCGCGGTCGGCCGCATGGGCGCGCAGCTGGCGGGACTGTTGGCGGGCGCCCAGGGCATGCCGGTCACCATGCTGAAGCTGGAAACCGATCTTCGCACTGCCGGCAGGCTCGAGGAGGCGCCGTGTGCGGACGATCAGGGCCATGACAAAGGCGAGAAGGATTCGGCGCAGCGGGAAACGGAGAAGGACAGTGATGCGCCCGGCAGGTCCGGCCATGCCGAGCAGAGCCAGGCCAAGGATTCGACGCAGAAGGAAATGACCGGCGCCCTGTCGCGCGAGGAAAGCAGCAAGGATCTCAAGTCCGACCCGCTGGCAAAAGCGGTCAAGGCGGGCGCGAAGAAAAGCGCCGCCAGGGTCATCGCCGACGAGGCTGAACCGGATCCGGAAAAAGTCCATCTCACCTCGCGCGTGCCGGTGGATGCCGCCGCCGATGTGGTGAAGGACGAAGCGCGCAAGGGTTATGACCTGATGTTCATTGCCCTGAACGCCAGTGTCGAGCCCGATGGCGGTTTTGTGCCCAGGATCACCCAGCTGTCCGCCGGCTTCGAGGGACCGCTGATCGTTCTGGCGGATGGCGGGGGCAAGTCCGCTTCGCTGACGGGCCGCAGCCGGATTCTGGTGCCGGTGAACGGCTCGCCCCAGTCGCGCCGCGCCGGCGAAATTGCGTTTGCGGTGGCGCGGGCAACGGGCGCAGGCGTCCATGTCCTGTTCGTGTCCCAGGCCGACGGACGCACCCGCACCCGGGTGCGGGAGGAAAGCGTGCTGAAAGACATGACCGGTTTGGGCGAGCGCTATGACGTGGCGGTCACAACCCGTATCTCACCGCGCGGCGCCGCGGCCGACGCGATCCTCAAGGAAGCCGAGCGGGGTTTCGCCATGATCGTCATGGGCGTCAGTGCGCGGCCGGGTGAAGAACTGTTCTTCGGCAATACCGCCACGGCGGTGCTCACAGGCTGGCAGGCGCCGATCCTGATGCTGGCTTCGTAAAAGAGATCAGCGGCTTTCCAGCCAGTGCAGACTGAACAGGCGGTCTTCGTCGGTCCAGACCGCGCGGGGATTGAAGCCGCCGCGGCAGGCCATCTCGCGGAAGCTTTCGATGGTGTATTTGTGGCTGTCCTCGGTATGGACGGGTTCGCCCTGGGCGAAGTCGAAGCGCCGGCCGCAGATATTGACGCTCTGGCGCTTCAGGCTGACCAGGTACATCTCGATCCGGTGCGCCATGGCGTTGTAGGGCGCGTAATGGGCAAAGCCGTCCAGGTCGAAATCCGCGCCCAGCTCGTGGTTGGCGCGCGCCAGCAGATTCTTGTTGAACAAGGCGGTCACGCCGGCGGCATCATTGTAAGCGGCATGCAGCCGCCCCGGGTCCTTCACCAGGTCCACCCCGATCAGCAGTCCTCCGCCGTTCAGCACACCGCGCATGCGCCGCAGCAGCGCCATCGCCGCATCCGGCTTGAAGTTGCCGATGGTGCTGCCGGGAAAGAAACCGGCGCGGCGCGGATTGCCCGGAAGATCGGGTATGGAAAGCGGCAAGGTGAAATCCCCCACCAGCGGCCGCAAGGTCAATGCGGGATATTCGGCGGCCAGGGCGCGAACCACCTCGCCCAGATAGCCGCCGGAAATATCCAGCGGCGTATAGGCGCGCAAATCCTGCGCCGCATCCAGCAGGATGCGGACCTTGCGCAAACTGCCGGCGCCGAACTCCACAATCTCCATGCCGGGGCCCATCAGGGCGGCGATCTCCGGCGCGTACCGGGTCAGAAGCGCGGTCTCGGTGCGGGTCTGGTAATATTCCGGCAGTTCGCAGATCTGGTCGAACAGGCGCGAGCCTGTTTCGTCATAGAAATATTTGCAGGCCAGTTCCTTGGGCGACTTGGCCAGGCCCGCGATCAGGCTGTCGGCGAAGCTGTCGGCTTCCGGCGCCGTGAGATGCTGAAGACGTGCAAGCGAAGTGTCCATCAAATGTCCTCGGCCAGTCGAATGCCGCTGAACTGCCAGCGCGCATGCGGTGGGAAAAAGTTGCGGTAACTGTCGCGGATATGGCCCTGCGGCGTGGCGATTGAGCCGCCGCGCAACACCAGCTGGCCCACCATGAACTTGCCGTTGTATTCGGCGGCGACGCCTTCAAACGCCTTGAAGCCGGGATAGGGGTCATAGGAAGAGCGGGTCCATTCCCAGACTTCGCCATGCGCAAACAGCGGCGCGGCAGCTTCCCATTCGAATTCGGTCGGCAACCGCGCCCCGGCCCAGGCGGCGTAGGCGGCCGCTTCATAGAAGCTGACATGCTCCACCGGTGCGCCCGGATCCAGTGGTTGCGCGCCGCTCAGCGTGAAGACGCTTTCACTGCCGTCATCGTCTTTCAGCCAATAGAGCGGGGCTTCCCAATGCTCTTCCTGCACCCGCGCCCAGCCGTCCGACAGCCAGAATTCGGGGCGGCGATAGCCGCCATCGGCGATGAAGGCCTGGTATTCGCCATTGCTGACGGGACGCGCGGCAATGCGGAAGGGCCGCAGCAGCACCTGATGGCGCGGCAGCTCATTGTCGAAACAGAAACCCGAACCGTCATGGCCGATCCAGGTTGCGCCGCCGGGAATGGAAATTCCGTCCAGCGGCTGGGCCGCGCGCGCGGCGGGCGTGTCGCTGCAATAGGCGGGCAAAAGCGGGTTGGAGAAAAAGGCGTGCTTGATGTCGGTGAGGATCAGTTCCTGGTGCTGCTGCTCGTGATGCAGGCCCAGGGTGATGGCCTCGCGCAAAGTGTCGTCGCTGCACGCTTCAGCCATCGCCGCATCGACATGGGCGCGCCAGGCCATAACCTCGTCCAGCGTGGGGCGTGTGAGAAGCCCGCGGCGCGGGCGCGGATGCCGCGGACCCAGCGCCTCGTAATAGGAATTGAACAGATAGGCGAAGCGCGGATCGAACGGCTTGTAGCCGGGCCGCTGCGACAGGATCACGGTTTCGAAAAACCAGGTCGTGTGGGCCAGGTGCCATTTGACCGGGCTGGCGTCCGGCATCGACTGGATGGTGCAATCTTCCGCCGACAAAGGCGCCGCCAAGGCCTCGCTATGGGCACGGACCGCCGCATAGGTCTGGGCCAGGGCATCGGAGGGCAGAACGGCGGCTTTCATCTGGAATCCGTTCGACAGGCTGCTGGGCAGGTTACGCCGCCTTGACCATGGAAAAGGCGGGGGAAGCGGAAAAAGTTCCCTTATTTGGCCAAAATTCCGCCAAGACCATGAAAAGTCAGGGTTTTTTGGCGTGAACCGGCTAGGGCGCTGGGGTGCGACATTTCGGCATTGTTAGGGGCGTCTGTGACAGGAAAGCCGCAGAAATCCTCTTGTTTTCCTTGGACCGGAACGGCCGGTCTGGTATTTTCTTGGCACTAACAGAGGGGCCCCGAACAGGGGTTGGTGATGGGTAAGTTCAAGCACGCTGCGGTGTTGGCCGCGGGGCTTGCCGCGATCTGTGCGGCAGCGCCGGTGCTTGCCGCTGCGCCGTCACCCAGCCTGCAATCCTTCGGCGCCGCGCGCGCGATGTCTGCCTATGAATTGTCCGCTCCGGCACTGTCGGGCGGCGCGGTGCAGCCCATCGTGGCGGCGCAACTTTCGGGCAGCATGCTGAGCTTTACCGGCGCGTCTTCCTTTGCCACCAGTTCGCTGCTGGCGCCGAACCTGGCGCTGGACACGGGCGCGCACATCGACATCGCGTCGCGTTTCACCAATTACGGCGTTGGTTACAGCGCTGGCGCTTCGCCCTTCCTGTCGTCGGTTTCTGCGCCCTACCTCGCGCTCGCCAATGGCGGCAGCTACAGCGGCGTGACTTTCGTGCCGTATGACAATCTGCGCCTGCGCGCCGGCATCGCCATCGGCAATGAGCGGCTGGACCGTTTCCATTTCGATGCCGCTGCGCCCACCGGCCCCCTGGCGCTGACCTATGACGCCAGCCAGAGCCAGTCGCTGCTGGGCGGCATGTCGCTGGATATTTCCAGCGCGCTGGGCCTGGATGTCACCGCCATGGCTTCGCAGCGCTCGGGCATGCCGCTGGGGCTGGCCAATCCGAACATTGCGCAGCATTCCAGCACCGGCGCGCTCAGCGTTGCGGCGCATGTCGATGTGGGTAAGGGCTGGGTCACCACCGCTTCCTTCAGCGAAGGCATGACCCAGCTGGATCCGCGCGGCAATTTCGGCAGCGCCAGCGGTACGCTGCGCGAACAATCCTATTCCTTCGCCATCGCCAAGCATGGCGTGTTCGGCAATGACACGCTGGGCGTGGCCTTCTCCGCGCCTGCGCCCAGCCTGGCCGGAACCTTCTCCAGCCTGACTTCGGCCGGCGACATGCCGCTGGTGATCGCGCAAGGCGCGCCGCTGACCCATGTCCAGGAAACCGATATCCAGCTGGGCTATGTGACCAACTTCCTGGACGGCGCCGTGGCGCTGCAGACCAACGCCGCCTACCAGACCAACGCCCAGGGCCAGCGCGGCGCCACCGCCGTGTCGCTTCTCAGCCGCGCGAAAATCAAGTTCTAAAAGCGTAGGCGAAAGCCGGAGCGGCCTTTATTAAGTCGAGGCGGGTGGGCTAAAACCCCTCATCTTTCTGCGCTTTCCAAAGGATATCCCATGGCCGGGCCGCAATTCGTTTACTACATGAAGGACCTGTCCAAGACCTATCCGGGCGGCAAGCAGATTCTCAAGAACATCTATCTGTCCTTCTATCCGGGCGCCAAGATCGGCATCGTCGGCGTCAACGGCGCGGGCAAGTCCACCCTGATGAAGATCATGGCGGGCATGGACACGGAGTTCACCGGCGAGGCCTGGGCCGCCGATGGCATCCGCACCGGCTATCTGTCCCAGGAACCGCAGCTGGATCCGTCCAAGGATGTGCGCGGCAATGTCATGGAAGGCGTCGCCGCCAAGCAGGCCTTGGTCGACCGCTACAATGAGATCGCGTCGAACTATACCGACGAGACCGCCGACGAGATGGCGAAGCTGCAGGACGAGATCGAGGCGCAGGGCCTGTGGGACC
>JBBQBL010000116.1:0-7865 GCA_038317805.1 Micropepsales bacterium
AGTATAATCTTGGTGTCATGTACGCCAAAGGTCTGAGCGTACCGCAGGACTATGCTGAAGCTGTGAAGTGGTACCGCTTGGCTGCAGCACAGGGATATGCACAGGCGCAGAACAATCTTGGTATCCGCTACGCCAAGGGACAAGGCGTCCCGCAGGACTATGCTGAAGCGGTCAAATGGCACCGCCTAGCTGCAGCTCAGGGGTATGCGCCGGCGCAGACCAATCTTGGTACCATGTACGCCCAAGCCCTGCCTGGTGCTGCTTCAATATCCCGATAATCTGTTCTTCGGTGTATCGGCTGCTCTTCATCGTCCGTCTCCTTCAAGGAACGGACTCTACCTCAATTCGAGGGCACTTTCGGGGAGCAGGTCACTCTCGATGATATTTTCGATTTTTTTGTGCTGGTTGGACAGATGGTTGATGTGTCCTTGTATCCCCGCCTGCCGCATCCATCGGGCAACCATCGGGTTCAGAAAAATATCAAAAGTTTTGCGAGTGGTCTTTGATAAGTGGTGGGGTGGTCCCCAAGTGGGGGGTAGGTGGGGGATACCAACTCCGGGCGCGGCCGATGCTTACTCTGAAGGTGATGGGAGTCGAGGCCCCGGAAGGGCGCCGCGTCCTGTTTTCAGTAGTCCCGAGAAACTGCGAGTTTCCCCGCCAGCTTCCTATGTGCTTCCTGCAGGGCGCGCTCCATCTGCAGATGGGTATGACATGAACTAACTATATGATTTTATTATATTAAGTGGTGCCCAGGGACAGAATCGAACTGCCGACACGTGGATTTTCAATCCACTGCTCTACCGACTGAGCTACCTGGGCACAGGGCGGGACGGGCTTATTAGGGGATGGTCCCCGCCCTGTCCAGCGCCAAGGATTCAGTCCTCGTCGGGGTCATTTTCCGAGGGGTTTGAGGGGGTTGGGTCCACCGGCGGGCCGGGGATGGCATAGCCGCCCTTGAACCACTGGTTCAGGTCCAGATCGGCGCAGCGTTTGGAGCAGAAGGGCTTGAACCGCTCCGCGGCCGGCTTGCCGCACAGGGGGCACTTAGCGGCCATGGCCGCTCCCCTGCAGAAGCGCCACGGTCAGCGCCAGCGGCAGGCCCACCACATTGGAATAGGAACCGGAGATTTCCTTGATCAGCATCTCGGCCCGGCCCTGGATGGCATAGCCGCCGGCCTTGCCCACGCCTTCGCGGCTTTGGACATAATCCTCGATCTGGGCCTGGGTCAGCCGCAACACCGACACGCGGGTGGTCGCCACGCGGGTGCGCAATTTGCCGTCGGGCGTCACCAGCGCCACCGCGGTGATCACCTGGTGACGGCGGCCTGACAGCATGGCCAGGCAGGCGCGCACTTCGGCGTCGTCGCCCGCCTTGGGCAGGATGCGGCGGCCCAGCGCCACCACCGTATCGGCCGCCAGTATAAAGGCGGGTTTTCCGCCCTTGGGATGGGAAGGCCAATCGCCCTGCACCTTGCGGGCCTTTTCGGTCGCCAGGCGCAGCGCATGCAGCCGCGGCTGTTCGGCCTTGCGAACAGATTCATCGATGGCGGCAGGCAGGATGAAATCGGGAATGATGCCGGCCTGCGCCAACAGGGCAGCGCGGCGCGGACTCTCGCTGGCAAGAACCAGCAACGTCTTAGCGGAAGCGGTAGGTGATGCGACCCTTGGTCAGGTCATACGGCGTCATCTCGATCATCACCTTGTCGCCGGTCAGCACGCGGATGCGGTTCTTGCGCATCTTGCCGGCGGTATGGGCGATGATGATGTGGTCATTGGCGATCAGCTTCACGCGGAAGGTCGCATTGGGCAGCAACTCGTCGACGATGCCCTCGAACTCCAGCAATTCTTCTTTGGCCAATGGGTCCTCTTTGGAGACGTTATGCGAGGTGGGGAGATAGGGGGGAAAAGCCCGAAAGGCAAGACTTTCCAAGGCTTTTCCTCAGGTATCGGCGGCCGCGGGGGCCAAAAAGCGCTGTTTTAGCCGCTCCATCAGCCCATCCCGCACCGCCCGGTAGGCTGAGAGCCGCTGCTCGCGCGAGCCCTCCACCGCCGTGGGGTCCATGGTGGGCCAGTATTCGACCTGGGTCGCGGCGGTGCGGGTCAGTTCCATCGCCTTGTGCTGGGCTTCGGGCGACAGGGTGATCACCAGGTCGAAACTGCCATCTTGCACGTCCTCGAAGCGGCGGGGCTGGTGCTTGGCGATGGCCAGGCCGATCTCGTCCATCGCTTCCACCGCCAGGGGATCCAGGTCCCCTGCCCGCACCCCCGCCGACTCGATATGGATGTCGCGCGTGAGGTGGCGCAGCATCGCCGCCGCCATCGGCGAGCGGACCGCGTTCATGGTGCAGGCGAAAAGAACGGCCTGCGCCATTGCTCAACCCCGCATCTGCAGCACGCAGATCAGCGTGAACAGCCGCCGCGCGGTGCCAAAATCGGTTTCCACTTTGCCCGCCAGCCGCGCCTGCAATTCTCTGGCGCCTTCGTCGTGCAGGGTGCGGCGCGCCATGTCGAGCGACTCGATCTGATATGGCGGTGCGGTGCGGATCGCCTTGTAATAGTTGTCGCAGACCAGGAAATAGTCCTTCACCGTCTTGCGCAGCGGCGCCAGCGACAAGGTCAGGCGGGCATGTTCGCTGCCATCTTCCAGGCGCAGGTCCAGGATCAACCGGCTTTCTTCGACGCCCAAGGTCAGGTGATAAGGACCGCCGGGCGAGCCGTCCGGCTTGAACAGATTGTCGTCCAGCAGGTCATAGATCGCGACTTCGCGTTCCTGCTCGATGGCGCGGCTGCGGTTGACGACACTGGCTTCGTCCAGGGTGATCTGGGAAAGCCGGTAGTCCACCATCAGCTCTTTTGATTCAGACGCGCGGCGATGGAGCGGGCATGGGCTTCCAGGCCCTCGGCTTCCGCCAGGACCAGCGCGTCCGGGCCGATGGCCGCCATGCTTTTGGCGTCCAGCCCCAGCAGGGTGGTGCGCTTCATGAAATCCAGCACCGACAGGCCGGAGGAGAAGCGCGCCGTGCGCGAGGTGGGCAGCACATGGTTGGGCCCGGCGATGTAATCGCCCATGGCTTCGGGGGTGTGACGCCCCAGGAAGATGGCGCCGGCATGGCGTACCTTCTTCAACAAGACCTCGGGATCGGCAGTGGCGATCTCCAGATGTTCGGCGGCAATGGCGTCGGCCAGCGGCACGGCATCGTCCAAAGTCTTGACCAGAATGATGGCACCGTTGTCGGCCCAGCTTTTGGCGGCGATGTCCTTGCGCGGCAGGATCGCGATCTGGCGTTCGGCCGCAGCGGCCACCTTGTCGGCAAAACCAGCGTCATCGGTGATCAGGATGCTTTGCGAAGACGGGTCATGCTCGGCCTGGCTGAGCAAGTCGGCGGCGATCCATTCCGGATCATTCTGGCCATCGGCAATCACGAGAATTTCTGAAGGCCCGGCGATGGAGTCGATTCCCACCTGGCCGAACACTTCGCGCTTGGCGGCGGCAACATAGGCGTTGCCGGGACCCACGATCTTGTCGACGGCTGTGATCGTCTGTGTGCCATAGGCCAGCGCCGCAACGGCCTGCGCCCCGCCGATGCGATAGATGTCGGTGATCCCTGCCCGTTTGGCGGCTGCCAACACCAGGGGATTGATGCTGCCGCCGCTGGCGGGGGTGGCCATGACGATGCGCGCCACGCCTGCGACCTTGGCCGGGATGGCATTCATCAGGACAGAGGACGGATAGGAAGCGGTGCCGCCGGGTACGTACAGCCCGACGCTGTCCAGCGAAGTCCAGCGCCAGCCCAGCACGGCGCCGGTATCGTCGGTAAAGAGCTCGTCCTGAGGGATCTGGCGCCTGTGATAGCTTTCGATGCGTGTTGCGGCGGTTTCGATCGCGGTCAACTGTTCCTTGCTGACTTTTGCCAGGCCGGCTTCGATCTCGGCAGCAGAAATTTTCAGCGTTTGGACCGTGACATCAGCGCGGTCGAACTTGTTGGTCAGCTCTACCAGCGCCGTGTCGCCGCGCTTGCGCACGTCCGCCACAATGCCCCGCACCACGGCGGCGACATCTTCTTCTTCCTCGCGCTTGGTGAAGAGCAGGTCCTGGAACTGCTGGGCAAACGGCGCGTCGGATGCATTCAACCTACGGGCCATTGTTTTCACCAGTGGGTGCGGCCTCGTGATCGGGGGTGCCGCGCGCCGCCCAGGGGCCGCTCATGTCCGCCAGCTCGGCGTCGATGCATTCCACCGTCAGGCGCAAGGCGCCGCCGCCGGCCAAGACGATCTCGATCACGCCGCCCGGGTCTTCGCCGCCGGTCGGCGTGAAGGTTGCCGCCAGAATGGAAACCACCGCTTCACCGGCGCCCAGCTTGACCTTGCTGGACTGCACCTTCAGCACGCCATCAAAATGCAGCCCGGCGCGCAGCCGCGTCTTACCGCCGTCTTCCCAGGCCAGGCGGTTCACCACCGCCGCGAAACGGCGCTTCCTGGGCAGCCAGACGAAATTCTTGAGCTTGACCACGGCGTCCTGCAGCCGGGCCGACAGGATTTCCAGATCCTCGGCATCCGCCGCCGCCAGCTTGAGGCGGCTCATTCCGACACCCGTTCAATGTCGGCGCCGACGCGGGAGAGCTTTTCTTCCAGCCGGTCGAAACCGCGGTCCAGGTGATAGATGCGGCCGACATTGGTTTCGCCTTCTGCCACCAGCCCCGCCAGCACCAGCGATACAGACGCGCGCAGATCGGTCGCCATGACCTGGGCGCCCTTGAGCTTTTCCACCCCGCGCACCGTGGCGGTGTCGCCGTCGATGCGGACCGAAGCGCCCATGCGCGCCAGTTCGGGCACATGCATGAAGCGGTTTTCGAAAATCTTCTCCTTCACCACCGAAGTGCCGTCGGCCACGGCCATCAGCGCCATGATCTGGGCCTGCAAGTCGGTGGGGAATCCCGGATAGGGCGCGGTGGTGACGTCGACCGACTTGGGCCGGCCGCCGTTCATGTGAATCTTCAGACCGCGCGGCGTGGTGGTGATCTCCGCGCCGCTCTTGGTCAGCAGCGACAGCAGCGAGGCGATGGTGTCATGCGAGGCGCCGACCAGTTCGACCTCGCCGCCAGCGATGGCGGCGGCTATGGCATAGGTGCCGGCTTCGATACGGTCGGCCATCACCCGGTGCGCCGCGCCATGCAACTTCTCGACACCCACCACGGTGATTTCGCTGGAGCCCAGGCCCCAGATCTCGGCGCCCATCGCGATCAGGCAATTGCCCAGGTCGGAAATCTCCGGCTCGCGCGCCGCATTGACGATCTTGGTGGTGCCCTTGGCCAGGGTCGCCGCCATCATCGCGGTTTCGGTGGCGCCGACCGAGACGAACGGGAACACGATCTCCGCGCCCTTCAATCCGCCGGGCGCCTTGGCCGTGACATAGCCTTCGGCCAGATCGATCTGCGCGCCCATCGCTTCCAGCGCGTTCAGGTGCAGTTCCACCGGCCGCGCACCGATGGCGCAGCCGCCGGGCAGCGACACCTTGGCTTCGCCCATACGGGTCAGCAGCGGCGCCAGCACCTGGAAGCTGGCGCGCATCTTGCGCACCATGTCGTAGCTGGCGAAGACGGATGTGATCTCCTTCGCCTCCAGCTTCATGGTGTCGCCTTCGCCGAATTTGGCGGCCATGGTGACCTGGACGCCGACGCCGAAGCTGACCAGAAGTTCGGCCATGGCGCGCACGTCCGCCAGGCGCGGCACATTGGCCAGCACCAGGGGGTCGGCGGTCAGCAACGACGCCGCCATCAGCTTGAGGGCGGCATTCTTGGCGCCGCTGATGGGGATTTCCCCCTTCAGCGGCTTGCCGCCGCGGATACGGATACGGTCCATGGCCTCGTTTGTAGCCGGGGCCTCATCCCAAGGAAAGGCTGGCTAAAGGCAGGGCTAGGCTGACTTTTTGGGGGGCTTGGGCGCCGATTCGGGCGGGGGCGCCGACGGCGCAGCCCGCTTGGTCTGTTTGCGGCGCTTGAGGTTGGCGCGGAGCGCCTCGGCCAGCTTTTCGGGGGAGGATTTGGGCATCAAAGTCTTTGGGTGGGAAACTGAAAAGTCGCGCTTTCCTTCGTGGAATCCTTACGTTATAGCAGCGCTCCCTCACCAACTTTGGGTTAAGGGTTCGGGCCTAAGGTCCGGAAATACCACGGTTGCCGTAGTAGCGTAGTGGTAGCGCAATCCCTTGGTAAGGGATAGGTCGTGAGTTCGATTCTCACCTACGGCACCATTTAGCCCAACAAAACCGGGCTTTTTGCGTTCGCGTTTGTTCTCCAAAAGAGAACGTTCCGGAATTTATGGGAAGCAAACGGAGCCTTTGCACCACTAAAGGTGTGCAAAATCCGTGCACCCAAAAGCTGAATTGGACCTACCCCCTATAGCCATCAAATAACGAGTCCCCTGGCCGTTGCCCCGGCGCCGGAGGCAGGCACCCACTAGGAATAACCATGAAAGTCCCCCCACGCTTCCGTGGCTCCCTCAAAGGACCCGCGACTACTGAAGAAGAAATGCGTGCACTCCGAGACGTTGCCGATGGCGCGGTGGTCCAGCCGCTGAGGTGCCGGCGATTGAACGCGTTGGGCTTGCTCGAACAAAAACGGGGCGGTTGGGTGCTGACAAACCAGGGGGAAATCGCGCTCATGTTCCGAAAAGCCCGGTAAAGGCCTTCAACTGTAAGCCGAACCTTTTCTCGTGAAAGCAGACGCCATCCGATGGTCAGTAGCGTTCAAGCGTCCGCCCCCTACGTCCCGAACGTCGAACTTAGGTAGTGTCTTAATTTGAATTATTCCAACGCCGAATGAAACCGACGTAGAGGAATATTAGAAAGAGAGCGGCATGTACTAAAGAGCGCGTGCCACTGATTTCAGGCGTCTCGATCAGGCCGGTGCTGAAGATGGGCACCGAGACTCTGTACATATAAAGATAAAAAAGCACCCCAGCGCTTACAAAGAAAGCGCCAGCGAGGAACTGGCAAACGCCTCTCCACAAAACCTTGTTTTTCATTTTCCGGCCCTCGCCTCCGCCACTATAGGTGCCGCCGATGCCGGGCCGCTTGCCTGACGGCACGGGCCATTTCCAACCGCGAAGCCGGGAAATCTCTTTGTAAAATTCATCAGGAATGCTTTCAGGGAGAACCACCGGGCGGCGGTTGGGCTGCATTTCGCGCACTATAATTTCGTGCGCCAGCATAGCACTCTGCGGGTCACGCCTGCCATGGCGGCTGGGGTTTCAGATCGCATGTGGTCGCTGGAAGAATTGGTCGCCCAAACTTCAAATTAGGACACTACCGCATATCGCACCACCGGATCTTATGGCCCCTAGTAAGGCAGGTGCGACTTCGGCTAATAGCCCGCATACCCTCGATCTGCATCGTACCCTATCCGGTAGCCCCCTGAACGACATTGTCCCCCAGCACCCGGCCATCCAGAAGTCTTATCTGTCGGGAGCAGCGCGCAGAAATATTCTCGGCATGCGTCGAGATCAGGAAACAGGTTTCCGAATCCCGGTTGATGCGGCCGAGTAATTCCATCACATTATCGGCGGATTCGCGGTCGAGATTTCCTGTGGGCTCGTCTGCAAGCACAAGCGACGGCGCGTTGATCAGCGCCCTGGCCACGGCAACCCGCTGGCGTTGGCCACCGGACATCGCCGCTGGGCGATAACGCCGCCGGTCGGACAGACCGACCGCGTCCAGCAGGGCCGCAGCGCGCGCGCGCATAGCAGCCGTCTCGCGCCCGGCCGATGCGGCAGCCGGCATCATAACATTCTCTTCCGCCGTAAGATCGGGCAGCAAATGGTGGAACTGGAATACGAAGCCGATATTTCGGTTGCGAAAGCGCGTCAGTTCC
>JBBQBL010000117.1:0-7850 GCA_038317805.1 Micropepsales bacterium
TGTTCTGCACCCAGTGCGAGCCGGAGGGCTTTCGCCGCATCACCTATTTCCTGGACCGGCCCGACAATCTGTCGGTCTTCACCGTGCGCCTGGAAGCGGCGCGCGAGCAGTATCCGGTGCTGCTGTCCAACGGCAATCGCACCGCCAGCGGCGAGCTGCCGGGCGGCCGGCATTTCGCGGTGTGGAACGATCCCTTCCCCAAACCTTCCTATCTCTTCGCGCTGGTGGCGGGCGATCTGGGCTCCATCCATGACAGCTTCACCACCATGACGGGGCGGAAAATCGCCCTCGATATCTATGTCGAGCATGGCAATGAGCCGCGCGCTCATTACGCCATGGATGCGCTGAAGCGTTCCATGAAGTGGGATGAGGTGAATTACGGCCGCGAATACGACCTGGACATCTTCATGATCGTGGCGGTCAGCGCCTTTAACATGGGCGCGATGGAAAACAAGGGCCTCAACATCTTCAACGACAAGGTGCTGCTGGCCACGCCCGAAACCGCCACCGATGACGATTACGCCCGCATCGAGGGCGTGGTGGCGCATGAATATTTCCACAACTGGACCGGCAACCGCATCACCTGTCGCGACTGGTTCCAGCTTTCGCTGAAAGAAGGCCTGACCGTCTTCCGCGACCAGAATTTTTCCGGCGACATGCGCAGTCGCGGCGTGCAACGCATCCAGGATGTGCGCGCCCTGCGCGGCCGCCAGTTCATCGAGGATGCCGGCCCGCTGGCGCACCCGGTGCAGCCGCAGAGCTATATCGAGATCAACAACTTCTACACCTCGACCATCTACGACAAGGGTTCGCAGGTGATCGGCATGCTCAAGACCCTGGTGGGCGATGAGGGCTATCGCAAGGCGACCGACCTGTATTTCGAGCGCCATGACGGTGAAGCCGCCACGGTGGAAGACTGGGTCAAATGCTTTGAAGACTCATCGGGCCGCGACTTCAACCAGTTCCGGCTGTGGTATCGCCAGGCCGGCACGCCGGTGATCGAAGCGCGCGGCACCTATGATGCCGCAGCCAAAACCTATTCGCTGGACCTGACGCAAAGCCTCGCGCCCACCCCTGGCCAACCCGACAAACAGCCCATGCACATCCCGGTCCGTATCGGCCTGGTGGGCAAGGGCGGTGCGCATCTGCCCTTGACCCTGGACGGCGAGAACCATGCCGGTCCCACCACCCGCGTGCTGGAGCTGACCGAAAACTTTCAGCGCTTCACCTTCACCGGCATCGCCGAAGAGCCGCTGCTGTCGCTGGGCCGCGATTTCTCGGCTCCCGCCATCTTCCGCACCCCGCATGGCCGCCACGACCGCGCGCTCCTGATGGGCAAGGACAGCGATGCCTTCAATCGCTGGGAAGCCGGCCAGATCCTGGCCGCCGAGATCATGCTGGAAGTGGCCGGCAAGGCGCGCAGCGACGCCAATACCGACTACATCACCGCCATCGGCGATGTGCTGGCGGGCGCCGAGAATGATCCGGCCTTCGCCGCCCAGATGCTGATGCCGCCGACCGAAAGCGAACTGGCGGCCAAGAAGGCGCCGGTGGATCCGATCGGCATCCACACCGCGCGGACGGCGCTGGTGCGCGCCGTGGCGCTGGCGCATCGCGACCGGCTGGCCCAGCTTTACGAACATATGCGCGATGCCGGCGATTTCAGCCCCGATTCCGCGTCGGCCGGGCGGCGCGCGCTGCGCAATGCGGCCTTGCGCTATCTCACCGCCGCCGACGACGAGGCCGCGGCGGGACTGGCCGAAGCCCATTACCGCAGCGCCACCAACATGACCGACATGATCGCGGGGCTGGCGGCGCTGACCCGCATGGAGTCCCCCCTGCGCGACAACGCCTTCACCCACTTCCATGACCGCTTCAAGAACGATCCCCTGGTGCTGGACAAGTGGATGAGCCTGCAAGCCGGCTCGCCCCTGCCCGAAACCATCACCGCGGTGCGCGAGCTGATGAAGCATCCGGCCTTCGACATCAAGAATCCCAACCGGGTGCGGGCCCTGGTCGGCGCCTTCAGCGTCAATCACCTGCGCTTCCACAGTGCGGACGGCGGCGGCTACCGGCTGGTGGGCGAGGTGATCCGCACCCTGGACCCGATGAACCCCCAGGTGGCGGCCCGCATGGCCGGGGCCTTCGAAAGCTGGCGGCGCTACGATCCGGCCCGCCAGGAAATGATGAGGGACGAGCTCAAGGCCATCCGCGACCTGCCGGGCATTTCGCCCAACCTGTTCGAGGTCGCCGGGAAGATGCTTTCCTGAAGTTCCTGAGTCCTCCACCGATTCGCGAAGTTCGACAGCCACGACTCTCAATTAACTAGGTGACGCGGGAGTCACCGATTCCCATACTGGCTCAAGCGCGAATCACCGCGCATGGTGGGGATCATGGCCGAGGCGGTACTGCGCCTGTGGACCGGGCTGGACGGGGCCACCGTCCAGGGACGCTCCTTTGTGCGCCGCGCGACGCGCGATGTCCGCTTCATCGTCCCCATCTGCATCATCCTGATCTGCGGCAGCTTTGCCGCCGCCGCCCTGCTCCAGATGCGGATGGATCGCGGCCGGGCGCTGACCCAGGCCGCCGGTTTCGAGCGCGCCCGCATCGTCGAGGTGGCGAGCGGTACCGCCCAGACGCTGGACCGCTATGCCCGCATGGGCGCGGTTTTCGCCGCCAGCCCGCAGCAATATCGCAGCGCCGACTTAGGATCCGCCGAGCCTGCCATCCGCGACATCGCCGTGTGGAGCCAGAGCGGCGTCCCGCTGGCGCGCCTGGACGCCACCGCCGCGCCGATGACGGCGCCTGTCTTCACCGGCAACCGCACCAGCTTTCCCGGCGGCATCGCCTTCCGCGAAGCCGGCAAGACCGTGGCGGTGATGTTCGCGCCCTTGCCGCTGGGCGAACACCGCACCGCCCTGGTGCCCGCACGCGAGGCCCGCGGCCTGACCGCGCCGGTGCCGGGCTGGCCGCTGGCGGTGATGACCAGTGTGGATGAGCCCGCCGCGCTGGCCGACTGGACCGGGGCACTGCCGCTCTACCTGTTCGTGATCCTGGGGCCGGCGATCGCCGGCGGCTGGCTGGCGGCACTGTTTGTGGGTGCTTTCGAACGGCATGCGAAAGCCAACCGCGCCATCCGCGCCCTGAAATCCACCCGCCCCGTCGAGGCGCGGCTGATGGTGCGGCTGGCCAATGCCGAGCGCGGCGCCATGGAAGCCCTGCGCGCCAAGTCCGAATTCATTGCCCATATGAGCCATGAACTGCGCACGCCGCTGAATGCGGTGATCGGTTTTTCCGAAATCATCGCCGAGGAATTCTACGGCCCCTGCGGCCATGCCAAATACAGCGAATATGCCCGAGACATCGGCGAGGCCGGCAAGAACCTGCACACCAAGATCAGCGACATTCTGGAGTTCGCCAATATCGAGGCCGGCCGCTACCCCCTGACCGAGGAAGCGGTGGACCTGGCGTCGCTGGCCACGCAGTGCATCGAGGAGCATCAGGGCCGCGCTTTCTCGCGCCGCATCTCGCTCAGCGTTGCTTTCGCCGAACCGGGCATGGTGCGGGCCGATGCCAGCGCGGTGCGCCGCATCCTTGCCAACCTGCTGACCAACGCGCTGGCCTATACGGCCGAAGGCGGCATCGTGCGCGCCGATATCCACTTCGAGGAAGGCGCCGGGGTCCTGACCCTGTCCGACAGCGGCAAGGGCTTTACCCCCCATGAGAGGAAGCGGGCCGGCAAACCGTTCGAGCGCTTCGACCGCGCCGGCACCGTGACCGGCGCGGGCCTGGGCCTGGCCATCGCCATGGAATTGGCCCGCCGTATGGGCGGGGCGATGCGGCTGGTGGGCGAAGGCCCCGGGCACGGCGCCACCATGGAGCTGAGGTTGCCCCGGCTATGAGAATTAACCTCTTGTTAACCATGGTTAACCAATCTGCCCCCAAAAGGGGAAAGCAGATGTTCCGGGGGTTTGCCGCGCTGGCCTTGCTGATGTCGGCGCTGATTCCGTTGGCCCCCGCTCTGGCCCAGGGCCCCGCCTACCAGGTCATCAGCAACGATCCGAACGGCCTTGAGGTGCGCTTTCGCGGCATGCCGATCCGCGGCGTGCATGCCGACGACAACCAGAATGCCCTGTCCATCGACTTCGCCCACCCGGTGGACGGCGCGGCCTTCGACCGGCTGCCCGGCGACCTGCCGCAATGGATCTCGATGGCCTATGCCAATTTCGACAATGGCGTGATCCGCAGCAACCGCCCCGTCACCTTCCTGACCCGCAATGAAAGCGACGGCTTCTCGCTGCGCATCGTGCCGCGTGGCGGCCCGCCTCCACAACAGCCTCCACAACAGCCGCCGCAGCAGATGGCGCAAGCCGCGCCGGCGCCGGGCCCCTATCCGCCGGGGCCTTACACCCAGCAGCAGATTTATCCCGCACCCAAACCCTATGTGCCGCCCCAGGCCGCCTATGCCGGTTTCCACACCTACGGCGAATACGCCCAGCTGCGCGCCTATGAGGCCCAGGAGCTGGCGCTGCGCCGCGCCGATCCCATGTGGCAGCTGGCATATGCCCGCGCCGCGATGCGCGCCGGCTCCGGCATCGGCATCCGCAACGAGACCAACTGGTATCATGGCGGCGACCTGATGATCGCCACCGACCTGGACGCCAAGCTCAGCTTCCTGCCCGGCGTGGCGCTGGTCGGCGACGTCAAATGGACTGATGTCGACGGCAAGAATGTGCGGCTGGCCAGCGGCAACCTCGCCAACACCAGGCGCGACATCGTCACCGGCGCTGCAGGCCTGGCGCTCGAACTTGGCCGGGACAGCGAACTCAAGGTCCAGGGCCTGGTGGGCAATGACGTGGCGGGCGCAAACCTGAGCCTGTATTCCGGCCAGCCCAATGGCTTTGGCTATGTCGATGTGAATTTCCACAAGCCTTATGTCGACACGCCCACAGCAGTGGATTACCGCGCCGACACCGACAGCGCCACCATCGGCTATACCCAGCAACTCTGGTACGGCATGTGGGGCAGCGTCGCCGGCCACTACACCCGCTATGGCGTGCATGGCGACGCCGATGTAGCGCGCACCGCCGGCTGGGACGGAAACCTTCGCTGGAACACCCCGATCTGGGGCGGGCTCTTGGCGGGCATCTCCTATGACGGTCACGGCGAATATCTCACCACCAACGACACCCGCACAGGCCAGGCGCCCACGCCCTTTGTGCCGCTGGGCATCCGCAACATGGAAAACCATGCCGTCACCCTGAACCTGTCTAGCGACCTGGGGAACGGCTTCTGGTTCGCCGCCTATGCCGGCTATGTGGTGGACCGCTTCGCCGCTGACGGCCTGCTGGCCGGCATGGACCTGCACTACACGCCCGCCGACGGTTTCGACCTGGCGCTGGGCGTGCGTCAGTCGGCGGTGTCCTACACCCAGGGCGAACGCGGCAACCAGCTGACCGCCGGCCTGAACCTGACCGTGGGCATGGGCGCGCCGGCCCAGCCCAGCTGGCTGCAGAACGCTCTGTAAACCTCACCCTTCGACAAGCTCAGGGTGAGGAATTCCACGTTTCCTCATGCTGAGCCTGTCGAAGCATGAAGGCAGCCAAACTCGAACTTGTGACTTGCGCAGATGCGCGTCTAACCTAGCCTTCGCATTTGGCGAGGGCTGGGCATGAAATGGGCGTTGGGCGGCTTGGCGGCCGCGATCCTGATTATCGGCGGTGGCTGGTTCCTGATGCAGGGACCGCCTGCGTCCAAGCCCCCGACCCTGTTCCAGTGGCAGGATTATGTGGACCCGCACTTCACCGCCGCGTACGAGGCGGCCTATCACGAAAAGGTCGGCACCAGCATCTTCGCCGACGAGGACGAGGCTTTTTCCAAGATGCGCGCCGGCTTCAAACCGGACGTGATGGGGCCGTGCCTCTACAGCCTGCCGCGCTGGAAGGAGGCTGGCCTTCTCCAGCCGATCGACACAGCCAAACTGAAGAACTGGAACAAGATCGCTCCCGCCTTGCGCAACCTGCCGGGCATGTCGGCGGGACCGGGCAAGGTGTGGTTCGTGCCGCATTACTGGGGCAACACCTCGCTGACCATCCGAACCGACCTGGCGCCCGAATATGCCAAGTCGCAGAGCTGGGACATTTTGTTCGACCCCAAATACAAGGGCCGCGTATCGGTGCTGGACGGCGCCGACGATGTGGTGCCGTTCATCGCCCACATGATCGGGATCGACGCCTATCACATGTCTGACGCCGACTGGGTGAAGGTGCAGGCCAAGCTGCGCGAGCTGGTGCCGCAGCTGCGCTTTGTCTCGGCCGACAACACCGCGCTGGCGCAGGGCCTGGCAAGCGGCGAGATCGTCGCGGCAATGAGCTGGCGCACCACCTTTGCCTCGCTGAACCGCGAGCACAAGCCGGTGGCGTATCTCACCCCGCCCGGCGGCATCTTCACCTATGTCTGCGGCTTGGTGATGCACAAGGACCCGTCGAACGAAGAAAAGGCACTGGCGCTGATCGATTCCGGGCTGGCCGACGATGCCGCCCGCTACATGATCACCACCATCGGCGATGAGCCCGCCAATATCGAAGCGGTCAAGAACGTGCCCGACAGCGTCTTTCAGGCGCTGAACGTGCCGCGCGACCTGGAGACCTTCCTGAAAGGCGGCATCTTCCAGCAGCCTCTGCCGAACAAGGAAAAGATCGTCAGCGCCTGGACGGAAATCCGCAGCGGCCTGCACTGAGCCGGCAGGCTGCAGACCTGTGCCTGCCGATGGTCAGGAACCATCGCAGGAACTTTCCGTTTCCACGGACGCGGCTGATCCGAACAAATCGGCCGGGCGTATTACAGTGCGGTGGGGCAACAGGAGTAGCAGCATGATCCGTTCCATTGTCCTGGCCGCCATCTTCGCCTGTGTTGCGGTTCCCGCTGTTGCCCAGCCTTACCGCGACAGCGCCATGCAGGAAGCGCCCTGCCTGCGCCAGCGCAACATTTACGACTATCAGATCGTGCCGGGGAACCGTTCGCTCATCGTCACCGACGTGTCCCGCCAGCGCTATCGCCTCAACTTCATCGGCCAGTGCTACAATCTGCAGTATCAGTTCGGCCTGGCGTTCCGCAGCCGCGGCGTCGGCACGCTGTCCTGCATTACCCGTGGCGACGAGATCGTGAAGCGCGATCCGGTCGGACCCTCGCAGTGCATTGTCAAAAGTGTCGAGTATCAGACACGCGCACTGGATATCGCCGATCAGCAGGAAGCCGACCGGCGCAACCAGCGGGGCCGCCGCTGATTGGCGACGATACCGGCCGCCGGAGCGAAAAGTTCCTCGCGATTTGACGATACCGTTTCACGCGCAAGCCTGCGGGCATTTCGCAGCGCGCAATGTCGGTGCGCAAGCAGGTACAGAACTGTACGCATCGCGGCACGATTTGCGGGAGCTTCAACTTTGTCCTCTGGAAACGGAACGTTTGGACAGGCTCGCGGCTTTAATGGGCACCCATTCCAAAGGATTTCCCATGGCCGACAAACCCGACGCAATTGCCCTGCTCAAAGCCGATCACCGCAAGGTCGAGGAACTGTTCGAGAAGTTCGAAAAGGCCAAGAGCGATTCCGTCAAGACCTCGCTGGTGCAGCAGATCTGCACAGAGCTCACCGTCCACGCATCGATCGAGGAAGAGATTTTCTATCCGGCCTGCACCGGCCAGATCGAGGACGACACCCTGACGGAGGCCTATGTCGAGCATGACGGAGCCAATGTGATGATCTCGTAAATGCTTGCGTCCAGCCCGGACAACGAATTCTACGATTCCAAGGTAAAAGTGCTGTCCGAGCAGATCAAGCATCACGTCAATGA
>JBBQBL010000118.1:0-7841 GCA_038317805.1 Micropepsales bacterium
GCCTCGAAATTCTCATCACCCAGGGCTTCAACCGTGACGCGGCCGGGGCCGCTTTGCTTCAGCACCGCATGGCGCAGGCTGACGGCCAGGTCGGTAAGCTGGATGTCGCAGTCGCTGCCGCGGCCGATCACCGGTTCGGCCGACGCCAGCGGCTTTTCGCGCACGATGTCGGGCGCACCGACGCGCTTGCTGATCTGGCGCAGGATAAAGCTCATCGCCTCACCAGAAGAAGAAAACGCTGACGATGTGCGCGGTAAGCGCGGCAATCAGCGCAAGCGTGGTGGGAATATGGATGAACAGCCAGACTTCCAGCAGGCTGCGCAGGCGGATATGGCGGCGCGCCTTGGCCAGCGTGGCGCTCTTTTCTTCCAGCAGGCTCAGCACCTGGTCCAGCGCCACGGCCTGCGGCCCGTCGGACATCCGCTTGCGGGCGGTCAACAGCACCCGCTGGGCGTTGGCAGTGGCGCAATTGCCATGGTGGCCCGACAAGCGTTGCCAGACATTGCCGCCGATGCGGGTGCGGCGCACGGCGCCGATCACCAACGCGGCCTGCTCCTGGTTGAGCGGACGGGCGACTTCCAGGAGACGTCCGTCCAGCGCATGGATTTTTTCCAGCATCTGCTTCTGGGTGGTCTCGCCGCGATTGTCCGACAGGATGGGCGGGATCTTGGCATAGACGATGATGCCGAAGACGCCGGACAGGATCACCAGCATCATCAGCGCATAGGCCAGTGTGTGGATGTTCCAGCCGAATTGCAGGCCGCTGTGCAGAGTGGCGATCACGATCAGCGACAGGCCCAGATAGACATGCGCCGACACCCAGGCCTTCAGCGACCAGGCATCGTTGGTCATGGCGCGCTTGCGGATGCCAAGGCATGCCAGCCACACGATCAGGCCGGCGCCGATGGTGCCGCTGACATAACCGAACCAGCTTGAACCGGTGTGGCGCAGTCGGAAATCGGCCAGCACCAGGCTGGCGGCAAAGCCGGCGATGATCACCAGCGAAACCACCGTGGCGACTTTCAGCCAGCGGAAATGGGCGTGACGCAGGAAGCTTTCATGCGATGCGACGGCCCTGGCTCTTTTTCCCCCCTGCGCCACGGTTTATCGCCCGCCCGATTTGACGACGTCGAGGAACTGTTCCGGCGACACGCGGATGGCGGCGCCGGTGGGGCAGGCGCGCACGCAGGCCGGGCCGCCGCTTTTGCCCGCGCACATGTCGCACTTGATGGCGACCTTGGGCTTTTTGGGATCGTAATGTTTTTTCAGCCAGTCCTTGTCAGGCTCGCCGGGGCCGGGGCCGAAACCGAACAGCATCCATTGCAGCAGGCCCGGCTTCTTGGGCGGCACCGAATCCATGCGGATCACGCCATAAGGGCAGTTGCGCTGGCAATTGCCGCAGCCGATGCAGGCGTCGCTGATAAAGACTTCGCCGTCCGCGCCGCGCCGGATGGCGTTGGGCGGGCAGTCGGTCATGCATTGCGGCTGTTCGCAATGGCGGCAGGAGGTAGGAACGTGCAGATGGGCATAGGTCTTGCCCGCTTCCCGGTTCAGCCGTGACAACCCGTCATGGCTGTCGGCGCAGGCCTTTTCGCAATTGTCGCAGCCGATGCACAGCGTCTCGTCGATCAGCAGCGCATCGGTGGCTTCGCCGATGCCCTGCTTGACCAGGAATTCGGCGACTTCCGAATACATGTCCACGACGCCGCTGAACTTCTTCTTCTTCTCTTCGATGAAATTGTTGATCTCCTGCCGGACCTTCATGTCGTCCTGCAGTTTTTTCTTGAGGGCCGGTTTGCGATCCAGCAGTTCGCGGAACAGCCGTCCGTTCAACCGCACCACCTGCGAGCGCACGGTGGCGCGCACCGTGGCGGTGCGCTTGCCCCGGTCCACCAGCGCCATTTCGCCGAAATAGGAACCGGCGGGAATGTAGGACAAAAACACCTGCTTGCCGCCGATGGCTTTTTCCACGGTCATGGAGCCGGAGCGCACGATGAAGATGTCGTAGATGCCTCCTTCGCGCAGGGACTGCGCCTCGGGCTGCATCGCCGCCAGTTTCTCGGCCTCGGCGGCTTTCTCCGCCGCCACGCGGGCGGCAAAGGCTTCCTGGGTCTCGCCCTTGGCCGGTTCCTTGTCGATGCGCGCGCGCGGCGCACGGGCGAGATATTCGTCGCCAGCGTCCGAGCCTTCCTTGATGACGCTTTGGCCGGGGCGAATTTCCTCGACCTTGGCGACCTTGAGGATTTCAGCGATATCGGCGGACTGCAGGCCGGAGCCGAAAATCTGCAGCAGGTGGCGTTCGGTGGTGATGCGGTTGACGGTGTTCTTGGCTTCCTGGTTGGAGCCCATCAGCTTCAGGGCGGCGGTGCGCGGGATTTCCACCACGATGCAGTCCTTGCCGGCGCGTATGGTGGCGCCGCGGCGGCGGCCCGAGATCAGGCCCACTTCGCCGAAGATCGAGCCTTGGCTGATGGGGATGGTGATGGAGGGGTCTTGCGGATTGATCTCCACCTTCACGCTGCCGGCGGCGATGCCGAACAGCGACGAGCCGATGGCGTTGCGTTCAAAGATGACGTCGTTTTCCGCATAGACCTTGACGGCGCAGTCCAGCAGGAATTCGCGCATCTGCAACGGCGACAGGCCCTTCAAGATTTCGACATTGTCGCGCAGGAATTCGATCCAGTCGGCCACGCTCTTCTTGATCGGCACGTCCTTCAGGCGCTGTTCAAGCAAGGGTTCGTCTGCCGGCTTCAGCTCGGTGTTGCCGGCGATGAACTCCACCACGTCATAGCCCTGGTTCATGCAGTGCTTGATCAGGGGGTAGCCAGCCAGCGCGCCGATGGAATAGACGCCCGGCACGGTGGTTTCGAATTGGGGCGAGAGCTTGGGGAAGGCGTCACGCGCCTCGCTGGTAAACTGGGTGCCGCCCTTCAGCTTGGGCTTGCCCCGATCGTCCAGGTCGGCGGGGTCCGGCGTGGCGCCGATGGATTCGACAAAGCCACGCGGCGCCGCAGACCCCATGCGCGCGATGACGCGATTGCAGGGAAGGCGGCTTTCGCCTTCCGGCGTTTCGATGGTGATCCAGCCTTCCTCGATCTTGGACGGGCTGGCTTCCGACAGGATGTTGAGGCGCCCGGCCTTCTGGGCTTCCATCATCATCTCGACATTGGCCGCCTTAGCCTTGGAGAAATCCTTGGAGCGGTTGACGATGGTAACGGTGTTGTTCTGTTCGGGATCTTCCGCCAACCCGCGGGCATTCTCGATGCCGGCATCGCCGCCGCCGATCACGAAGATATGTTCGTCGAAATATTCGCGCGGATCGTCCAGCTGATACTGGACATGGGGCAGCTTGGCGCCATCGCAGCGCACCAGGTTGGGATTTCCCTGGGTGCCGATGGCCATGATGATTGTCTGCGCCTTCACCACATCGCCGCTGGTCAGGGTGATGGTGAAGTCGCCCATGATGCCGGTCACCGACTTGACCTCGGCCTTGTAGCGGACATTGGCCTTGGCCTTGGTGGTCTGCTGGTTCCAGTTTTCCAGAATGGTTTCGCGCTTGCCCGCATCAAAGGTGCAGTCCGAGCGCAAGGTGAGGCTGACCGGAGTCGCCATCACATGCTTGCCTTTTTGATACCGATAGATGGTGTCGGAGAGGTGGTCGGTTTTTTCCAGCAGCACATGGCTCAGCCCAAGACCGGCGGCGCGGTTGGCCGCGCTCATACCCGCCGGCCCAGAGCCGATAATGGCGATCTGAAAAGCTTCCGACACGATAGTCCCCACCCCATCCGAAAGCTGCAGAAAGCCCCTGATTATTTAATTATTTCACAGCCCTGCGGGGTACGCTAGGGTCGCCGGACAGGGTGTGACGGGCAATCGGGGACCATGGCGGCGGAAATCGGACAATTGGCGCTGGTTCTGGCATTTGTGCTGGCCGCCGTGCAGGCGATCGCGCCCTTTTGGGGGGCCAACCGGCGGGACGCCGCCCTGATGGGGCTGGGCCGGGCATCCGCCCTGCTGCAACTGCTTTTTGTCGCTCTGGCTTTCGGCGCTCTGGCTGCCGGTTTTGTCGGCAAGGATTTCTCCATCGCGCTGGTCGCCCAGCACAGCAACGCGGCCCAGCCGGCCATTTACCGTTTCGCCGCCACCTGGGGCAGCCACGAAGGCTCCATGCTGCTTTGGGTCCTGATCCTGGCGTTGCAGGGCGGGGCGGTGGCGCTGTTCGGCGGGCGCTTGCGCGAGACGCTTCAGGCGCGGGTGTTGGGGGTGCAGGGTATTATCGGCGTCGCGTTTCTGGGCTTTTCGCTGTTCACGTCCAACCCGTTCCTGCGGCTGTTCCCGGCGCCCATGGACGGCACAGAACTGAACCCGCTGCTGCAGGATCCGGGCCTGGTCTTCCATCCGCCCATGCTCTACCTGGGCTATGTTGGTTTTTCCTCGGCTTTTTCCTTCGCCATGGCGGGGTTGATCGAAGGTCATGTCGATGCCGGCTGGGCGCGCTGGATCCGCCCCTTCGTACTGTCGTCATGGATATGTCTTACCGCCGGCATCACCATGGGCAGCATCTGGGCCTATTACACGCTTGGCTGGGGCGGCTGGTGGTTCTGGGACCCGGTCGAGAATGCGTCGCTGATGCCCTGGCTGATGGGTACGGCGCTGCTGCATTCCTCCATCGCGCTGGAGCGGCGCGGCGCCCTGATCAGCTGGACCATATTGCTGGCGATCCTGACTTTCTCGCTGAGTTTGATCGGCACCTTCCTGGTGCGTTCCGGCGTGTTGACCAGCGTGCATGCTTTCGCGGTCGATCCGCGGCGCGGCATCTATATCCTGGGCATCATCGCGCTGGCGACTGGTACGGCGCTGGGGATGTTCGCCTGGCGGGCGCCGGCCATGCGTACCGGCGCGCTGTTCCAGCCGCTGTCGCGGGAAGGCGGGCTTGCCGTCAACAACCTGTTCCTGATGGCGGCCTGCGCCACTGTGTTTTTGGGCACCTTTTATCCGGTGTTCGTGGAAATCGCCGGCGGTCATTCCATCACGGTGGGACGGCCCTATTATGAGCTGACCTTCGTGCCGGTGGTGGTGCCGCTGCTGATCCTGGTCAGTTTCGGGCCGATGCTGAACTGGAAGCGCAATGTGGCGCGCGAAGTGCTGATGCGCTTGCGCTGGCCGTTGATCGTGTCGGCGTTGGCGTTGGTCCTGGGCATCCTGGCGGTTGGCATCGGCCAGGTTCTGGCGGCGGCCGGCCTGGCGCTGGGGCTGCTGCTGATCGCTGGCGCCATCGCCATCCCGGCGCGCTACTGGAAGATCAGTTCGAGCTTGGGCGGTAATCTGGGCCGTTTCCTGCGTGCCACGCCGCTGGCGGTGTGGGGCATGACGGCAGCCCATGCCGGGCTTGGCGTCACGGCGATCGGCGTCACCGCCGTCACCGCCTGGCAGTCCAACAAGATTCTGGAAATGAAGATCGGCCAGAGCGTCGAGCTGGCGGGCGCGCAATATACACTGAGCTCCATCGGCGACGTGGTGGGTCCCAATTACCAGGCTGAACAGGCGCGCTTCACTGTCACCAGCCATGCCGGCAGCCGCACTTTGGTGTCGGAACGGCGACTGTTTCCCGCGAGCCAGACCACCACCACCCAGGCCGGCATCGGCACCGGATTTCTGGGCAATGTCTACGTCTCCATCGGGGAACAGAATGCCGATGGCGCGCTGGTGGTGCGTATCTGGGATCATCCGCTGGTGGACTGGATCTGGGCCGGCGGTTTCCTGATGGTGCTGGGCGGCGCCCTGTCGCTCAGCGACCGGCGTTTTCGCGTCGGCGCGGCGCGGCCGGTGGCGCGTACCCAAGCCGTCAAGGCATCGGCATGAAACGCCTGCTATTCCTGCTGCCGGTGGCAGCCTTCTTTGCGCTGATCGCGGCGTTCGTGATGGGCTTGCGGCACGATCCGTCTCACATCACGTCCACGCTGATCAACAAGCCTTTGCCGCAATTTGTGCTGCCGGCGGTGCGCGACAATCAGGGCCTGGCCACTGCCGATTTCCGGGGCGAGCCGATGCTGCTCAACGTCTTCGCTTCCTGGTGCGTGGCCTGCCGGCTGGAGCACAGTCTGCTGCTGCAACTCAAAGGCCAGGGCGTCACCATTCATGGCCTGGATTGGAAGGACAAGGCCGAGGATGGCGCGCGTTACCTGGCCGACAATGGCGATCCCTATATCAAGGCCGGCAACGACAAGAGCGGTCGCACCGGCATCGACCTGGGCGTGGCGGGCGTGCCGGAGACCTTCGTGATCGATCGCAAGGGGCGGGTTCGCTACAAGATCATTGGCCCCATCGAAGCCAGGGACTGGGACAATACCATCAAGCCGCTGCTGCAGCATCTGCGGTCCGAAACAAGAAGTGGCGTCTGGCATTGGCCTTTGCCGTGCTGGCATCGTCGGCGTTTGCGGTGTTGCCCAATGAGCAGCTGGCCGATCCGGCGCTGGAAGCGCGCGCCCGCACGCTCAGCGCCGGGCTGCGCTGCGTGGTCTGCCAAAACCAGACGATCGATGATTCCGATGCCGAACTGGCGCATGATCTGCGCGTGCTGCTGCGCCAGCGCTTGATGGCCGGCGATACCGATCAGCAGGCAGTTGCCTTTCTGGTCAACCGCTATGGCGCCTATATCCTGCTGAAGCCGCCATTCGAAACCGAGACCCTGCTGCTCTGGCTGGGGCCGTTGCTGGCGCTGCTGGCGGGCGGGGTGGGCGTGGGCTTTTATCTGCGGCGGCGCTGCCATGACGATCCCGCCACATTCACCCCGAAAGAACAGGCGCGGCTGGCCAAGCTGCTGAAGGACGACACTGCATGATTCTCTGGATAATCTTGACCGTGATGATCGCGCTGGCGGCGGCGGGGCTGACCATTCCGCTGGTGCGCCGCTATGAGCAGCGCCCCCAGGCCAAGACCGTGGACATCTTGAAGGGCCAGCTTGGCGAAGTGGATGCACAGGTTGCCACCAGCCTTATTGACCCCGCCGAAGCTGAAGCCCTGCGTTCCGAGATCAAGCGCCGCATCCTGGTGGAAGACCGCGATGCCGGAGCTGCCGCGCGTCCCTTCCCGCAAACGACAATGCCCTGGGTGGCGTTGGGGTTGGTGGCCATCGTCACCCTGTGCGCCACCGCGCTTTACGCCATGATGGGTCATCCCGAATTGACCTCCAGCGCGGCAACCACGGTCGCCAGCGCGTCCGAGACTCAAAGCGCTTCCGCAGATCCCAAGAACCATCCCATGGGCGAAGTCGCCAGCATGATTTCCAGCCTGGAAACCAAGCTGCAGCAGAATCCGGGCGACGCTCAGGGCTGGCAGATGCTGGCCTGGTCCTACATGCGCACGGGCCGTCCCGCCGATGCGGCCAAGGCTTATGCCAAGGCGGTGGCGATCGAGCCCACCAATGTCGAATATCTTTCGGCTCAGGGCGAAGCGATGGTGCAGTCCGAAGGCAAGGTCTCGGACGAAACCGCCGGGATTTTCCGGCGCGCCCTGAAGGGCGACCCTGCTGATCCGCGTGCGCGTTACTTCCTGGCGATCCACCGCGACCAGACCGGCGACCACAAGGGCGCGATGGACGATTTCGTGGCGCTGCTGAAAAGCGCCCCGCCGGATGCGCCCTGGGCGTCGCAGGTCCGCACCTATGTCGAAGACCTGGCCAAGGAGCAGCATGTCGATCTGACCGGAAAGCTGTCGCCAGCGCCCGCCGCGCCGGGTCCAAGCAGCGCCCAGGTCGCCGCCGCCGGAAACATGTCGGATGCCAACCGCCAGGCGATGATCCATTCCATGGTCGATAAGCTGGCGGGCGAGCTGAAAGCCAA
>JBBQBL010000119.1:0-7803 GCA_038317805.1 Micropepsales bacterium
GGTGTCGGCGCCCTGCGGCTCATGGCTGGACACGATCACGTCGATCACGCCCGATGCCACGCCTTCGACCATGGCGACGCGGTCGGCTTCGCTGCGCAGGGGCGGGCGAACCTTGCGGAAGGTGTAATAGGCGCCAACATCCAGCTCGTTCAGGGTGAGATGGTGGGCGGCGACGCCGCAGGTCACCGGCAGGCCGCGCGCCTTGGCGGCGGCGATAACGTCCAGCGCGGCGCGGGTGGAGATCTGTCCGAAATGCATCCGCACCCCCGTCAGTTCGACCAGGCGGATGTCGCGCTCCACCATCATGGCTTCGGCGATGGCGGGCGCGGCGGGCAGGCCAAGCCTTGTGGCGAATTCGCCTTCGGTGGCGCTGGCGCCCTTTACCAGTTCGGGATCTTCGGCATGGGCAATCACCAGCGCGTCAAAGGTGGCGGCATAGGACAAGGCGCGGCGCAGAACTCGGGCATTGGCGACGGAACGGTCGCCCTCGGTGAAGGCAATAGCGCCCGCTTCCTGAAGAAGACCGATTTCGGTCATGGTCTCGCCCAGCAGGCCCTTGGTCAGGGCGGCGCAGGGCAGCACCCGCACTTTTGCGGTGGCGGCGGCGCGGCGCAGCAGGAAATCCACCAGCGACGGCTCGTCGATCACCGGATCGGTGTTGGGCATCACGATCATGGAGGTGACGCCGCCCGCGGCGGCGGCGGCAGATGCTGACTCCAGGCTTTCGCGATGTTCAGCGCCCGGCTCGCCGGTGAAGACGCGGCAGTCGATCAGCCCCGGCGCCAGCACCAGTCCGCGGCAGTCGATCACTTCGGGATCATTGGGCTCGGCATCGTTGAACAGGCGCGGGCCGACATCGGCGATGCGGCCATTCTCCACCAAGAGGCCCCCCTTGGCGTCCAGGCCGGAAGCCGGATCGATCAAACGGGCGTTGCGGAAGGCGATACGCTTCATGACATCCCCCGCGCCATTTTCTCATCGCGCGCGAGTCCGCGCGCAAGCGCGTCGAGTATGGCCATGCGCAACGCCACACCCATCTCCACCTGTTCGGCGATCAGGCTGACCTGCACATCGTCGGCGATGTCGCTGGCGATTTCCACACCCCGGTTCATGGGGCCCGGATGCATGACCAATGCCCCCGGCTTGGCCACGGACAGCTTTTCGCGGTCCAGGCCATAGAAGCGGAAATATTCTCTGGTTGAAGGCACGAAGGCGCCGGCCATCCGCTCCAGCTGCAGGCGCAGCATCATCACAATGTCGGCGCCCGCCAACCCGCTCTTCATATTGGTATGGACTTCTACCCCGAAGCGGTCGGCATCGCAGGGCAACAGCGTGCGCGGCGCCACCAGCCGCACCTGCGCGCCCATCATGGAGAGCAGGCGCAGGTTGGAACGGGCGACTCTGGAGTGCAGCACATCACCGCAGATGGCGACGACCAGGCCTTCGAAGCTGCCGCGATGGCGGCGGATGGTCAGCGCATCCAGCAGCGCCTGGGTGGGATGTTCATGGGCGCCGTCACCGGCATTGATCACGCTGCAGTCCAGCTTGCGCGACAGCAGCTCGGCGGCGCCGGCATCCTGGTGGCGCACCACCAATATGTCGGGGCGCATGGCGTTGAGGGTGGAGGCGGTGTCGATCAGGGTTTCGCCCTTCGACACCGAAGAGGTCTTGACCGACATGTTCATCACATCGGCGCCCAGCCGCTTGCCGGCCAGCTCGAAGGACGACTGGGTGCGGGTGCTGGATTCAAAGAACAGGTTGATCAGGGTGCGGCCCTTGAGCAGGGCGGTCTTCTTGTCGGTGGCGCGGCCCTGCACGACATAAGTCTCGGCCAGGTCCAGCAATGCGGTGACGTCGAAGGGCGTAAGCCCCTCTATCCCCAGCAGATGCTTGGAACGCAGGATCGGTGCGGTACTCGGAGATGTCATTAAAGCCCGGCTTATAGAGAGGGATATTGCGGCCCGCAAGCGGGTATTCAGTTAACCGAAACAGTCTTGTCCTGTGCGATTTTGGTGCCCCGGTTTATGCAGCCATAATCCTTGATCCCGGCGGTATTGATCTGGGACGGCAGGGGGCAGACCTCAAACGTCCCGGTGATGCGGGTCCGCATCGAGCCGGTCTTGCTTTGCCAGAAAAGCCAGTTCTGCATCACGGGCGGCGCAATGTCGGCATTGCTGTCGGGCGGCGCCTTGATGAGAATTTTTGTGCCGTCCTCGGCCACCAGATTGACGCCCAGTCCCGGGGTCAGTCCCAGGCTGCCCTTCACCATCCGGCACTGGCCGGTCAGGGCCGGGCTTCTCTTGCAGGTGACTTCGGCCGCCAGCGCGGCGCCCTGTTGAATTGCGATCAACACCATCACCAACACGACAAGCGTCCTAACCACCGCTCATTTCCTCCAGTGTCTTTCCCGCCGGCTCCGGCAAGAACAATAAGGCGATCAGGGTGATCGGGATAGTCGCCAACAGTAACTGGATGGCGGGGCCGTGGGCATGGAAGCGGTCGTAAAGATGGCCTTCCAGCATCAGCGCCAGGGCGCCCATGCTGATTTCCACCAGATAGCGCAGACCCGAGACGGTGGCGCGGTAGTGGGTGGGCACGATCTCCAGCGCGAAGCCTGCCACCAGCACGTCGCCCGAGAAGAAGCCGAAAAAGGCCAAGGTCCACAATATCGGCATCGCCCAGGCTGGCGCGCCGCCATAGAAAAGATAAAAGCAGACGCCGCACAGGGTAACGATGGCGATGGCCATGGGCTTGCGGCCTACCCGGTCCGACAGGCGTCCCGCGGCGATGGCAAGCCCCAGGCCGATCAGCCCGCCGGGCACGAACAGGGCGGTGGTCTGCCATGGCTGGTAATGATAGTCGCTCTGCAGCACCTTGGATGCCAGCAAGGTCGCCGCCGAGATGGCGAAACCCCAGGCCGACACGGCGATGAAGATGGCCGCAAGCCGCCCTGGATACTGGCGCACCATGTCCCGCAGCATGTCCATCGTCTCGGTGAATTTGGATTTGGTCTTATGCTCCTGCGCGGCGAAGCGGGCGGTTTCGGGCAACCGGCGGCGCAGGAACGCGACTAAAAATAGCGGCACCGCGCCCATCACATACAGTGCGCGCCAGCCGCCGGGCAGTACGGTAACGGCGGCGAAGATCAGGCTGGCGACGCCGGCGCCCACAAAATCCATCGAGGTGAGGGTGCCATTGGCCCAGCCGCGCGCCCGCGCCGTCACTTCCTCCACGATCACCACAAAGCAGAGCATTTCCTCGGCATAGCCGAAGACACGGGTGAAGAACTGCGCCCAGACGAAAGAAGCGTAGCCATCGGCGAAGGCCGTCGCCAGGGTGAACACCGCCTGGCCGAAGATGGTGACCAGAAGCAGCCGCCGCCGCCCCACCAGGTCGGCGCTGGCGGCGATCAGCATGGCGAAGACGGCGGCCAGCCGGAAATAGGCGGTGGTCAGCGCGATCTGGTTTTCCGGGATATGGAAGGTCGCCTGAATCTGCGGCGCAGCCAGGAAGAAGATATTCATGTCGTAGCCGGCGAAAAAAACCGCCGACCCGATCAACAGGAAAATGCGTTCGGTGCGCCGGTCGATCTGCACCGGCGGGCGCAGCACCCATAAAAATCGCGCGGGCGCGGAATCGTTTGTCATTTGAGGTTCCGCAGCCTATCCAGCGCGCCCTGCAAAATGTAAGCGGCGGCCATTTTGTCCACGACCTCGTCGCGGCGGCGGCGCGAGGCATCGGCGTCCAGCAGGGTGCGGGTCACCGCGCTGGTGGAAAGCCGTTCGTCCTGGAACACCAGGGGCAGGGGAGAATGGGCGGCCCAGTTGCGGCCGAACGCCCGGGCCGACTGGGCGCTGGGGCCGTCGGAACCGTCCATGTTCAGGGGCAGGCCGACCACCAGTCCGCCGACCCCTTGCTCACTTATTATAATGTCCAGCCGGGCCGCATCGGCGGCGAATTTGCCCCTTTTGAGGGTCTGCATGGGGGTGGCGATGGACAGGCTGGTGTCCGACAGGGCCAGACCTATGGTCTTTTCCCCAAGATCCAGCCCAAGAAGCCGCAATCTGGGCGCAAGTCTCAGCTCTTCCAGCGCGACAACCGCCAAGCGACACCCCTTATACTTGCCTCCGGACCCCCCGGTTGCTAGCAACGGGACCCTACCTAACACAGCAGGAACCTCATGTCCGTCGACAAGGACACCGTGCGCCGCATCGCCAAACTGGCCCGCCTGGCCGTGCCGGAATCCCGGCTGGAACCCATGGCCGGCGAGTTGAACGGCATCTTCCAGTGGGTCGAGATGCTGGGCGAGGTCAATGTCGAGGGCGTGCCGGCCATGACGTCGGTGGTGGCGCAGAAACTGAAGTGGCGCGAAGACAAGGTGACCGACGGCGGCAAGGCCGACGAACTGATGATCAATGCGCCGGGCGGCGAGGATCACTTCTTTGTCGTGCCCAAGGTGGTTGAATAATGTCCGATCTGATTTCCATGACCTTGGCGCAGGCGCGCGATGCCATCCGGGCCAAGAAGATTTCTTCCCGCGAACTGACGGGCGCCTTTGTGTCGGCGATTGAAAAGGCGCGGCCCCTGAACGCCTTCATCACCGAGGCGGGCGAGCAGGCGCTGGCAATGGCCGACGCCGCCGACAAGCGCATTGCGTCGGGCCAGATCGGCGCGCTGGAAGGCCTGCCGCTGGCGATCAAGGATCTGTTCTGCACCAGGGGGGTGCGCACCACCGCCGCCAGCAAGATCCTGGGCAATTTCGTGCCGCCCTATGAATCCACCGTCACCCAGAATCTGTGGGACGCCGGCGCGGTGATGCTGGGCAAGACCAACCTGGATGAATTCGCCATGGGCTCGTCCAACGAGACCAGCGCCTTCGGCAACGTCATCAATCCCTGGCGGGCCAAGAACAGCAATGTGAACCTGGTGCCGGGCGGATCCTCGGGCGGATCATCCGCCGCGGTGGCCGCCGACCTTTGTCTGGCCGCGACCGGTACCGACACGGGCGGCTCCATCCGCCAGCCCGCCGCCGTCACCGGCCGCGTGGGCCTCAAGCCGACCTATGGCCGCTGCTCGCGCTTCGGCATCGTGGCGTTCGCCTCGTCCCTGGACCAGGCCGGTCCCATGACCAAGTCGGTGAAAGACGCCGCCATCATGCTGGGGACCATGGCCAGCGTCGATGCCAAGGATTCCACCAGCGTCGATATCGAAGTGCCCGATTACGAAAAGCTGCTGGAAGGCGGCATCAAGGGCCTGCGCGTCGGCATCCCCAAGGAATACCAGATCGACGGCGCCCCCGCCGAGATCAACGCGCTGTGGACCAAAGGCGCGGACTGGCTGAAGGCGCAGGGCGCGGAGATCGTCGAGGTCTCGCTGCCCCACACCAAGTATGCGCTTCCCACCTATTACATCGTGGCCCCCGCGGAAGCCTCATCGAACCTGGCGCGCTATGACGGCGTCAAGTTCGGCTATCGCGCAGAAGGCGTGCGCGACATCACCGACCTGTATGAGAAAAGCCGCGGCCAGGGTTTCGGCGCCGAAGTGCAGCGCCGCATCCTGATCGGCACCTATGTGCTGTCGGCCGGTTACTACGACGCCTATTACTCCCGCGCCCAGAAACTGCGCACCCTGATCAAGCGCGACTTCGAACAGGCGTTCGAGAAGTGCGACGTGCTGCTGACCCCCACCACGCCGGGCCCGGCGTTTGGGGTTGGCGCCAAGACCAGCGATCCGCTGGAGATGTACCTGCAGGACGTCTTCACCGTGACGGTGAACTTGGCCGGTCTGCCGGGCATCTCGGTGCCGGCGGGGCTTTCCGAAAATGGCTTGCCGCTGGGTCTTCAGTTGATCGGCAAGGCCTTTGACGAGGCGACCCTGCTGCGCGCTGCCCTGGCGGTCGAAACAGCCGCTGATTTCAAGCATTCCCCGGCCAAATGGTGGTCCGTATGAACGCACCCGTGAAGAACAAGCTGCTCAAAGGTGAAACCGGCGAATGGGAGATCGTGATCGGCATGGAAGTCCATGCCCAGGTCCTGTCCCAGTCCAAGCTGTTTTCAGGCGCATCGACCACCTTCGGGGCCGAGCCGAACAACAATGTGTCGTTCATCGATGCCGGTTTCCCCGGCATGTTGCCCGTCATCAACGAAAAATGCGTCGAACAGGCAGTCCGCACGGGGCTGGGCCTGAAGGCCAAGATCAATCTGCGCTCGCTGTTCGACCGCAAGAACTACTTCTATCCCGACCTGCCCCAGGGCTATCAGATCAGCCAGTACAAGGACCCCATCGTGGGCGAGGGCGAGGTGCTGATCGACCTGAAAGATGGCGAATCCATCAAGGTCGGCATCGAGCGGCTGCATCTGGAACAGGATGCCGGCAAGAGCCTGCATGACCAGCATCCCGATCACAGCTTCGTGGACCTGAACCGTTCGGGCATCGCCCTGATGGAGATCGTCACCAAGCCGCACATGCGCACCAGTGAGGAGGCCGCGGCCTTCCTGAAGAAACTGCGCGCCATCGTGCGGTATCTGGGCACCTGCGATGGCAACATGGACGAGGGCTCCATGCGCGCCGACGTCAATGTCTCGGTCTGCCGGGTCGGCGGCTATGACGAATTCCGCAAGACGGGCAGCTTCAAGACCCTGGGCACCCGCTGCGAGATCAAGAACGTCAATTCCATGCGCTTTATCGCCCAGGCGGTGGAGTATGAAGCCCGCCGCCAGATCGAGGTGATCGAGGGCGGCGGCACCATCGCCCAGGAAACCAGGCTGTATGACAGCAAGCTGGGCGAGACCCGCTCCATGCGCTCCAAGGAAGAGGCGCATGACTATCGCTATTTCCCCGATCCGGACCTGTTGCCGCTGGAATTCGAGCAGTCCTGGGTCGATGCCATCGCCAAAACCCTCCCCGAACTGCCGGACGAGAAGAAAGCGCGCTTCGTGAAGGGTGGATTGTCGCCCTACGACGCCTCGGTACTGGTCGCGGAACGCGAGTTGGCTGACTATTACGAGGAATTGGCCAAGGGCGTGGACGCAAAAGCCGCCGCCAACTGGCTGAACAACGAAATCCTGGGCCGTCTGAACCGTGACGGACTGTCAATCACCGATGTGCCGGTGAGTGCGGCAGCGAACAACGCCATCATCCAGATGATTTCCGATCAGACCATCTCCGGCAAGATCGCCAAGGACCTGCTCGACATCGTCTGGACCGAAGGCGGCGACCCCAAGCAGGTCGTTGAGCAGCGCGGCATGAAGCAGGTGACCGACACCGGCGCCATCGATGCGGCCATCGAAGCGGTGATCGCCGCCAACCCCGACAAGGTGGAAGAGGTGAAGGCCAAGCCCAAGCTGTCCGCCTGGTTCGTCGGTCAGGTGATGAAGCAGACGGGTGGCAAGGCCAATCCGGCGGCGGTGAATGCCGCCCTCAAAACCCGACTCAATCTGCCCGACGAGGGGTGATTCGCACAAAATGCACAATTTGCGTACCGGCCCCGCAAAATTCGCGTTTTTTAGTCCGTATACGGAATAGCAATTTTAACCCTTGTGAAATGGGGGTTTCCTGCATTTCGTGATTTCGGCGCTTTTTCCAAACCCCCGCCCCTGTTGCATTTCAAAATGCAAGTAATTCATATTGATGACGTTTTGGGGGGCGACGTTGTCGTTCAGACCCGAACAAACGATAGAGGAGTTGAACATGGCTGCGAAGAAAAAGGCCAAGAAGGCCACCAAGAAGAAGGCGACCAAGAAGAAGGCCGCCAAGAAGAAGAAGTAATTGACCCCGGTCAATTAGATCTTCTTCGGGTCCCCT
>JBBQBL010000120.1:0-7796 GCA_038317805.1 Micropepsales bacterium
AACCCGCCCCAGGCGGAAGCGCGCCAGCCCGTCTTCGCCCATCCGCGTGATGTCGGTGCCCGTCACCGTGATGCGCCCGGAGGTGGGTTTCTCCAGGCCCGCCGCGACCATCAGCAGCGAGGATTTTCCGGAGCCGGAAGGACCGGTCAGCGCCACGGCTTGGCCCTGTGCGACCGATAAGGATATGCCATTGAGGATATCCACCGGCCCCGCAAGGCTATTGAGCGTCAGGCTTATATCTTGAAGCTGGAGGGCGGGCGGGGGATTGTTCATACCGACTCGGATAAAAGAATGAAGACACGCAATTTCAAGACGCTGCTTAGCATAGTTCTGCTGCTGATCGTGTCAGGAGCAGGGCAGGCGTTCTGCGTTGGGGCGGCCCAACCGGTGAAAATTCTGGCGATGGGCACCAGCCTGACCCAGGGCTATGGCCTGCCGCCGGGGACCGAATTCACCGTCCAGCTGCAGAAAGCCCTGAAACAGGCGGGGATCGATGCGGTCATCACCAATGCCGGCGTTTCCGGCGACACGTCGGCCGGCGGGTTGGCGCGGCTGGACTGGTCGCTGGCCGACCATCCCGATGCGGTGATCGTGGAATTGGGCTCCAACGACATGCTGCGCGGCATCCCGCCCGCCACCACCGAAAAGAATCTGCGCGCCATCCTGGACAAGCTCAGGGGCGCGCATGTCAAGGTGCTGCTGACCGGCATGCGCGCCCAGCGCAATCTGGGCGCCGACTATGTCCGGCAGTTCGATCCGATCTATCCCCGGCTGGCCAAGGACTACAATGTGCTATTCTATCCTTTCATCCTGGACGGCGTGGCGCTCAATCCCAAACTCAATCAGGCGGACGGCATGCACCCCAATCCCGCGGGCGTAAGGGTCATCGTGGCGCGTATTCTTCCCTTCGTGAAAAAGCTGGCCGTATCATCGAAGATGGGGCGCTGATGTTGAGAAAGCTGCTCTCGGTCGGCGGCTTCACGCTGGCATCGCGCATCACCGGCTTTTGCCGCGACATGCTGCTGGCCTGGATCCTGGGCAAGGGCATCTTGTCCGACGCGTTTTTCGTCGCCTTCCTGTTTCCCAACAATTTCCGCGCCATCTTCGGCGAGGGCACCATCAACCCGGCTTTCCTGCCGCGCTATGCCGCGCTCAATGCGCGCGGAGAAAAGGCGCAAGCCGCGCAATTCGCCAACCGGGTCTTTTCCTGGCTGATGCTGGTGCAGCTGGTGCTTTTGGTCTTGGCACTGATTTTCATGCCCCAGCTGATCCGCCTGGTTTCGCCGGGCTTCGTCAACAATCCCCAGCAGTTCGACCTGACGGTCAGCCTGGCGCGGGTCACCTTTCCCTATCTGATGCTGACCGTGGTGGCGGTGCAGTTGTCGGCCATGCTCAATGCCATCGACCGTTTCTGGGCGGGTGCGGCCTGGTCCAACCTGCTCAACTTGTCGATGATCGCGACATTGCTGGCATGGCACTGGTTTCCCGATGCCGCCTATGCCGCCGCCTGGGGTGTCTTGATTGGCGGCGTGGCGCAGCTGATTTTCATAATCTGGGCGGGCGCGCGGGAGGGCTTGTGGCTGCGCCTGTCCCGACCGCGCCTCTCGCCCGAGATCAAGGAATTCTTTGTCGCCATCGGCGCGGTGACCATCGGCCAGGCCAGCGTGGTTCTGGCGCCGCTGATCGACACGGTGATCGCCAGCCTGCTTCCCACCGGAAGCCGGACAGTTCTGTATTACGCTGACCGCATCAATCAACTGCCGCTGGGCGTGTTGGGCATCGCGCTGGGGACGGTGCTGTTGCCGGAAATGTCGGCGCGGCTGGCGCGCGGCGACCGCGCCGGGTCGGATGCGGCGCAGAACCGTTCCGCCGCCATGACCCTGTTGCTGACTTTGCCCTTCGTCTTCGCCTTCCTCGCCATTCCGGGCACCCTGATGCGGGCGGTCTTCGCCCATGGGGCGTTTGATTCCGAAGCGGCGATGCTGGCGGGGCAGGCGCTGGCGGCTTACGGGTTGGGGCTTCCGGCCATGGCTCTGATCCGCATCATCGCGCCGACCTTTTAGGCCCGTCACGACACGGCGACACCGGCGCGCGCCACCATCATCGCCATGGCCTGCAACATCGCGCTGAAGTTTGTGTTCGTCTGGGGTTTCGGCCTCGGCGTTGCCGGGATCGCGCTGGGCACCGCCATCGGGGCCTGGATCAATGTCGGGGTGCTGACCTGGATCGGAAAGAACCGCGCCTTGCTGGTGATCGAAAGCCAATTCCTGCGCGCGCTTCCCGCCGCGCTGCTGGCGGCGCTGGCGACCGGCGCGGGGGCCTGGATCGGCGCGCGTCTGTTGCAGGCACAGGGCGATGTTGCGGCCCTTGGCGCGGCCATCGCCTGCGCGGCGCTCGGTTATGGCGCGGTGCTGCTGTTGTTTCGCGGACGCCTTCCTTTGGGCCGGGCAGTATAGGGTGTCATGCGCTTGTTCGTGGCCTTGCCGATACCCGATCCCGTGGCGCAGCGATTGCTGCTGTTGCAGGGTGGCGTGCCGGGCGCGCGCTGGCAGCGCCGCGAGCAACTGCATCTGACCCTGCGCTTCATCGGTGAGGTGGAGGGCGGCGATGCCCGCGCCGTCGACGATGCTCTGGCCGGGATCGACGCGCCGGCCTTCGACCTGCAACTGCACAGCGTGGGCCAGTTCGGCAACAAGCAGCCGCATACACTGTGGGCGGCGCCGCGCAAGACTGAATTGCTGGAACATCTGGCGCGCAAGGTGGACAGCGCCATTCGCCGGGTGGGCCAGCCGCAAGATGCACATAAATTTACGCCGCATGTCACCCTGGCGCGGCTGGGCCATCCCGGCCTGGACAAGGTGGTCGAATGGCTGACCGAACATGCCCTGGCGACCAGCGACGAATTCCGCGTTGATGCGTTTTGTCTTTATTCCAGCAAGCTGACCAGCGATGGCAGTATCTACCGCGTGGAACAGGAATATCCACTATCGCGCGACCACATCGCGCGATAGATTCTATTGTTGGCGCGCAATTTTCGGGCGCAAGCGCCCGATTGCGCTTGCGAGGGTTATGATGGCGAAACTGGCGATTGAAGAATTGAAAAACGCGCTGAAGCGGTTGCCCGACTGGGCGCTGGCCAAAGACCGCGAGGCGATCACGCGCAAGTTCCAATTCGTGGATTTCGACGCCGCCTTCGCCTTCATGACGCGCTGCGCCTTGCTGGCGGCCAAGATGGATCACCATCCCGAATGGTTCAATGTCTACAACAAGGTCGATGTGACCCTGGCGACTCATGATGCGGGCGGCGTGACGCAAAAGGACATCGATCTCGCCACGGCGATGGACGGCTATGCTGCCATGATGGGCGCGCGACGCTGATCGCCCGCTGTCAGCGTCTGTAGCGGTCCACGATCATCAGCGCGACGCCGCCGCCGAGCGGTGTCAGCACGACGGACGCTACGAACCAGAGCAACGCATTGCGCCCGCCCAACTTGGCCCAATAGGCGATTCCCATCGCCTCCAGCAGATAAAAGAATACGTACAAATTATTTCCGGAAATTCTTGATCAGGTCATCCACCACGCTGGGATCGGCCAGGGTCGAGATATCGCCCAGGCTGGAAGTATCGCCTTCCGCGATCTTGCGCAGGATGCGGCGCATGATCTTGCCCGAGCGGGTCTTGGGCAGTCCGGGGGCGAACTGGATCACATCGGGCCTGGCGATGGGACCGATCTCATGGCCGACGAATTTTTTCAGCTCGTCGTTCAGCGCGTCCGTGGCGGCGACACCCGCCTTCAGGGTGACATAGGCATAGATGCCCTGGCCCTTGATATCGTGGGGATAGCCGACCACCGCGGCTTCCGCCACATCATGGTGCGCCACCAGGGCGCTTTCCACTTCGGCGGTGCCCATGCGATGGCCGGAAACGTTGATCACGTCATCGACCCGCCCGGTGATCCAGTAATAGCCGTCTTGGTCGCGGCGGCAGCCGTCGCCAGTGAAATACTTGCCGCGATAGGTCTTGAAATAGGTGTCCGCGAAACGCTGATGGTCGCCATAGACCGTGCGCATCTGGCCCGGCCAGCTTTCCAGAAGGCAAAGATTGCCGCTGGCGGCGCCTTCCAGCACCTTGCCGTCGGCATCCACCAGTTGCGGCACGATGCCGGGCAGCGGCTTGGTGGCCGAACCGGGCTTGAGATCGGTGGCGCCAGGCAGGGGTGAGATCAGGATGCCGCCGGTTTCGGTCTGCCACCAGGTATCGACGATGGGGCAGCGGTCATCGCCCACCACCCGGTGATACCACAGCCAGGCTTCCGGATTGATCGGTTCGCCGACGCTGCCCAGCAGGCGGATCGACGCGCGCGATGTTTTCTTGACCGGCGCCTCGCCTTCGCGCATCAGCGCGCGGATCGCGGTGGGTGCGGTGTAGAAGATGGTGACCTTGTGCTTGTCGACGACTTCCCAGAACCGCGAGACGGTCGGATAGTTCGGCACGCCTTCAAACACCACCGCGGTCGCGCCGTTGGCCAGCGGTCCGTAGGCGATGTAAGTGTGGCCGGTGACCCAGCCGACATCGGCGGTGCACCAGTAGATGTCGTCCTCGCGCAGATCGAAGACCGCCTCGTGCGTGTAGCTGGCCCACACCAGATAACCGCCGGTGGTGTGCAGCACGCCCTTGGGTTTACCGGTGCTGCCCGAGGTGTAGAGGATGAACAGCGGATCTTCCGCGTTCATGCGTTCGGGTTCGCACTCGGACGGTTGATCGTCCACCACCGCGTCGTACCAGCGGTCGCGCGGCATCTGCATGTCGACCGCACCGCCGGTGTGGCGGATGACCAGCACGGTCTGCACCGAGTCGGTGCCGGCCATCTTCAGCGCGGCGTTGACGTTTTCCTTCAGCGGCACGGTCTTGCCGCCACGCAGGCCTTCGTCGGCGGTGATCACCAGCTTGGTGCCGCAGTCGGCGATGCGGTCGGCGATGGACTGCGGCGAGAATCCGCCGAACACCACCGAGTGGATCGCGCCGATGCGCGCGCAGGCCTGCATCGCCACCACCGCGTCGGGAATCATCGGCAGATAGATGGTGACGCGGTCGCCCTTCTTCACGCCGAGATTGCGCAGCGCGTTGCCCAGGCGGCACACGCGTTCGTAGAGTTCGCGATAGCTGATGTGCTGCGACGGTTGCGCCGGGTCGTCGGCTTCGAAGATCAGCGCGGTCTTGTCGCCGCGCGTGGCGAGGTGGCGATCTAGGCAATTCACGCTGGCGTTGAGTTCGCCGTCGGCATACCAGTGGATGCGGAAGTCTTCGACGCGGAAACTCACGTCCTTGATCGTCGTCGGCGTTTTGTACCAGTCCAGGCGTTCCGCGATCTTGCCCCAGTAGGCATCGGGATTGGCGATGGCCGCAGCGTAATCGCGTTCGTAATCTTCGCGACGGATGCGCGCGCTGGCGGCGAAGGCTTCGGGCACCGGGTAGATGGATGTAGCGGCCGATGGAGCGGGAGACGAGGCGTTGTCGGTCTGCGACATGGGGGCGGGCTCCGCGGAATGACGGGATGTGGCGACGCACACAGTGTGAGGCATGCGCGACGTTGCAGCGCAGCAAGGGTCTTAGACCATAGTCGAAAAAACCCGCTCCAGGCCGGCATCTTCGACCAATGGCGAATAGGCGCGTACGGCATCGAAGCACAGGCTGCCGCCACCGTGCATCCGTACGTGCCCTCGGGAGGGGTCCACCATGAACGAACGATCGCAACTGCGCCGGCCGTTGAGCCTGTCGCTGCTGATCTGCCTGTTGGCGCCGGGGATCGCGTTGGCGCAGGCCGCCACGCCGAAAGAACAGGCGCTTGAAGCGCGCGTCGCCGAACTCGAAAAAATCGTCCAGCAATTGTTGTCCCAACAGCAACAGACACAGGCGACGGTCGCGCAGGTACAAAGCGCGCAGTCGCAGTCGCCTGCAGCGATGCCCGCGGCCGACGGCAAACCGAAGATCCAGGCGTCGCCGATCATGACCGCCGCCAATCCGGGCACCGCGTTCTCGTTCGGCGGTTTCATCAAACTCGATGCGATGGTGACCGACACCAGCGACGGCCGCATCGCCGATGGCGCCTCCGGCCGCCTGTTCTATCTGCCGTCGTCGATTCCGGTCGGCCCGGCCACCGCCGATGGCGGCGATGCCTATACCGATTACCACGCGCAGTTTTCGCGTTTCTGGTTCGGCGCCGATCACACCACCGACGGCGGCGACAAGATCAAGGCCTATATCGAAGCCGACATGTTCGGCGGCGGCAGCAATGCATTGGCCGGCAACGAGACCGCAACCAATACCTACGCGATAACGCTGCGCCAGGCGTACGTCAGCTGGGGGCGCCCGGATGGCGCGCAGTGGCTGGCCGGCCAGACGTGGTCGAACTTCATGGACGTCGCGGCGCTGCCCGACACCGTGGATTTCGTCGGCCCGACCGACGGCACCGTGTTCGTGCGCCAGGCCCAGCTGCGCTACACCAAGGGGCCGTGGTCGTTCTCGATGGAAAATCCGCAGACTACGATCACGCCGTATCGCGGCGTCGGCGCGCGCTTCAATTCCGGCGACAACATCGCGCCCGATTTCAGCGCGCGCTGGCAGAAGAAGGGCGACTGGGGCCACCTCAGCATCGCCGGTCTGCTGCGCCAGTTCAAATACGCCGGGCAGACCGATACGGGCGCCGCAGTCAGTGTCTCCGGCAAGGTCAATCTGGGCAAGAACGACGACATCCGCTATGCGGTCAACGCGGGGCGCGGCATCGGCCGTTACCTCGCCTTCGGCCTCGGCAGCGATACGGTGCTCGACGCCGGCGGCGATCTCGAACCGATCGACGGCTACGGCGCGTTCGCCTCGTGGCGGCATGCGTTCTCGCCGAAGCTGCGCAGCAACGTGTTCTATTCGATGGCGCATTTCGACAACGACGCGTCGCTGACCGGTCAAAGCGCGACCGAACGCGCGCAGTCATTCCACGCCAACCTGATCTATTCGCCGATGCCCAAACTCGATGTCGGCGCCGAACTGATCTGGGGCCAGCGTTCGCTGGAGAACGAACTCGAAGGCGATCTCCGCCGCATCCACACCCACGTCAAGTACAGCTTCTGAGCCACGCAAGGTCGGAAGCGCGCAATTCCAGACACACGGAATCACCATTCGGGAGATAACGCATCATGTCCAGCGTCACGGCAGTACCGGCGCCCGCTTCGGGCGACCTCACCAAGGGCCACAAGAAAGTGATCTTCGCGTCGAGCCTCGGCACGGTCTTCGAGTGGTACGACTTCTATCTCTACGGGTCGCTGGCGGTCATCATCGCCAAACAGTTCTTCAGTGGCGTCAACGAAACCACCGGCATGATCTTCGCGTTGCTGGCCTTCGCCGCAGGTTTCTTCGTGCGTCCCTTCGGCGCGGCGTTCTTCGGCAGCCTGGGCGACCGCATCGGCCGCAAGTACACCTTTCTGATCACGATCCTGATCATGGGCATCTCGACCTTTCTGGTCGGCGTGTTGCCCAACTACGCCACCATCGGCGTGGCGGCCCCGGTGATCCTGATCGTGCTGCGGCTGGCGCAGGGCTTGGCGATGGGCGGCGAGTACGGCGGCGCTGCCACCTACGTGGCCGAACATGCGCCGCCCGGCAAGCGCGGCCTGTATACGGCGTTCATCCAGACTACGGCCACGCTGGGGCTGTTCCTGTCGCTGGCGGTGATCCTGATATGTCGCCTGGCGCTGGGCACGGAAGCGTTCGAGGCCTGGGGCTGGCGCATTCCGTTCCTGGGG
>JBBQBL010000121.1:0-7733 GCA_038317805.1 Micropepsales bacterium
AACCGAAGTTAGGCAGCGAGGGCCATTTCATTATCGTTGGCACCTAAACAATAGTCCGATGACGGCGGAACCATACCGGGCAAAAGAACTGCCTTTACACATCCGTCGATCCTGTTTCGCCCCCACAAAAACCCATCCGCAGATGGGCTTATGGTGGAGGCGCCGGGTACCGCCCCCGGGTCCGGCCTGCTTATTACACAGTCGTTTATCGCCATAGTCTGCCGGGCGAACCCGGCGAGCACCCTCAATATAGGCGCCGGGGGTTAAGAATTGAAGGGGCGGAACTGCTTGACTCCCGCGCCGCGGGCGGGCATCCGCCTGAAAATGAAAGCCGTTTACGCCGGCGAAGGCGAAATCATCCATATCGGCGAAGGGCTGATGGCTTGCCGCTTGACCAAGGAGGAATGGACGCATGCCGCCCATTTCGCCGCGGCGCTGTGGCTGATGCGCTATCGCACCGAGCTGGAACCGGCCGACGCCATGCCGGGGCTGATCCGCGCCTTCAATGAATCGGTGGGCGGGGTGAACAGCGACACCGCCGGCTATCACGAAACCATCACCCAGGCCTCGCTGCGGGCGGCGCGCGGGGTGTTCGACAGTTTTCCGGCGGATGTGCCGGTATACCGGATCGTCAATGCCCTTATGTCCACCAACTTCGCCAACCCCAACTGGCTGCTGGAATATTGGTCGCGCGAGCGGCTGATGTCGGTGGAGGCGCGCCGCGCCTGGCTGGAACCGGATCTGAAAGTCCTGCCATTCTGATCCGAATCCGGTAAAATCGTCCCATGCAGCAATATCTCGATCTTCTCAGACTGGTCCGCGATACGGGCGTGGAAAAGACCGACCGCACCGGCACCGGCACGCGCTCGATCTTCGGCCACCAGATGCGCTTCAACCTGGCGAACGGCTTTCCGCTGGTCACCACCAAGAAGGTGCACCTGAAGTCGATCATCAATGAACTGCTTTGGTTCCTGCGCGGCGAAACCAATGTCCACTGGTTGCAGGAACATGGCGTCAGCATCTGGGACGAATGGGCCGACGCCAATGGCGAGCTGGGCCCGGTCTATGGTTATCAGTGGCGCAGCTGGCCGTCGCAGACCGATGGCACCATCGACCAGATCGCCGGGCTGATCCGCGATATCCAGAAAAATCCGGACTCGCGCCGCCTGATCGTCACCGCCTGGAATCCGGCGGATATCCCGAAGATGGCGCTGCCGCCCTGCCACTGCCTGTTCCAGTTCTATGTCGCGGACGGCAAGCTGTCGTGCCAGCTCTACCAGCGCTCTGCCGACATCTTTCTGGGTGTGCCGTTCAACATCGCCTCTTACGCGCTGCTCACCATGATGGTGGCGCAGGTGACGGGGCTGAAGCCGGGCGACTTCGTGCACAGTTTCGGTGACGCGCACCTTTATTTGAACCACCTGGACCAGGCGAACGAGCAGTTGAGCCGCAAGCCCTATCCCCTGCCGGTGATGACGCTGAATCCGGCGGTGAAGGACCTGTTCGACTTCAAATACGAGGATTTCACCCTGGAAAATTACCAGGCCCATGCCGGGATCAAGGCGCCGATTGCCGTCTGATTGACAAAGCCGGGCCGGGGCTTAAAACACCGCCAATAAGGAGATTTTCCATGGCGACCGCGGACGTACAGGGCAAGGAAGAGACCAAGCTGGCCAATGGCGGCGGGGCGTTTCCGTTCTGGGTGTCGGTCGTCATCGTGGGCGGTCTGTTCGCCGTCCTGGTTGCCATCGTTTATGGCGTGATCCAGCTCTTCTCCTAGCTTCCGCTTCAAGGCATTTCCGGTCTAGCCTTCCTGCAAAAATCAGGAGGGGACCCATGAAGCTTTTCATTCCGCTTGCACTGGCCTTGGCGCTGTCGGCGCCCGCCTCGGCGCAGATCGTCCGTCATCCCGCCACCAAGGACGATGCGCGGCCCAACGATCCCAAGGTGCCGGACTCCTATACCCTGGCCGGGCGCTTCGACCGGGTGCTGGTGATCCGGGCCAAGAACAAGACCGACCTGCTCACCGAGATGGAAAAGCAGGTCAAGGCGCAGAACATCAAGAATGCGGTGATCCTGTCCGGCATCGGCTCGGTGCGCGGCTACCGTTTCCACAACGTGGCGGGGCGGGACTATCCGGTGCCCGACATGTTCGTCAGCGCGCCCAACACGCCGGCCGACTTCATCGGCATGAACGGCTATGTCGTGAACGGCGTCATCCACGCCCACATCATATTGGCGCTGGGCGACAACAAGGGCACCACCGTTTCCGGCCATCTGGAGAAGGGCACCGAAGTCCTGACGTTCGCCATCGTCACGCTTGGGGTGATGAACACCGACCTGGGGCGCGTAGATGACATGACTTATCGCTGATTATTTCGGAAGTGCGAACACCATCACACTGTCGCCGCCGGCGGGGCTGGCCAGGTAGGAGCCGCCCGTCGCCACCACCGCCACATATTGCCGTCCGTCCTTGCCCTGATAGGTGATGGGCGTGGCATGGGCGGAATAGTCCAGGTGATAGGTCCACAATTCCTTGCCGGTCTTAGAGTCAAAGGCGCGGAAGCGCTGGTCATCGGTGCCGCCGATAAAGGTCACGCCGCCGGCGGTGACGATCGGTCCGCCATTGCTGGGACGCCCCGTATCCTTCTTGCCGTCGGGCAATATGTCAGAGATGCCCAGCCGCACCTGCCAGGCGATGTCGCCGGTGTTGACGTTTACGGCGGTGAGCTGGCCCCAGGGCGGGGTCTGGCAATACAGATGCGTCTTGGGGTCCCAGAAGCGGGCGGAGGTCATGTTCCATTCGCCGTCCGCCGCCTTCACCAGCTTTTCGATGTAGCCGAAATTGTTGGTGTTGACGATGAACAGGCCCAGCTTGGGATCGAAGGCGCCGCCGGCCCATTCCGGCCCGCCTTCGCCGCCCGGAAAGCGGATGATGGCGTGGTCGGACGGGATGGGCTCGAAGCGCGCCGATCCGGTCAGGTGATCCTTGTCGATCAGCGCCTGGCAGGCGGCGCGGTGTTCCGGCGTCACGTCGGCCACTTCGTTGAGTGCAAAGCTGCTGCGTGCCAGCTGCGGTGGCTTGTTGGGAATGGGCTGGGTGGGTGAAGCGGTTTCCGTCGCGACAGGCGAAGGCGGCACCGGCGTTTCGGTGACGCCGAAGATCGGCTCGCCGGTGACACGGTTCAAAATGAACAGCAGCGCGCTCTTGTTCATCGCCGCGATGGCGGGAATGTGCTTGCCGTCCTTGTTCACCTCCAGCAGCACCGGCGGCGTGTCCAGGTCATAGTCCCAGATGTCGTGATGCACGACCTGGTAGTGCCACAGATATTTGCCGGTGTTCGCGTCCACGGCGACGAGACTGTCGCTGAACAGGTTGGCGCCCTTGTGATCGCCGCCATAGCGGTCGAATGTCGGCGCGCCGAACGGCAAGTATGCGATGCCGCGTTTGGCATCGATGGTCAGCATGTTCCAGACATTGACGCCGGAACGCTGCTTCCAGCCGTCATCTTCCCAGGTTTCGTGGAATTTCTCGCCCGGGCGGGGAATGGAATGAAAGGTCCAGGCCAGCTTGCCGGTGACGATATTCCAGGCCCGCACATCGCCGGCCGCGCCTTTGGACGGGGCTTCCTGCACCCGGCTGCCGATGATGGCCAGGTTCTTGTAGATGTCGGGCGGCGAGGAATAGCCGTAATAGGCATTGGGCAGGCCGTTCATGATCTCCGGCGTCTTGGTGTCGACGATGCCGTCGGTGCCGAAGCCGCGTGCAGGTGATCCCGTCGCCGCTTCCAGCGCGATCAGCTTGCCTTGCATGCTGCCGAAGATGATGCGGGGCTTGTGTGCGCCGTCGCCCGGCCAGTAGCCCAGCCCGCGGAACGGCGGCTGGTCGGTGCCGGGAAGTTGATAGGCCCAGATCTGCTTGCCGGTCGTGGCGTCCAGCGCCACCACCCGGCCATAGGGCGTGCCCAGATACATGACATTCTTCACCACCAGCGGCGTGGTGGTGGAAGTGGGAATGCGTCCGCCCGGGTTGGCGGCGGCAATCAGGTTCATGTGATAGGTCCAGGCGGGCGCCAGCTTGCCGACATTGTCCGGGGTGATCTGGGTCAGGGGCGAGAAGCGGCCACCGCCCGAATCATGGCCATAGGAAACCCAGTCCGTGCCGGGCGCGGCCGATGCGGCGAGCGGCAAGGCGAGGGCCATCAGCCCGATCATCAGTTTTTTCATTGTCGCGTTCCCTGTTTAGCGGCAGGCGCGCGGCAGTCCCTTGCGGATCAGTTCCGGCAAAGCCGCCACACTGGGTAAGACGGCGCTGCTCTTCTCTTGCCGCAAGCGGCTTTCGGTCGCGGCCCCCGAATAGACCCCCACCACCGCACCCATGCCGCCATTGTTGCCGGCCTGGATGTCCAGAACCGTATCGCCCACCGCCAGCACGTCAGCGGTGTCGTTCACATGGGCCGCTTCCATGGCGCGGAACAGCATGTAGGGCGCGGGCCGCCCGTCCGCCACGTCATCGCTGGTGATGCTGGCGACGAAGTAGTGCTGCCAGCCCAGATGCGAGAGGACCTGCGTGGTGAGAGGGCGGTCAAAGCCCGTGCTGGTGGCCAGCAGCAGCTTCATGGCGGCCAGTTCCTGCAGCGCCTTTTCCGCGCCGGGAATGGGCTGCGCATTCTGATAGGCCTTGGACACGGTCGAGGTGAAGTCGGCATAGATCGCCTCTTCCAGGCTGCTGCGGCCGGTCGTGGGCCCGCGCTCCTCGACGAAGTGCTTGACCATGCCGCGCTTGGAGGCGCCGCGCCAACCGCTGAACTCCTGCGGCGTGACGGTGATGCCCTTGCGCGAAAAGGCGCCCAGCATGGCGTCCGGCACTTCGCCGTGATCGCCAATCAGCGTGCCGCCGATATCCAGCACCACAAGCTTCAAAGACAAGGCACTGCCCGAAGGCTGTGCCGCGGCGCCGGTGGCTATCATCGCCGGCAGCAACGCAAGACTGCGGCGCCGGGACAATCTCATTGGCTCATCTCGTCTTCCTGATAGACCTTGATGATCTCGTCGAAATTCTTTTCCGCCTTGAAGCCCAGGCTGGCGGCCTGCTGGGCGTCGTAGCGCCCGGCCCAGCCTTTGACGATCTGGGACACAAAGGGATCATCGACGCGCTTGATCAGGGCCGCCGCCTTGTCGCCCGCCGCCTTGCGCAAGGCTTCGATCTGTTCGCCCACCGTGGCCGACACGCCCGGCATGGTCATGGACCGGCGCACGCCCAGCGAAGCGGTATCGATGGTGGCGGCGGTGATGAAGAAACCGACCGCGGCGCGCGGGGACGCGAACCAGTGGCGCACCTCGTCACCCACCGGCAGCGGCGCTTCCTGGCCGGCCAGGGGTTCGCGCAGGATGCCGGAAAAGAAGCTCGACGCCGCCTTGTTGGGCTTGCCCGGGCGGATGCAGATGGTGGGCAGGCGCACGCCGACACCGTCGAGGAATCCCTTGCGGCTGTAATCGGCCAGCATCAGCTCGGTCATCGCCTTTTGCGTGCCATAGCTGGTGCTGGGCGTGGGGGCGAATTCATCAGGCACGGGGTCGGGGAAGGGCGGGCCGATCACCGCCAGGGACGAAGCGAAGACAAAGCGCGGCTTGTAGGGCGAAGTTTGGCCTTCCAGGCGGATGGCTTCGAACAGCGACCAGCTGCCGTTGAAGTTGATCTTGTAGCCTTTCTCGAAATTGGCTTCCGCATCGCCCGACACGATGGCGGCGAGGTGGAAGATCACATCGGGGCGTTCGGCAATCAGGGTGGTGGAGACGCCGGGTTCGGAAAAATCGGTGACGATCGGCTTGGTGTCCTTGGGCGCGCCGGCCGGAATGGGCGATTCCACCACGTCCACCAGGGTGAGAGCGGTGATCGGCTTGCCGCCCAGTGTCTTGTCCGCAACCAGGCGCTCCACCAGCTTGCGGCCGATCATGCCGCCCGCGCCCGTAACCAGAATTTTCATGACAATGATTCCGCGTGATTTCTGCGTCGACAATCTCAAGAAGGGAACCTGATAACAAGTATGCTGCGGCGCACCCTCAGATGCGAGTTTGTCGCAGTTTTACTGCCTTTGACGCGCCACCGGGCGGGGGATAGCGTCCCTCAAAACCGGGCTGGAATCGGCCCGCCGGGGAAGGAAGTACAACTTGAAAATCCGTTTTGCGCTGGCCTTGGTCTGCTTTCCGTTCGCCGCTTTTGCGGCCGACCTGACCAGCCCCTATGGCGCGCCCGAACATCAGTGGGCGACGCCGCCTGCGGGCGCCCCTTGGGGCTCCAGCGCCGGTATTGAGCGCGGTCCGCATGGCGAGATCTGGGCGATCGACCGCTGCGGCGCCAACAGCTGCGACGGTTCGGACAAGGCGCCCATCGTGCAGCTCGATCCGGCGACCGGCAAAGCCATCAAGAGCATCGGCGCCGGCCTGTTCGTGTTTCCGCACGGCCTGCATGTGGATGCCAAGGGCAATATCTGGGTCACCGACGGCGCCATTTCGAAGGATGGCAGCAAAGGCCTGACGGTCACCAAGCTGTCGCCGGGCGGCAAGGTGCTGCTGACCATCGGCACGCCGGGCCAGCGCGGCGATGACGCCACGCACTTCAATTCGCCCAGCGACGTGATCACCGCGCCCAATGGCGACATCTTCGTCACCGATGGCCATGCGCCCATCGCGCCCTTCATTCCGCCGAACCTGGACATGCGCGTCATGAAGTTCGACGCGAAGGGCAAGTTCATCAAGCAGTGGGGCAAGCCGGGCGCTGGTCCGTCCGAGTTCAACAATCCGCACGCGCTGGCGTTTGACGGCAAGGGCCGGCTCTATGTCGCCGACCGCGCCAACAACCGGATCCAGATCTTCAACCAGGACGGCAAGCTGATCACCGAATGGAAGCAGTTCGGTCGTCCGTCCGGCTTCTACATCACCGGCGACACGCTGTATGCCATCGATGCCGACTCCACCGAGGCGATTCATCCCGGCTGGAAGAAGGGCGTGTGGATCGGCAGCATCTCTCAGGCCAAGGCCACGTCCTTCGTGTCCGACGACCAGGCCGGCGAAGGCGTTGTGGTCGCCCCCAACGGCAACATGTATGGCGCGGTGAATGTGGTTCCGCGCGGCATCACCAAATACGCGAAACAGAAGTGACCCGGAGGTTCGCCATGAGCGACAGCAGACGCAATTTTCTCTTTAAAACGGTGGGCGCTTCCAGCGCCGCCTGGCTGACGGCCAACTGGCCGGCCCAGGTCGCGGCGGCGGAGAAGGCCCAGGCTAAGGGCGCCTTCACTTACTTCACCCGCGAGCAGGCGGCGGATGTGGACGCCATGGCGGCCCAGATCTATCCCACCACCGACACACCCGGCGCGCGCGAAGCCCAGGTGATCTATTTCATCGACCTGGCGCTGGTCACCTTCGCCCAGGACAAGCAGGAGGTTTACGCCAAGGGCTTTGCCGATCTTTCGTCCAGGACCGGCGGCAAGGCGTTCGCCGTGCTGTCATCGGCCGACCAGATCGCGCTGCTGACGTCCATCGAAAAGACGCCGTTCTTCAAGACGGTTCGCGATCACACCATCATGGGTATGTTTGCAGCGCCCCAGCATGGCGGCAACTTCAAGAAGGTCGGCTGGACCCAGATCGGTTACGACGACAGCCTCAATTTCCGCGCGCCCTTCGGCGCCTACGACAAGGCTTGAGCCCAATGAAAAAATTCAATCCTTCCG
>JBBQBL010000122.1:0-7723 GCA_038317805.1 Micropepsales bacterium
ATTATGCGGGGCAGGGCGCATCTGAGCATTGTGCCCATTGCACTTTTGTGTATAGTCGAAAAAAAAATATAATATCTGAGGGGAAACATGCGCACACTTATCACTATGACGCTGTCGATTACCTTGCTCGCGTCCGCGGCATTTGCGGCCGACAACATGGGCCCGCTTGCGCCAGGCAAGCCTGCCGGCGTCAAGCAGGCGCAGATCGGCCAGACGGGTTGGATCCTGATCGGCGTCGGTGCCGCAGCGGCGATCGCCATCGGCGTGGCCTCCGGCTCGAACGGCAGCCCGGTCGGCAATGCGCCCCAGCTGGCTGTCACAGCCACCACCATATAAGCCTTGCAGGCTCTGCGCCTGCCCGAAGGGAGCGGCTCGCCGCTCCCTTTTCGTTTGGGCTTTTGGCGTTGGCGCCGCGCACCGGATTGCACTCGAAACCGGAAATTCCGCGTTAGTCTGGGCTGATTGGGGATGTTTTCGATGAACCATTTGCGCTTGCGTGCCGCCCTTGGCGCGTTTCTCTGCACCGCCGCGGCGCTGGCCTGGACAGGCTTTGCGCGCGGTCAGGAAGGAAGCACCGCCGCCCAGCAGGCGGGTCCGCCCCAGGGCACCATTTCCTTCCAGATGAAGCCGGTCACCGGCGACATCACCAACACCGACGAACAGCGCATCAATGCCGGTGCCGACCAGGACAATTGGCGCCTGCATGGCCGCACGTATGACAATCAGCGCTTCTCGCCCCTGACCGAGATCAACGCGTCCAATGTGAAGCAGCTCAAGCCCGTGGCGCTGATCCAGACGGGCGTGGCCAATTCCATGGAAGCCACGCCGATCGAGATCGACGGTGTTTTGTTCGTGGAGACCGCCGGCAACGTGGTTCAGGCCTATGACGCGGTCACGGGCGAGGAATTATGGTCCTACAATCCGGTGCTGGAATTCAGCAGTCTTTGCTGCGGTCCCCAGGCCCGCGGCGTCGCGGTGGCCTATGGCAAGGTGTTCGTCGCCCAGGTGGACGGCAATGTCGTGGCGCTGGATGCCAAAAACGGCAAGGTCATCTGGAAGACCAGGAAGCCCGACATTCTGCCCCAGCCTTATCACTGGTACTCTTTTACGGGCGCGCCCCAGGTTCACAACGGGCTGGTGGTGGTCGGCAACGGCGGCGCCGAATGGCCGACGCGCGGCTTTGTCGAGGCGCTGGATGCGCAAACCGGCGCGCTGGTGTGGCGCTTCAACCTGACGGCCGGGCCGGACGATCCCAACTTCAAGGGCGCCTGGGAAGGCGATAGCTGGAAGATCGGCGGCGGCTCGATGTGGGATGCGGTGGCGGTGGACACCAAGCGCGACCTGATGATGTTCGCCACCGGCAATCCCAACCCCGATCTTTATGGCGGCTTCCGCAAGGGCAACAACCTGTACACCGTGTCGATGGTGGCGGTGCATGCCAAGACCGGCAAGCTGGCCTGGTACTATCAGCAAATTCCGCACGATGTCTGGGACTTGGATTCGGCGGCGCCCACGCTGCTTTTCGACGTGCTGGACAAGAACGGCAAAACGGTCGAGGCGGCCGCCGAGGCCAACAAGAACGGCCATCTCTACATCGTCAACCGCGCCAACGGAAAGCTGATCCGCAAGTCCGACGCCTTCGTGCCGCAAAGCGAATCGATCAGGAAGATGATTCCGCCGGACGAAACGGCGCGGGTCTATTATCCGGCCAATCACGGCGGCGCGATGTGGCAGCCGCCAGCCTTCTCGCCGCTGACCCATTATTTCTACACGATGGCGATCAACGAACCGCATATCTACAAAATGAAGGTGACCAAGCCCTGGGTGCCCGGCACCCCGGAAGTGGGCCAGCAGTTCGGCAACGCGGTCCCCACCGAAGCGGAACGCGCGGCGCTGCAGTCCCAGATGATTTCCAACTCGGGTAACATTTCAGCCATTGACGTGAACACTGGCAAGATTGCCTGGCAGTATCTCAGCGACCATCTGATGTTCGGCGGCATTCTCGCTACGGCCAGCAATCTGGTCTTTGCCGGAGAAGTGGCGGGCAACTTCATGGCCTTCGACGCCAGGAGCGGCGAAAAGCTGTGGTCGTATCATTTAGGCATCGGTGTCTGTACCCCACCCATTACTTACCGCGTAAAAGGCGTGCAATATGTGGCTGTTGGCGCCAATGGCTGCCACTCCCAGGAGACCCAGATGAAGCGGGAAGGCCGTCCGGTCTTTGGTGACACTATTGCGATATTCGCGCTGCCGCGTTAAATTCGCTGCAAGGACAAGTCTCAAAAAAGAGACGCCGGGAACGCTACTAGGGGAAAATATCATGTTCTTTGATGCCAATTCGGGCAGCGCGAAGCGCCGCCTGGCGCTTTCCAGCAGCACCGCCGTGCTGGCCATGCTGATTTCTGCTCCGGCTTTTGCGCAGGACCAGAACGTAGAATCGGTGACGGTCTCATCCTCGCGCATCATGAATGCGGGCTTCAATGCGCCCACTCCCACCACGGTGATCAGTTCGGCGGACCTGGAGAAGCAGGCCAACGCCAACGTCTTCACCACCATCACCCAGCTTCCCTCGCTGATGGGCTCGACCGGCACCAACGTCGGTAACGGCGGCTCGTCCAACGGCGTCAACGGCCTGTCCACTCTGAACCTGCGCGGCCTCGGCACACAGCGCAACCTGATCATGGTCGATGGCGAGCGCATCATCCCGACCAATATCACCGGCGTGGTCGATATCAGCCAGATTCCGCAGATGCTGATCCAGCGCGTGGACGTGGTGACCGGTGGCGCTTCGGCTTCCTGGGGCTCGGACGCCGTGTCCGGCGTCGTCAACTTCATCCTCGACAAGAAGTTCGAGGGCTTCAAGATGAACTTCAACGGCGGCATCTCCAATTATGCCGACGATGAAAAGGGCCAGATCCAGTTCGCCGCGGGTACCAGCTTCCTGCATGGTCGCGCGCATATCGAAGTATCGGGCGAATTCACCAGTGAAGCGGGCATCAACAGCCTGCAAGGTGCGCGCAAGTGGTGGCAGAATCCGCAGCAGCTGCAGATGTTCAGCACCGCCCAGTGCAAGCCCAATGGCTGCCCCGGCGGTTCGCCGCAATGGGTCAACGGCCTGCACGGCAAGAACGTGCTGTGGGCCTATGGCGGCATGATCACCCGCGGCCCGTTGCAGGGCACCCAGTTCGGTGCCAACGGTGCGCCGTCCCAGTTCGATTACGGCTATGGCTATAACGGCCTGCCGGCGACCCCCAACCGCACCGCCGCCGGTGGCACCAACAATTGCTCCTCCGGCGGTTACTGCCTTGGTGGCGATCTGGCTGGCGCCCAGGGTCCCTACAACTCGATCGTGGCGCGCCTGGTGCGCGGCAATGCCTATATGCGCCTGTCCTACGATCTGACCGACAATATCCAGATCTATGGCAGCGCGATCTACAGCGAGGTCGTGACCTGGGACAAGCCGACCCAGTCCTTCTTCAAGTCGGACAACCTGTCGGTCGGTTGCGACAATCCCTTCCTGCCGACCAGCGTTGCCCAGGCCTGCTTGGCCAACAATGGCCAGAGCGCGGGCTACAACAGCCAGTTCACCAGCATCGTGCAGCCGGCAGGCTTCATCGCCGGCACGTCCGGCAACCTCTATGCCCCGTCCGCCGCCGACATCGCCAATGGAGCGAATGGCGGCTTTGTCTCCAACGGCTTCTCCAGCGGCTACACCGCCGGCAAGATGCAGTATGGCGCCCAGAACTCGGTGCTGCAGAACGTCGAAAACTACAACAACCGGACCACCCGCCGTTATGTCCTGGGCGCGGAAGGCTCGTTCAACCTGTTCGACACCGACTGGGCCTTCAAGGCTTACGGCCAGCACGGTGAAGTGGACTTCCACAACACGCTCGAAAACATCCTGATCACCCCCTACTACAACGCCGCGATCGACGCGGTGCAGGTGACGGCCAACAACCAGACCGCCTTCCCGGGCGTTCCGGTCGGCAGCATCATCTGCCGTTCCGTCGCCGCCCGCTCCGTGGGCTGCCAGCCGCTGAATATCATCGGCACCGACGGCGCCTCGCCGGCGGCCCGCAGCTTCGTTCAGGGTCTCAATGCCGATGGCAGTTCGACTGGCGCAAATGGCCGCGATCCGACGCAGATCGTTCGCACCCGCCAGGAAGTGCTCGATGTCGGCGTGTCCGGCGCGCCTTTCTCGACCTGGGCCGGCAAGGTGGACATCGCCACCGGCTTCCAGTTCCGCGAAGAAGCGCTCAGTGGGCAGTCGGACTGCGCCTCGCGCGGCAATTGCGCCAACGAAGTGTTTGATGGCGTGCGATACGGTCCGGCCGGCAATCCGCTGCTCAATGCCGGTAGCACCATCAACGGTCAGGCTTTCCCGCCCGCAGCGCCCAATTGGTATGCCGGCAATTTCCAGCCCGCCCGCGGTTACTTCCATGAATGGGAAACCTTTGCCGAAGTGAACGTCCCGCTGCTGAACGATGCAGACTGGGGCACCATCAACACCAACCTGGCGGGCCGTTACACCCATTACAGCACCTCGGGCGATGTCGAGACCTGGAAGGTGGGCGCGACCTGGGACACGCCTCTGGATGGCCTGCGTCTGCGCGCCTTGCAGTCGCGCGACGTGCGCGCCCCCAACCTGGCGGAACTGTTCGCCGGCGCCCGCGTCAACAACGGATCGGCCACGGATCCCTTCACTTGCTGTTCGGGTGTCCCGAATGCTCCGGGCGACGCCGTGAACAAAAATATCAGCCCGCTGCCCAATCCCATCACCGCCAATCCCAACCTGAAGCCGGAAAAGGGCCAGACGACGGAAGTGGGCCTGGTGTGGTCGCCCTCCTATATTCCGGGCCTCAACATCTCGGCCACCTACTATCGCATCGGCGTCAAGAGCATCATTGCCCAGCTGGGCCAGGGTGACCAGATCAACCTGTGCTTCAATGGCAACGCCTTCCAGTGCTCCTTCATCCAGACCAATGGGCAACCTTGGGCGACCGGCGGCGTGATCAACACCGCGCTGACCCATAGCAGCCCCACTCTCCAGACCACGCCGCAGGTCAATTTGGCCTCGGTGGTCACCGATGGCGTCGACTACGAAGCCAGCTATCGCTTCGCGGTCGATGACGCGATCGACTGGGGCCTGGGCGGTGACTTCACCATCCGCATGCTGGCCACCAATGTGATGAAGTATCAAACCAATCCGGGCTTCATCGGCGCGTTTGTCAGCGAAACCGCCGGCAGCAATGGCGGCAGCACTCCCCATTGGAAGGTGTTCTTCAACCAGGGCTATGACAGCGACAATTGGGGCCTGTTCATCAACGAACGCTGGTTCAGCGAAGGCGTGATCAACCGCGCCTGGTATGCCTGCGCCGCCAACTGCCCCGCGCCGGTGGACAGCAACCATCCCACGGTCAGCAGCAACTACATGCCGGGCGAGCTCTACTTCGACATCGGCGGTCACTATGACCTCACCGAACACTCCTCGCTGTATTTCAAGATCGACAACCTGACCAACCAGAATCCGGGCAACGCCAACCCCTTCACGCCGCTCAACCAGAGCTCGAACATCAATCCGACTCTGTATGACGTGATCGGCCGCTACTACACCATCGGGTTCCGCTTCACGCACTAATCTGACTTGCAGATTGATGGCGGCCATCCTGACGGGTGGCCGCCATTATCTTTTTGGGCGCAAGCGGTGTGCCGCCGCAATTGAATGCGGCGCCAAGCTGGGACAGACTTCCTCCCGGCTGGAAGAGGGTCGTCGATGACATCGAAAATGCTGCGCCTGTTGGCGGCGCCCGCGCTGGCCATGCTTCTCACCGGCCCCGCCTGGGCCGCGGATACGTATGTGGCCAATCTGGGGCCCATGCCGCTGGACCAGGCCAACAACAAGGACAAGCTGGGGCGCGGCGAGGCCACCGCCACCCTGGACGGCAAGACCCTGACCATCACGGGCAATTTCGGTGGCCTGCCATCCCCCGCCACCAGGGCGCATTTAGTTGTGGGCCTGGCCATCGGTGTGCCGGGCACCGAAAGCCTGGACCTGACCGTCTCCCCGGCCGACAACGGCACCGTGTCCGGCACCTTGACCGTGAATGCCAAACAGGCAGCCGCATTCCGCACCGGCAAGCTCTATGTCCAGATCGACAGCCAGAAGGCGCCTACCGGCAATCTGTGGGGCTGGCTGCTGCCCAGGCATTTCGATGCCGCTGCCGGCGTGCCGCAGGCGGGCCCCTGGTTCCTGCCGCAGCTCGATACGCCCTCCCGCTAGGAAGATGCCCATGAAGGTTCAAACTCTGAAGCTGGGTGCGGTGCTGGCGGCGGTTGCCGCGGGTGTGACGGTGCTGAGCACGCAAAGCGCCACTTCGCAGGCGCCGGGCCCCTTTACAGCCGCCCAGGCCACGGCCGGCCATGGCGCCTATCTGCAAAATTGCGCTTCCTGCCACAACCGCACTCTGGCGGGCGGCGGCGAAGCCCCGCCGCTGGTGGGTTCGCCCTTCATCGGCAGCTGGGGCAAGCGCGGCGCCAATGAACTATACGAAGTCATCAAGGCGTCCATGCCCATGGGCAATGGCGGATCGTTGCCGGCCGAAACCTATCAGCAGATCGTCGCCTTCATCTTCCAGGCCAATGGCGCGGCGCCTGGCGCCGTCGCGTTCAACGGCACCGCCAAGACGCCGATCGCGAGCTTCGCCACCGGCAAGACGCCGGCCGGCTTGCTCGATGCACCGGTTGGTCCGGCGACCCCCGGTCCTCGCCGCGCGCCCGCCATGCCGATGGGCCTGGTGGTGAGCGGTACGGTGAAGAACTACACGCCGGTTACCGACGCGATGCTCACCCATCCCGATGAAAAGGATTGGCTGATGCACCGGGGCAATTACCAGGCCTGGGACTTCAGCCGCCTCAAGCAGATCAACACCTCCAATGTCGCAAACCTGCAGCTGCGCTGGGTCTATGCGATGGACGAGGGCGGACGCCAGCAGTTCAATCCGCTGGTGCATGACGGCACCATGTTCCTGTCCAACAACCGCACCAACACGGTGCAGGCGGTGGATGCGAAGACCGGCGAGCTGATCTGGGAAAACCGCATCGGCCCGGTGGTGGACAATCTGCAGAACGCCACCCGCACCATGGCGCTGTACGGCAACCTGCTGTTCTACGGCGCCACCAGCGCTACGGTGCACGCGCTGGACGCGCGCACCGGCAAGGAGGTCTGGGCAAACAAGATCTCCAGCTACAAGGACGACAAGGTCGGCGGCATGACCGTCATCAAGGGCAAGCTGCTGGTCGGGCTGACCCGCTGCGACGATCTTTCGGTGCAGGATCATTGCTGGATCGCGGCCTACGACACCGCGAGCGGCAAGCTTTTATGGAAGACGCTGACCATTGCCGACAAGGGGACGTTAGGCGGCAACACCTGGGGCAATCTGCCCGACGACAAGCGCGCCGGCGCCGATGCCTGGATCACCGGCTCCTATGATCCCGAACTGAACCTGACTTATTGGGGTACCGGCCAGGCCAAGCCGTCGCGCCGTGATGAACGCGGCACCGACGGCGATGCGCTGTTTTCCAACAGCACGCTGGCGCTCAATCCCGATACCGGCAAGCTGCAATGGTATTACCAGAACGCGCCGGGCGAATCCCTGGACCTGGACGAGGTCTATGAGCGGGTGCTGATCGATCATGGCGACCAGAAGATCGTGCTGGAAGTGGG